>JACQVI010000201.1 GCA_016209795.1 Ignavibacteriota bacterium
GTTTAGAGGGGAGCTAGTGGTAATACATTGAAGGGAATTGTCTCCTTTGTTAAATTGTTGTACATTCTTGTAAACGAGTTTGAACATGATGAAACAACTATTGCTTATAGTATTTTTCCTTTACAGTCAACCTTTACAAAAGGAAATCAAAATGTCTCACCTTGAAAAAGCCACGTTCGGTGCTGGATGCTTCTGGTGCGTAGAAGCGGTGTTTGAGAGACTGGATGGAGTTACATCAGTTGTCGCTGGATATGCCGGCGGCACGAATCCCAATCCAACATACAGAGAAGTCTGTACCGGGACGACAGGTCATGCAGAAGTCGCTCAGATTACGTATGACCCGGCAAAGATCAGTTATGAAAAACTGCTCGATGTCTTCTGGGAAGCTCACGATCCCACCACGCTTAATCGGCAAGGAGCTGATGTTGGAACACAGTACCGCTCTGCTATCTTCTACCATGATGAACAACAGAAGCTTGCAGCGGAGAAATCGAAAAAGGAGGTAGCGAAGAAGTTCAGTGACCTGATCGTTACAGAAATTCAGCCGTTAACACACTTTTACGAAGCAGAAAACTATCATCAGGATTATTACAACAATAATCCAAATGCACCATACTGTCGATTAGTTATCAAACCAAAACTTGATAAGCTCAAACTGAAGTAGTCCATCAAGAAAGGATACCACTATGGAAAAAATTAAAGAACTGTTTGTCGTTGTTGAGAACAGAGCGGGGGCGCTTGGCGAACTGCTGGGTCATCTTTCGAAAGAGAAAATTAACATCGAGGCGATTGGTCTGTTTCAAGACATAGCGAAGCTTTCCGTTTCAGATCTCGACCGCGCTGCAAAAATACTCACTCGTGCTAAGTATCAAGTCGAAATTCGGGAAGTTCTGAGAGTCGATCTCGATAATAAGCCGGGGTCGTTTGCCTTCGTTGCATCAAGGCTCGGCAGCGTCGGGCTCAACATTGATTTCTGCTATGGGACAGTGGGCAAAGGGCAGAAATCCGCCGCAGTGATTATCGATGTTGCGGATATCGAGAGGGCGATGTCTGCGCTTGAAGGAGCTGAACGATAGATCGTTATTCCGTTCTGGAGTGTAGTTGTGAAAAGAAGTTCAACAACGTCATCAAAACATAGTATCAAGGTTACTTGGTTTGGTCATTCTGCCTTTTTGCTTGAATCGCCAGATGGAAAAGCAGTTCTGATTGATCCGTGGCTTGACAATCCGAAGGCGCCACCCGAAGCAAAAGATATTCCCAACGTTGACCTCATCCTCGTCAGCCATGGTCACTCCGATCATGTTGGAAATACTGTCGAGATTGCCAAGCGAACTAATGCAAAAGTCGTCTGTATCTATGAGTTGTATCTCTACTTCCAGTCGCAGGGTGTAACAACCGCACAGGGAATGAACAAGGGCAGTACAGTAGAAATTGATGGCGTAAAGCTGACAATGGTCGATGCTCGGCACAGCTCGGACATTGATATCGGAGGATCGGTTGTTCCGGGAGGTGAAGCTGCTGGATTTGTGGTAGAGTTTGCAAACGGCTTCAGCATTTATCATGCAGGAGATACGGCAGTGTTTGGAGACATGAAGTTGATTCAACAGTTGTATAAACCGAAATTGGTACTCTTGCCAATCGGTGGATTCTACACCATGGGTCCTCGTGAAGCGGCATTAGCTTGCAAGCTCCTCCATCCGCAACACATCATGGGCATGCACTATGGAACATTTCCTGTGCTCACGGGAACACTATCAGAGTTGAAAAAATATCTCCCAGCAGCGATGAAACGGAAAGTGATCGAGATGGCACCGGGGGAGGTTATCTCACTTGGGTGAAAATTTTCTCTTCCATTCATAAATGAAGAAGACACTTAAGGTGATCAATGAGTTACGAGAGAAAAATCTCATTGAGGACTATGCAATAGGCGGTGGTATTGCAACGCTGTTTTATACTGAGCCCTTTCTTACATATGATTTAGATGTGTTTATGACGCTACCAAGAAAAATGAAAGAGAAAAATCTGATTTCTCTCTCACCTATATTTGATTATCTGAAAAAGAAAGGATATTCATGGAAGGGAGAGCATATTGTCATAGGGGGAATTCCAGTTCAATTTATTCCTGTGGATGCGCTTGAAGAAGAGGCTGTGAGACATGCCAGAGAAATGAAATACAGGGGAGTAACAACAAGGGTGCTTACGCCCGAGTATTTGATGGCCA
>JACQVI010000213.1 GCA_016209795.1 Ignavibacteriota bacterium
GATTTTTGCTGGCAGATAATGATATTGCCTATCGTAAAAATATTTTGCAATTTTTACATCGCCATTGACCATCTGGCTACTGGTTTCGATTAATAAGTTTGTGTTTAAATCATAAACGCTTTTTGCCTCTGATTGTGAAACACCATCGCCTGTTAAATCTTCACCGGTAAGATGTACCAAAACAGCGTTACCGTTTTTGTCATATTCATAGGATGTGCGAAGACCTCGTTTGTCGACGACCTCTTTCAAACTCTTTTGGTACCCTTTGCTTTGCGACGCATCAGCCGTTTTTATCGACACGCTTTCTGCATCAAAATATTGCTCAGCACTTAAATACCAACTTTGATATGTCGCCACACCCATTGGGTCGTCAATACGATAAATGAGCCCGTCATAAATGTGATATTTTGTAATGCTATCTTTTTTATCTTTATCAAAGGCGGGAGCAATGACCTCTGTCATCGCAAATTTATCATTGCTTTTGGCGTATTTAAAAATCGCATTGACGACGAGCTCTGTGCTTTGACCAACCGTTGCGCGCTGTCTTACAACACGCCCATTGTTGTCGTAATCATTAATCAAACGCCGATCGCCTGGTTTGATTTGTTCCATCAAACGATGCGTTGAATAAACCAGATTCTCTTTGCGCGCTTCGATTTTCTGTTCGTATTTATATTCGGTAACAGCTCCATCAGCCGCTGTGACTTGAAGCAAATCACCTTGTTTATCGTAGGTGTAACGAACAATACGACCGTCAATCGTCATTGCGCGAATCACACGTTGCGCTGTGTCATACTCAAAAGACAGTGCATTGCCGTTATCACTTTCAATGCGACGAATTTTGCCGTAATCGTTTTCTCCTTTTGTTTCGCTATAGATAAATCGCAATTCATTACCGCGATTATCTTGCCAGCTAACTAAGTAAGGTCGTTCACGCGACATTTGCTCAACGGCGAACGAACGTACAATGAAAATGCGTTTTGAACCGTCGGCTCCCCTTAAAGTGTAAACTACTTTGCCATCTTGTTTACTTTTTGTGATGCGGTTATGAAATGCATTTGCTAACCCACCGATACCGGCTGACGTATTGTTGGTCAGTTGTGGGTTGTCTTCGGAGTACACGCGCCAGACATCGTCATTCGGCTTTTGACGATAGACTAAAACCGTACCATCCATTTCAGCTGCTTCGATAAGCCCATTTTCCGCAAGCACCAAATAGGACACCAAACTACTTTTCCAACCATAGCCAAAATCGCCGGGCAACGCATTGGCGCTGCTGTAGTTACGCCGAATCTCGAGGGGAAACACACCCGGCAAAGTAATATCGACCTCGTCAATATAAAATGTGCCTGTGACAATATTCACTGGATCGGCGACCTTATTAAGAAAAGGCTGGTGATCAGGATGTGTCTCAGGATAAAGTGCGCCTCGATTATGAATATGTTCATACGTGTGCGACGCTCGCATTTGAGGAGACTCTCCTGCGGACGACGATGGAACTTCAAAACCATGTATTTGTTCAAGCATTCTTGCTACATTTTCTTGCGCTACTGGTTCGTAGCGACGTTGATCTTGTACACCGTGCCAGTGCTGTTGTGCAGCCTCGACAAAGGGCGCGTTCGGCGTCACTTGCCCTAAAGTTGCATCTACGCTTTGTTGATTGACGTAGTCGTAGTACCCGCTCATCGTCTGCTGATTCAGCGATTGCTGATAACTTTCAGCAGGATTCACATAACTTTGTTGGTGATAATTCGCTTCAGTGCTCATCCCGCCCATACGAAATGCGTTGTCATAGGTGCGCTCAAGATTAATGTTCGGGACATTGCTTTGATGAAAAGTTTGCGGTGGTAAACGGCTGCCATAACCGCCATGAATATAATTTTTGTTGCTTGAAATCAGTGCGGACCAAGAACCCGGGGAGAAAATCAAGGTTCCCATTCCGGTATAATCACCATTTTCGCTCTTTACATGACCCGGCGTCATATAGGCAAATGCATAAAAACTATCTTTATTGTTCACGTCGAGGCGATTGTTTTTTAAGTCAAAGCCCAATGCTTTTGCCGTCGCATCCCATTGCCCTTGTGCCTCTTTTTTTATGCGGGGTATGTCATCTGAAATATTTAGATTAGCGCCGGCAAATTGTTTCTGTGTCCACGTTAAAAAACCATTGTGATGTTTATGCGAAAGTTGCAACAATTTCACCGTCGAGATCGCGTAGTGATCTTGATACATGTCGTTTAAGATTTGATGTTCATTGGATGATCCGTCAACGATCATCATTTGCGCGAACGGATCAATTACATTTGCACTATCGTCGCCATAATCCGGTCGAATGCTGTTATTAAAAATCTGCCGTATCAAATGTAGTTGCATGTCGACTTGCGGAAATCGCAAAACTGGTTCCCCCATAAAATAGCCCTGAGGAGAAATATTCGGGCTGCCATAGGATAAATCCGGACTCAGCTTTGAAAGCCCCGCCGCAAATAACGGCGCGTTGTAAACCTTATGAATGCGCCTTAAAAATGCCTCCGCGTCACTCAATTTTTTGTAATAGGTCATACCCGTTAAGTAATTGAGAATGCCGACACGTTCATGGCTATTTACCGTTTCTCGACGAGATTCAAACTGCGATGCTAAAACATTTAACATTTCAGGTGTAACGCGACCGATATTCATACAGATGGCCGCTGCTACGCCCTTGGCAAATGTATAAGAAATTTCTGTTTTTTTAGCTTCGTGAGCCATTATCGAAGTGTTTTCATCTTGTTCGTTTCCTTGCTCGTAAATTATTTTTATGACGAAACTTTGTGTGAAATGATTGACATACACCGAGTGACGTTGTTTAAGAAAAATTTTCGTATCATTATCGAACAATCCGATATCGCCATTTGTAGGTCCATAGGGTAGCATTTCGATGACCAGATCATGCGCAAAATTGTTATCAGCGATTGGCGTCGCATAGAAATAAAATGGCCGTCCTTGAATTTGCGCTGTTTTCATGGGTTTTGTCGAAAACACTCGAGTCGCCGGATCATCTTGCGACTGTATTTGAACCGTAACCGTTGTGAAAAGGTCGGACTTCTCGATAAGAGAAGTAACAAGCGACACATTGCCCTGCAGTCTGTAAGGCCGCGGAAATTGCTCAAATGTTGCGAATTGTTGTCGCACATTTTGAAAGCGTACGCCAATATCGTCGAGCATTTTACCGTGCGCACGCAAATGCTCTTCAATAAAACGTTCTAAAAGTACGGCGGCAGTATCGTTGCCGTCGAGCTTGACATGTTTGAAAATAGCAGGATCATTTTCTAAATAATGCCGTATCCATTGTGCCGCGCTTTGATAACCTTTTGGCATCAACGGATAGAAGTCGAGACCTTCGTGAACTTGAATATTTTTGATCCACGGAAATAAATGAACCCACGACTTCTTTGTTTTGTCATATAACATCACCCAGGGGTAATTGACGGGAATCAAATCCGCTTCTTGAAAAGTTATTAACTTTGACCACGCCCCAAGGGAGCTAAGTGCGCGACGTAATTGAATGCCAAGCATATTGCTCATGCGGTCACGTTCCATCACGAGCTTGCCAGAGGGCGCAGTTGCATAGACCGCCGAGTATCCCGCTTTGCGCAGTAAATAGACCAGCAACGCGCATTGCTCCCACGGTGAACCTTGCCGTTCGAGATAAACATGCAAAACATTGCGATCGATTTTTGCTGGATTAAGCGCTGTTGATGCTCCTTTAGCATCACCAAACATGCTAATGCCCGAGATTAACGCAATTTCATTTTGCACAAACGAAGCAATGGCGACAGGATTTCGGTTAAGATCGACGACGAGCTTATCTAAAATTGGATGCGAAACAAATTCAAAACTCTCTAAGGTTGTTTGGAATTTTTTTAATGTTTCTTCTGAAACTTCAGGGATCTCAATCTGCCAATTCGGTTTTATGCTTAAATCAATTGATTGTTCTCGTCGACGTTGATTCTCAAAATGCGGAATATGAAAAGATGGCACCTGTAATGACGCTATTTGCCAAGGTAGCTTTTTCGAAAAGTCCAGCGTGTAAAGCCCAATTACTTTGTTCGGATTTTTCGTATTTTCGGCGCTGGTTTTAATTGAAATCAAATAGTAGTAATCGTCGTTAGTAGCGCTATGCGTTATAACCAAACTGGAACCCGTTTTATCGATGAGAAAGCCTTGTAAGCTATCTACTATGAAACATAAGTTGTAAGACCAAATTTGTTTTTGAGCTCAGCTCCAACTTCGTATACTTTCCCGCCCAAAAGATAACCGTTTTCCCAATTGACTATCATGTTGAAATTAGACAGCGCGGGCCAACTTTCTAAATGCGGCTTGAGTGGAATCACGATAGATTCTTCATGGACGGCCGTCACTTTTTCGCTACTTAGTTTCGCCGAATTAAACGCGCTTTTCGCGTAGACCTTGATATTTAACCGAATATTGCGTTCATCACCTATCCGTTCAAATTGTTTCCAATAAAGATCACCGGCATAAACACCAAATCGATACGTTTGATCAACATACAAAGGCGAGGCTCCCATTTGTTGACCAAAAATAGCAAATGGCTGCTCCTGTGCATCATTCAATTTAACTTGCGCAATCCAAGGAGCTTCTCCACGCCTATTTTCTGAATACAAGTGCTTGCCTCTAAGGCAACTTTGACCGCTTAGCGGGCCTATAGCAAAAACACCATCAAACTCGTCTTTCCAGCGCATCCACTCGTTTTCAGCATTGGGATTAACGCATTCGGATGATGCAAAAAATTCATCTATTTCAATAGGCGCAGCGTTAACCAGTTGAGATATTAAAAAGGCGGATATCAATAAACGCAGTATCATAAGGATTTCCTAAAGATTGGTTCTCAAAACGATACTTAACCTGCGTTAGATATCAGCTACCTGCTGTGTGTCAAGCTGTTCATTGGCACGGAGGGGGTTATTGGTAATGCTGGCGTTGTGCGTGTTCTTA
This sequence comes from Ignavibacteriota bacterium, assembly GCA_016209795.1. Taxonomy (GTDB): domain Bacteria; phylum Bacteroidota; class Ignavibacteria; order UBA10030; family SZUA-254; genus JACQVI01. The sequence continues at coordinate 4,993 of JACQVI010000213.1, forward strand.
AAATCGGAGCAAAGGTGCAAAGCGCCAAGGTTGGCGATCTGTGCCTGGTTTTTTCGGGAGCATGGCAGTGGAATCGGTTTGGTTTTGTTACTGCTGCTTTGGCCTACGACTCACCTGGTTCCATCGGGTTAATGGCTAAAACAACCAAATTGCACGAACGCCAGATAATTGCGTTACCAGAAGATACGCCATTTCATCCAGCGCAGTGGGCAGGATTTTCTCTGCGTTACGTGACTGCATTTGGCAATTGGAAAGTTGCCCATGGCACGTTTCGACTTATGCTGACCGAACAAGAATACCCCCATCCCTACGTCGTCAGTTGGGGTGGAGGTGTCGCTTGGGCGCAGTTAGAATTAGCAAAGTTGAGTGGTTACCAATGTATCATGTTCACATCTGATGAAAATCGCATGGCTGCTTTGAAAGAAAAAGGTATTGCAGCAATTGATCGTCGACCGCTCGCTGCTATACATTTTTCACAGCAACGTTATCAAACAGATGTTGTTTACAAAAAAAATTATACTGCCGCCGAGCAGCTTTTTTTACAGACAGTGGCTCAGGCAACCAATGGTGAAATGGCCTCGATATTAATCGATCACATCGGTGAGCCTGTGTTTAGAGCGTCGTTAAAAGCTTTGGCTCAGCCCAGTGTGATTACCACATCAGGATGGAAACTTGGTATGCATTTATCCACCATGCGCGCATTCGAAAGTGGATATTGGCACCAGCATATTAATACCAGCTACGCGCGCTATCCCGAAGCCATTGAGGCGATACAATTCGCTCAAACTCATAACTGGATTCCACCTTTTCCTGAAAGAATTTACCAGTTCGATGAAATTCCTCAATTAGCTCAAGACTATGCTGACGGTAAAACATCTTATTTTCCTATTTTTCAGGTAAACCCGCTATGAGTTTGGTTCGCGAATTGCTTCTTTTTGCTACTGCGTTACCGTATAAGCGTTTTATCAA
>JACQVI010000210.1 GCA_016209795.1 Ignavibacteriota bacterium
AACCTATACAGTTTCGCTGAATCAGATCAGTTTGCCATGCCCATTCTTGTCTTATTTGGATTCCACCGTAATTAAGGTTACCTTATAACAGTCATTCAGCATTCTCACCGTTAAGGATTGTGTCTTCTACTCGTATCCTGCCTACAAGCTCAACCAACGATGAGCACGAATGAATAATAAAAATACTCTTCATTAACTTATTTAAAAGGAAGTCAACATGAGACTTTATGTCGGTAATTTATCGCGTGACGTCAGCGAGACAGATTTGACAGAAGTGTTCCAGCCATTTGGGAAAATCGTCGAAGTCGCTATCGTTAAAGATCGTGGAAGCAACGTTTCCAAAGGATTCGCTTTTGTCGAAATGTCAGAAAAAACGGAGGGAGAAGCTGCAATTGCTGCTTTACATGGCAAGGAGTTGAAAGGGCGATCAATGGATGTGAACGAAGCCCGACCCCGAGCTGAGCGTCCGTCTCGTGGAAAATCAGGCGGGTGGGGTGGCGGTCGCGGTAACCGAACAGGCGGCGGCGGGCGACGCTGGTAAGATGCTTAGGCACACTCCACTAATACATTTCTCAAGTATTTCAAAAATAGCATACTATGCGTTCTGAAGTTCTGCAATTAAGTACGCCAATGGTAAACCTGCTGGCACGCCACGGCATTACCACAGCAACTCAGATTCAGAATGAAATCATCCCTGCCATTCTCGCCAGACGTGATGTTCTTGCGCAATCGGAAACCGGCTCTGGCAAGACGCTCAGCTTTGCTATTCCTATTATCGAGCAGCTTCATCATCGAGATGAATTGCGTGCGCTTGTGCTTGTCCCAACACGTGAGCTATGTGTCCAAGTTTCGGGTGAATTCGTGAAATTCTCTCACGGGAAACATCTTGGCGTCACCTCAGTCTATGGCGGCGTGTCCATCGGTGATCAGGTGAAGAAACTGAAAACAACAAATATCATTATCGCTACGCCCGGGCGACTGATCGACCTCCTCGACCGCAAGGCAGTGACGTTAGAAACGATTCATTATCTTGTCTTTGACGAAGCCGACCGCATGTTGGACATGGGCTTTATCCGGGATATCGAGCGCATCCTTCGATGGATGCCGCAGAAACGTCAAACATTATTGTTCAGTGCAACTGTCTCAAGAGAGATAGCTCAATTAAGCCAGAAGTATCTTCATCATCCTAAGCATGTTCAATTGGCTTCTGCAGTAAAGCCGGAGTTTCTTCGCCAGACGTATTATCAAACAACGCCAGAGCAGAAATTGCAGCTGCTCATTCACCTGCTCAAGCATGAGCGAGACCTTGCGCTCGTGTTTTGCAATCGCAAGCATGTCACGGCAAAACTTGCGAGGAAATTGTCGGGGCAGGGCGTCCATGCGAAGTGCTTACATGGAGACATGTCTCAGTCCCAGCGAGAGCGTGTCACGGCTGATTTTCGTCAAAAAAAATTCAACGTGCTTGTTGCCACCGATGTCGCCGCTCGTGGACTTCACATCGAGGACATTTCCCACGTGTATAATTATGAAATTCCCAAAGATGTGGATTCCTACACCCATCGTGTCGGACGAACGGCACGCGCGGGGAAGAAAGGCGAGGCGATTTCTCTTGTGGTCGGTGTAGAGAAAAAATTTTTTCAGCAAATTCTTTTTACCTATCGGGGAAATATTACACTCAAGACCCTTGGTGATGTGAAACTTCCTTCGCTTGTCCAGCAGTCTTCATCGGCATCGAAAGAACACAAAGGAAGAAATAAGCCGTGGCGAAAGAAGTGGAAGGAGTTGACAGACAGGTAGTATAGCAAGCTGCCACTTCTTGAATTCTGTCCCCGTTTTCCCTATATTCGTTCAACGAACTAACAGGCTTCAATTGAAAAGAGAACAACTTCCTCTAAATCCCTTCCTCAGGTAAGGAGGTGCACAGGGGTGGTCGAATAAGTGTAAAAAACCAAATCTATGAACACACAGTCACAATATAAGGTAGCATTATGCAAAAGCTTCGCATTGGAGTAATAGACCTTGTTACCAAAGGACCTACCCGAGCGTTATATGCCCGTATCATGAATGCTAATCTCGCCAGCATCATGCCTCAAGTCGTAGCAGTGTGGTGTGAGGAAGAAGGACATGACGTTACGTTTGTGTGCTATACCGGTTTTGAAAATTTAGTCGATGAGTTACCCGAAAATGTCGATCTTGTCTTTATAGGCGCCTTCACGGAGGCTGCTCAAACGGCATACGCGTTGAGTAACCTCTTTCGATCACGAGGTGCCGTCACGGTATTTGGGGGACCTCATGCACGCTGCTACCCACAGGATGCGCAGCAGTACTTCGATTACGTCGTGGGTTTTACCGACAAGAATGTTATCCATGAGATCTTGCATGACTGTTCTCAGCACCGACCAATAGGCATTCACCTTGCCGCTCTGCAGCAACCCGCTTCACTCCCTGGAGTACGTGAACGCTGGAAATTCATCGAGCCCACTGTTCGGAAAGCTCCCTTCATAAAGTTAGTTCCGATGCTTGGAAGCTTAGGCTGTCCATATACGTGCAGTTTTTGTATCGATTCGGTTGTGCCTTACCAACCGCTTGACTTCGAAGTGATGAAAGATGATCTCTCGTTTCTGTTAGGGAAATTCAGGCGTCCACGCGTCGGCTGGCACGATCCAAACTTCGGTGTCCGATTCGACGATTACCTGGATGCAATTGAAGAGACAGTGCCGCCAAACAGCATCGACTTTATCGCCGAAAGCAGTTTATCACTATTATCGGAACAACACGTGAAGCGACTCAAACGCAATGGATTCAAAGCTATACTTCCCGGAATTGAATCGTGGTACGACCTGGGAGATAAGTCGAAGACAGGAAGATTGGTGGGGATGGATAAAGTCAGACAAGTCTCCGAACATGTCAATATGATCTTGCGGTACATTCCATACATACAAACCAACTTTGTGCTAGGACTTGACGTGGATGAAGGACCAGAACCCTTTGAGCTTACAAAAAGATTTGTGGATAGGACACCCGGTGCGTTTCCCGGCTATTCGTTGCTTTCCGCATTTGGACAAGCCGCGCCGCTCAATCTCGAATATCAGCGCGCCAACCGTGTCTTACCATTCCCGTTCCACTTCCTCGATAACAATCGTGCTATGAATGTAAAGCCGAAGAACTATTCGTGGCTTGAATTCTATGATCATGTGATCAGTCTCAGCAAGTATACATTTTCCTGGAATGCAATTATTAATCGTCTGAGAGCGACCAAGACAACGATCCCGCGGTGGATGAACGTGGTGCGGGCTGTATCATCCGAGGGGTTTGGCAGGATCAGGTACAACATCGAAGTGCGTCGACTGCTCGGCGCGGACCTGAAATTCCGGCGCTATTTCGAACAGGAGACAACCGAACTTCCACAGTTCTATCAGGATCAGGTGCGGAGGGATTTAGGACCGCTGTGGGATTGGCTTCCAGCAGGGGCGCTGTATCACGATCCGAATGCTTACCTTAAGACAGCAATTGATCAAGTGAAGGAAAAAGTCTTCGTCGATTAAGATATTGTGCCTACTGACTGTAACGTTGGTATCCTGCGACTATGTGTTTCTTAGAGTACAACCATTTCTTGACATCCGTTTCCTCTTTCCCTATATTTCTTCAGTCAATAAATAAACCATCGAAGACGAACTATGTCTAAATCCAAAGACTCCATTAGACTTCAACAACTCCGTGAGTTGAAAGAGAAAGCCAAGATCGGCGGTGGAGAAAAGCGTACCGAAGATCAGCACAAAAAAGGCAAACTCACAGCCCGCGAGCGACTCGATCTGCTGCTCGACCCCGGAAGCTTTGAAGAAATTGATGCACTGGTCGAGCATCGGTCATACGACTTTGGCTTGGAGAAACAAAAGTATCTCGGCGATGGTGTAGTCACTGGCAGTGGTAAAATTGACGGAAGGCTTGTCTTCGTTTTCAGTCAGGATTTTACTGTCTTTGGTGGCTCGCTTTCAGAGGCACATGCTGAAAAGATTTGCAAGATTATGGACATGGCGCTCAAAGTCGGTGCACCGATTATCGGTTTGAATGACTCCGGCGGTGCGCGCATCCAGGAAGGCGTAGTCAGTCTCGGTGGCTATGCCGATATCTTTCTACGCAATACCTTAGTCTCGGGCGTTATCCCACAGATTTCTGCAATCCTTGGTCCCTGTGCTGGTGGTGCAGTCTATTCGCCAGCCATCACTGATTTTACATTCATGGTAAAGAGTACAAGCTACATGTTTGTCACAGGTCCGAATGTGGTAAAGACTGTAACTCATGAGGATGTCTCATTTGAAGACCTTGGTGGTGCAGTAACTCATGCTACAAAATCTGGCGTTGCGCATTTCGCATGCGAGGACGAGAAACAGTGTCTTCAGTACATTTGCAAGTTGTTAAGTTACATTCCTTCGAGCTGGAAGGAGCGTCCGCCCGTCAAGCACACGAAGGACGATCCAGATCGAAAAGAAGAAAACCTCAACACGATCATCCCAGAGAATCCAAGTAAACCATATAACATGAAGCACATCATTGAAATGGTTGTCGACAAGGATGAAGACGGTTCGAGCTTCTTTGAAGTTCATGAGTTGTTTGCACCAAATCTTATCGTCGGTTTTGCTCGGCTTAGTGGAAAGCCTGTCGGGATAGTTGCCAATCAGCCGTCGAAAATGGCTGGTGCATTGGATATCGATTCATCTGTGAAAGGTGCAAGGTTTGTTCGCTTCTGCGATGCGTTTAACATTCCGCTCGTTGCGTTTGAGGACGTCCCGGGTTTCATGCCGGGAACGTATCAAGAGTGGCGAGGCATTATCAAGCACGGTGCTAAATTGCTCTATGCCTTTTGTGAGGCAACTGTTCCAAAAATCACTGTGATCACACGGAAGGCATACGGAGGAGCGTATGATGTTATGAACTCCAAGCACATCCGTGGCGATTTTAATTTTGCTTGGCCCACCGCTGAAATTGCCGTCATGGGTCCGCATGGTGCCGCTGAAATCATCTTCAAAAAAGAAATTGAACAAGCTGCCGATAAAGAAAAAGCTCTCGAAGAAAAAGTCGAAGAATACCGACAAAAGTTTGCCAATCCGTATATTGCTGCTGCACGAGGCTACGTGGATGATGTTATTATTCCCAGTGAAACCCGGCCAAAACTCATCCATGCACTGCAGGTTCTCGATAGCAAGGTCGATGAAAATCCCATGAAAAAACATGGGAATATACCGTTGTAACCTTGCGTTTCGTCACTTTCCTTCAAAAAAGCCTTGACATTCTTACCGTAATCTCCTATATTTTCAGCATTATTTTTGAACATATATAGGAAGACACTTATTGAAAAAAATCTACTACGTTGTTCTGACCATAGCTGCATTGCTTGGCTGTTCGTCTGAGAAAATAACACAGTCGACATCAGGCTCAGACGCATCAAGCCTTCAGCTTTCCCAGCGTTTACCATCTGAAGAGTCTTCAGCTCAAGAACAAGGCACCGGTGGTGTCAATTCAGTAACAGAAGATTCCACATACGACGAGGCAACTGCACAGTTACTCGAGCGTGCACGTCAACATTACTTGACTGCACTTGAGGCGGAAGGGCAGGGAGATTCTCGTGTATCGGCTTCAGAGTTTGAAAATGCGATTGCTATCTTGAACGAACTTGGGTATTATCCTAACATCGAGAGCAATAAAGACTTTGCTGATCTCAGTCGGAGTATCGTCGAGGACTACGAGAAGTATATTGCGAGCATTGATAGTTTGGGCCCACAAACATCAATCTTTGCATTGCGGATGAAGTTGAATCAGCTAGCAGAGCAAGGTGAAAGTCTTGATCAGGACGAGCCAACAAAGATCATTGCCTCAACAACGATTCCCTTTGTCATCAATGGCCACGTTGAACTATTCATCAAGTTTTTTCAGACACGAGGACAAGAACACTTTGAACGTTGGTTGCATCTCGGCGGCAAATATTTCCCCCTGATGCGCAAAGCCTTCCAGGCTGAAAGTTTACCGGAAGAGCTTATCTATCTTTCGATGATAGAAAGTGGTTTGAATCCCGTTGCTCGCTCATGGGCTAAGGCAGTAGGTATTTGGCAATTCGTGAGAGGAACGGGTAAACTTTACGACTTGCAGGGCAATTTCTGGTACGATGAACGAAGAGATTTCGAGAAAGCGAGCAGAGCTGCTGCACGTCATCTCAAGGATCTCTATGCAGAGTTCGGCGATTGGTATCTTGCAATTGCTGCATATAACTCAGGTGCCGGAAGGGTCTTCAGAGCAATTCGGAAGAGCGGGTCGACTGATTTCTGGAAACTACGACGATATCTACCGCGTGAGACTCGGGGCTATGTTCCACAGTATATTGCTGCTGCTGTCATGGCGATGGAACCGAAAACATACGGTTTCGACGTCACTGCTGCAGATGCTCTTACATACGACATTGTTACAATTGATGGAAGTGTTGATCTCTCCGTTCTCGCAAAATGCGCTGAGACGGATGTTCAGAAGCTTCGAGAGTTGAATCCTGAACTTTTGAAATGGTGCACACCTCCTGGTTACAAAGGATATTCGTTGAGGATTCCTGTAGGCAAAGCCTCAACGTTTGAAGCGAATTACGCTACTGTTCCAGAAGATCAAAAGCGCGATTGGTTAGTTCATAAAGTACGTAAGGGAGAAACTCTCGGCTCGATAGCAAAGAAATATGGGGTCACGGTTACCCTTCTTGCAGAAACAAATCACATAACAAGCACACATCGGATATCAATAGGAAAGACGCTGGTTATTCCAGTTCCTGCATCGGCAAAATCCAGAGTGTCGGATCTTGTAGATGCATCCATAGAAAGGAAAAAGTCTCGCGCTAAATTGAACCGTAAAGCTCTGGCAGATGTGACGAAGGGAAAAGCAAAACTTATATATCGGATCAGGAAAGGCGATACGCTTGGTCAAATTGCAGAATTGTATGATGTTCGTGTCAGTGACCTTCGCTTGTGGAATGAAATTCCGTATGGAAAGTCAATCAGAGCTGGAGGAACGCTTTCGATCTGGGTACAGAACGATCAGATCGAGCGCTATGCAAAGATTAATGAACTTTCAGAAGCTGAACACTCAAAGGTGTTAGCTTCAAAAAGCTCCACTAAACATCCACTCAGATCGAGTCCATATTGGTTAACCTATACTGTTCAGGAAGGAGATAATCTTGCAGGCATTGCAAAGCGATATGGTGTTACTCCTGAGGATATACGACGATGGAACGGTTTACGCTCAAATTTAATTAAGACTGCTCAGCGACTAGAGATTTTCATTGAAGAAAATGGAACAACATCGACACCCCCTAAGTCGATAGCAAAAAATACTTCGACGAAGGAACCGAAGAAGACTTTCTATATCGTCAAAAAGGGAGATACACTCCATGAAATTGCTTCTACATTTGGAGTATCCATCTCTCAATTGAAAGCATGGAACAACCTCCGCAGTAACCGACTTCAGATTGGGCAAGAACTCGTTATCAACGGGTAAGTTCTTTTAACTCATGTTACGCAAAACAAGGTATAGGCGAGAAAATTCCAAACTCACCTCACCCCCGCCTGCCAAAGTCCGCCGCGGCGGACGGCGGGCAGGGATTATAGGTGAGGTGTGATTATTATTCATCACCTCTTTTTTTGCCTCCTTGCGTAACATCGACTCTTAAGACTTTTGCACCCCCCATCTAAGCTTCCGCATGGATGAACTCCCTGCATTCAGCGCACGGTAGTGTTACTTTTTCTTTGATTGCTTTTAAACCACGCTTTGATTAAATTGGCACAAAACAAAGATCGGAGAGGTGCCTGAGTGGTTTGAGCCAGAGCCTCATGCACCTGCAGTGCAGAAGGGGGGGCCGGTCTCTCCACCCAAGGCGGATGCGCCTCTGGCGCAGAAAACCGGTGGAGCTATCAATGTACTTTGTTTATGTGCTTTGGAGCGATAAATTAAAGAAAAGATACGTCGGTTACACTGACGACCGGCAGAAGCGTTTAGAGCAACACAATGCAGGAAAAACTCTATTTACTTCGCAAGGGAATCCGTGGATTGTTATTCATTCTGAGGCTTATCAGAGTTTGATGGAAACTCGTGAGAGAGAACGATTTCTTAAAAGCGGTGTTGGAAGAAAGTGGCTTGACGAGAAATTTCCAGGATAAAGGAGAGGTGCCTGAGTGGTTGAAAGGGCCGGTCTCGAAAACCGGTGTAGGGCTTGTCTCTACCGTGGGTTCGAATCCCACCCTCTCCGCAGAAAAATCAAACGAAGTAGAAGCCTTCCTTCCTCTAGCACTGATTCCATTCCAATCAAGCTCTTATTTTCCGTGGGTGTACTTGATGATCTCAGCTTTTTCTATAGTCATCATCGCACCACAGCCAACCTTTTCGATCATTTCATCGGCGATAGGAAGAAAGCTCTTGATTTTATCCTCTGTATCAACAATTTCAATGAGAATTGGTAGGTCTTCCGAAAGTCGAAGAATCTTCGCCGTATGGATGACACGACTGCCAGCACCAAATCCTTGAATTCCACGGAGAACTGTTGCACCTGCTAAGCCCATTTCACGGGCTTTTAAAATGATTGCTTCATACAAGGGCTTGTGCTCGAAACGATCAAGCTCTCCTAAAAAAATTCTTAAGAGTTTTCCTTCACCAGCAAGTTTCATATCAATTGACCTTTCACATTATAATTTACAAGATTTTTCCCAAAAGACTTCCAAGATAAGTTGCAAGCAAACAACAGGTTACGGAGGCAATGATGTTGACGGAAGCACGAAAGATTTCGCCGTCTTGAATAAGAGAAAGCGTTTCATAACTAAATGAAGAGAATGTTGTAACCCCCCCAAGAATTCCAATTGCCAAAAATATTCTCAGGGATGGATGAACAATAAATCGTCCCTGAAATGACACCATGAGAAGTCCGATCAAGAAGCATCCAAGAACGTTGACAATTAAATTACCGTATGGAAAATCTGTCGGCAAGAATCGATAGACGGCACCGGACAACCAATACCGGGCGGAAGCACCCATACCACCACCAATGAAAACGAAAAGATAGTTTTTCAAGTTAATAACCCTTTGCCAATGTTCTAAAATAAAAAACTCCTGCCACTTTAGCGAAATGCCATTGTGTAGGAGTTATTAATCCCGTCAGAAGTGGGATGATTAAAGGCGAACTCCATCGCCTCAACTAATATAAGTATCGAGTTTCCCAGAGTCAAATTCAACAATATCTTGGAATTCAGACATGATTTCGTTACTTTTAGACAAAAGTGAGAAAACTACTCTAACTACTATTTCAATGAAAGTCTCTCTCGCCGATTTACACGCGCAGTACCTTGCCATCAAACCAGAAGTTGATGCTGCAATTCACCAAGTCATTGAAAGCTCACAATTCATTCTCGGCAAGGCAGTCAGCGATTTTGAGCAAGCGTTTGCAAAAGCTCATCAGACAAAACACTGCATTGCTGCTGGCTCTGGAACAGATGCACTCCACGCCGCATTGTGGGCACTGGGAGTCGGTAAGGGCGATGCGGTCATCACCACACCGTTTACGTTTATTGCAACGGTTGAAGCAATCTCTTTGACTGGTGCAACTCCTGTCTTTGTTGATATTGATCCAGAGACGTACACGATTGATCCTGAAAAGCTTGAGGAATGTTTGCGATCAAAACGAGGTAATGCGAAGGCAATTATTCCAATTCATCTTTATGGTCAGCCTGCGGCTATGGATTCAATCTGTGAAATTGCTAAAAAGTACAAACTCAGCGTCATCGAGGATGCATGTCAGTCACACTTGGCACAATATGATGGGATATTTGTTGGAAACTTTGGTGTCGCTGGTTGTTTCAGTTTCTATCCATCAAAAAATCTTGGTGCTTATGGAGAAGGCGGCGCGGTCACGACAAATGATGACGCACTTGCAAAGAGAATTCGACTTCTCCGCGATCATGGTCAGGTTGAAAAATATAAGCATGAATTCGAGGGGCACAATTACCGTATGGACAATATACAGGGTGCCGTGCTCGGTGTGAAGTTGAAATATCTTCACAAGTGGACAGAACGAAGACGCCAAATCGCTGCGGAGTACAAAAAGCATCTCGCTGGCATCGGTAACTTAGTAATGCCGTACGAATTATCTGAGGCACGGCATGTATTTCATCTCTTTGTCGTGCGGACGAAAAGTCGAAATGCATTGCAGAAGTTTCTCACAGAAAACGGTATTGCCACAACCATCGCGTATCCTATTCCCCTCCATCTTCAGAAAGCATATCGCCATCTTGGTTATTCGAAAGGTGATTTTCCCGAAAGCGAAACCGCAGCTCAAGAATGCCTTGCCTTACCCATCTATGCTGAGATGACTGATGAACAGGTTGAGTACGTCATAGAAAAGGTGAAAGTATTTTTCAGGGATTGATGGCTTCTGTATTACCCGTAATGAAGTCATTCAATTCGAGCATTGTAAATCATTGGAAAAATTCCTATACTTATTTTTACAATAACTTCCAAAACTACATACAAACCTAAGAAATTAAAACTCCATGAAAATTAGTGTTGTAGGAACAGGATATGTGGGGCTTGTGGTGGGGACCTGCTTTGCACAAACTGGTAATGATGTCATCTGTGTCGACATTGATGAAAAGAAAGTCGAGATACTGCGAAGAGGGAAATCACCCATTTTCGAGCCGGGGCTTGAAGAGCTGTTGAAGAAAAATATCCATGAAAAACGGTTATCGTTCACGACGGATCTTGGGTCGGCGGTAAAAAAGACGGAAGTAATTTTCCTCGCCTTGCCAACACCGCCCAATGAGGATGGTGGAGCTGATCTACGCCACGTACTCAATGTTGCCGCTGATATCGCTAAGTTCATGAATGACTACAAGGTGATTGTGAACAAAAGTACTGTGCCTGTTGGGACTGCAGATAAGGTTCGTCAAGTTATTGAACAACATACTGATTACGAAGTCGACGTTGTCTCCAATCCCGAGTTTCTGAAAGAGGGTGCTGCGGTGAACGACTTCATGAAGCCCGACCGAATCGTGATTGGCTCACAGAGTGAGAAAGCAATCGCTATTATGCGGGACTTGTTTGCACCGTTTGTACGAACGGGTAATCCAATTATCGTCATGGATGAGCGTAGTGCAGAACTGACCAAATATACAGCCAATGCATTTCTTGCCACAAAAGTTTCCTTTATGAACGAAATTGCAAACCTTTGTGAGCGTCTTGGTGCCGATGTGGAGATGGTGCGAAAAGGGATAGGCACCGATCCCAGAATCGGCTCACAATTTCTCTTTGCGGGGGTTGGGTATGGCGGTTCATGCTTTCCAAAAGATGTGAGTGCACTTGCACGTACTGCCGATGAGTATGAGTATGATTTTAAAATTCTACATGCTGTTCAATCCGTCAATGATCATCAGCGTAAATGGCTTGTACAAAAAATTGTGAAACACTTTAACGGTCGGCTCAAGAAGAAAACAATTGCATTATGGGGGTTATCATTTAAACCAAACACTGATGATATGCGCGAAGCACCTTCGATTACTATTGCAAAGGAGTTACTCAAACGAGGTGCTATTGTTCACGCTCATGATCCTGTTGCCAATGAAGCAGCTAAGAAGTATCTCGGTCACACTGTGAAGTATTTTGAAAACAACTATGAAGCACTCAAGGATGCGGATGCTTTGGTTGTTGTGACGGAATGGAATGAGTTTCGTGGACCAGACTTTGATAAGATGAAATCTCTCATGCACCAGCATGTCATCTTTGATGGTCGTAACATCTATAATCCCAAATTTTTGAAAGAGAAAGGATTCGTGTACTTTGGAGTTGGGAGAAGGATGGAATGATGGAATAGCGGAATGATGGAATAATGAAACATGCAATATACGAATAGAAAGAATATTAATCGTGGGTATATGAAATTAGAAGTATGGAATGACACACTTGAACTTTTTTCTATCGTCTTTCGGATGCTTTCGAAGCTTGAGAAGGTTGACTTTAAACTTCAAGGGCAAATTCTTGATGCTGCGCAATCGATATCAGCAAACATTGCAGAGGGTTATTGTCGTCGAACGATTAATGAATATCTCTATTTTCTCAATGTTGGACTTGGTTCATTAGGTGAGTTAATGACGAGGGTTACAGGCTTAAATTTGATCGAGAAGATTTTTCAGGATGATTTTCACTCGTTCGATGAACTTCATTACAAAGTTGAAAACAAGTTACTGGCGCTTATCAAATCGTTGCAGGAAAAACAGAAGGTAGGGACTTGGGAAATGGAATTAAAAGAACCATCTGAGCCATATCAATCATGAGTGCATTTTTCTGCAATCTTCAATATTCCAATATTCCACTATTCCAACACTCCTGTGCTTCGTCATTACTATTTAGCCAGTTTTGATGATGACCTCTAAGGGTTCTAACAAATCGATAGCTAGTGTGGTCACCGGTGGTGCTGGGTTTCTTGGTTCCCATCTTTGCGACCGATTGCTTGCCGAAGGACAGTATGTCATTTGTATCGATAATTTGATTACAGGAGAAACGTCGAACATCGCACATCTGTTGGGTCACGAGCACTTTCGATTCATTAACCACGATATTACTAATTATATCTTTATAGATGAGACGGTTAATAATGTTCTTCATTTCGCTTCTCCCGCAAGCCCAATCGATTATCTCAAGCTTCCAATTCAGACGCTGAAAGTGGGATCACTTGGTACGCATAAAGCTCTCGGTTTGGCAAAAGCAAAAGGGGCTCGATTTCTTCTTGCGTCAACTTCTGAAGTGTATGGAGATCCGCAGGTTCACCCCCAACCCGAATCCTATTGGGGAAATGTCAACCCGATCGGCTATAGGGGAGTGTATGATGAGGCAAAGCGATTCTCCGAGGCGATGACAATGGCGTATCATCGCTACCACGGTGTCGATACAAGGATTGCTCGCATCTTCAACACATATGGACCACGCATGCGCATTAATGACGGACGCGCGATTCCAGCGTTCATGTCGCAAGCATTGCGAGGCGAAGATGTTACTGTGTTTGGTGATGGAAGCCAGACACGAAGTGTGTGTTATGTTGATGATATGATCGAGGGAATTTATCGGCTGTTGATGTCGGATGTTGTCGAACCAATCAACATTGGCAATCCCGATGAGATTCCGATTGTACAGCTTGCAAAAGAAATCATAGAGTTGACAGGCAGCAACAGTAAAATTGTCTTCAAGGAGTTGCCGGAAGATGATCCTAAGGTTCGTCAGCCGGATATTTCAAAAGCACGCAAACTCTTAATGTGGGCACCAAAGATCAATCGCAAGGAAGGTTTGAAGCGGACACTTGAATATTTTCGTCAGAAACTTTTAGTTCCCGAGTCAGTTAAGTAACTTCTACACTTGTGGCTCGATTCTTGCAATCGGCTTTTATCATACTTGTTTGCCTTGTCCTTCATTCCCAAATCCGAGCTGGCAACATTCACAAAGGCTCACCCAGCAAGCTTGGCGGAGGGGGCTACTCGTCTGTTGATTTCAGCATAAGGATCTTCTATCCAGAGATTTACTCTCGGCAGCAAGCACATTCTGATAGTGTCTCATTACCTACTATTCGAATGAATCCGAGAATTAACTACGGAAGACTTACCCTCATAGGTGGGACAGTACTTGGTAGTATGGCTGCCATCCACATCTATCAGCAAAATGGTTGGTGGAAGGATAACCGGAGATCGTTTCATTTCCAAGAAGATTTGAAGTACGGTCTTTGGGTTGATAAAATTGGTCATTTCTACGGTGCTGCCCTCTTTGCCCATGTGATACAAAAGTCTGTTGAATGGGCAGATGTTTCTGAGAAAGGTGCTCTTTTCGTTGGAGCTGGAGCAAGCTTGCTCTTTCTAACATTTGTCGAAGTAGAGGATGGATACTCCACGTGGGGTTTCGACCGTGTCGATTTTCTCTTCAACACCACTGGCATTGGATGGCACATTGCACGTTATTATGTCCCTATCTTACAACAGGTCGACTTGAAATTGAGCTATCATCCCTCTGACCTCTTGGGCAATCCTGGTGGGATTGGATTTAAAGGACAAAAACATCTGATGATGGATGATTATGAAGGACAGACATTCTGGATGAGCACAAAAGTCAACAACATTCTTCCACAAGTATTAGAGCCTTACTTGCCTAATTTTCTATGCTTTGCTGTTGGTTATGGGGCACGTGATATCGCGAATCCAAATCCTCACCGTGTGTACTTCCTTGCGCTTGACTATGATATAACAAAAATCATTCCCCAAGATACTTGGTTTCTGCGAACACTGAGCCAAACGCTAAATTTCATCCATTTCCCTGCACCAGCAGTGAGAATCTATCCTTCCGTCGTTTTGTATGGAGTATATTTTTGAAGCACAATGCATCGTACTTAAGTTTGACTTTAAGCCAACTATTGTCTAATTTTGATATACAAATTCACTTCAAATATTGGTTTCCAATAATTTGTTCAAATATTTATTTCTCCGAAGGGGTTCTTTCGGAGTAAAATCTTAATATCGAAAGGAGAATTTTATGTCACTGAAAGTTGGAGACAAAGCACTTGATTTTACATTGATAGATACTGAGAGAAAAGAGCGGTCACTAAAAGAATTCTTAGGTAAGAAAACCGTCTTAGCCTTGTTCCCTGGGGCGTTTACTGGTGTCTGCACCAAGGAAATGTGTACGTTTAGAGATTCAATGTCTGAATTGAACAACATGAGTGCACAAGTGGTCGCTATCAGTGTAGATTCCCCGTTTTCCAATAAAGCTTTTGCCGAGGCGAACAAACTAACATTTCCTGTCCTGAGTGATTACACTCGGCAAATAATCAAACACTATGCCGGAGTGCACGAGGATTTCGCCGGACTGAAAGGATACGCTGCTTCTAAACGTTCAGTGTTTGTCCTTGATAAAAACGGCATAGTGAAGTATGCTTGGATCTCAGAAAATCCGGGCATCGAGCCACCGTATGATGAAGTGAGGAAAGCTCTTGCTTCAATCTAAAACCCAACATGGCAAGTCTTAAAATTGGTGATAAAGCGCCTGAATTTTCTCTGCCCTCAACAGATGGCAAAACCATTTCGCTAAATGATTACCGGGGTAAAAAAGTCGTTCTCTACTTTTACCCGAAAGATGATACACCGGGCTGTACAACAGAAGCTTGCTCATTCCGGGATAATTTAGCTCGGGTTCGGAGTAAAGGAGCAGAAGTTTTTGGCGTTAGCGCAGATTCAGTTCAGTCTCATCAGAAGTTCACAGAGAAATATGGTCTTACATTTCCTCTCTTAAGCGATGAAAGCAAGGAAATCTGTAAAGAATACGGCGTGTGGAAGCAGAAGTCCTTCTTAGGGAAGAAGTTCATGGGCATCGAGCGAACAACATTTATCATCGATGAGAATAGCAAGGTTGCCCATATTTTCCCCAAGGTGAAAGTGAACGGACACACAGAGGAAGTGCTGGAGAAATTATAAATTGCTTCATTGATTCATTGAGTCAACGAGCCAATGAAGAAATGAATCAATCAGAGAAGAAGTTATGAGCCTCACTAAAAAGTTAGCTGTAGAATTCATCGGCACATTCGCCTTGATTTTCATCGGTGTCTCATCCATCTGTGTGAATGCAGGCTTGGCTGGCGTAGCACTTGCACACGGATTGACTATTGCAGTCATGGCATCTGCAATGGGACATATTTCTGGTGGACATTTCAATCCTGCGGTGACTGTTGGAGCGTTCATTGGAAGGAAAATTAGTCCAAAGGAGACAATCGCTTATATCATCGCACAACTTGCTGGCGGAGCAGCGGGTGCAGTGGCTGTAAAGTCAGTCTTTCCATTGTCAATGTATGAAGTCCCCAAGCTTGGATCGACACTGCTTGCAGCCGATGTTAGTATTGGTGCGGGAATATTGATGGAACTCATTTTGACGTTTTTCTTAGTCCTCGTTGTCTATGGAACTGCAATCGATTCTCGCGCGCCGAAGGTTGGCGGATTGTTCATAGGATTGACTGTGACTCTGGGTATTCTCGCCGGTGGTCCTTTAACAGGTGCATCAATGAACCCAGCAAGATCGTTCGGACCTGCATTGGCTGGAGGATACTGGGATAATCACATTGTGTATTGGATTGGTCCGTTGCTGGGTGGAATCGTAGCTGGGCTAATCTATTCAAAGTATCTAGGGAAAGAAGGAATGTAGACAACATTATGGTTTATCTAACGAGAAAAGAACATTTCTGTGCATCGCATCGACTCTATAATCCGAAGTTTTCAGAGAAAGAGAATCTGGAAATTTACGGCAAGTGTGCGTATCCCAATGGACATGGACACAACTACGAGCTTGAGGTTACTGTTGTTGGCGATCCTGATAAGGATACGGGAATGATCATGGATTTAAAAAAGCTTGCCGACCTGATCGATGCCGATATTGTCGACAAGGTCGATCACAAACATCTCAACGTTGACGTCGATTTTCTAAAAGGCGTGATTCCAACGGCAGAAAATCTTGCATTAGTTTTCTGGCGGATTCTCTGTCCGAAGATTACTGCCGGACGCTTGTATTCCGTTAAAGTGTATGAGACACCGGATAATTTTGCTGAATACCGGGGGTGAGATATGGAAGAAGAGTTACTGAAGACAACAACACTTGAAGAACAAGTTCGAGAAATTTTGGAAATTCTTGGCGAGAATCCGGCGCGCGAAGGACTGCGCCGAACGCCGAGGCGTGTCGCCAAGGCTTGGGAATTTCTCACGAGCGGCTATAAACAGGATGTGAAGAAAGTGCTGAACGGCGCCGTCTTCTCGGAAAAGTATAATGAGATGGTCATCGTCAAAGACATCGATTTCTTCAGTCTTTGTGAACATCACATGCTTCCATTCTATGGCAAAGCACACATTGCGTATATTCCAAATGGCAAAATTATTGGACTGAGCAAGTTGCCAAGAGTTGTAGAAGTTTTTAGCAGACGACTGCAAGTGCAGGAACGATTGACACAGCAAATTGCAGATACGCTCTACGAGACACTTGAACCAGATGGTGTTGCCGTTGTTATTGAAGCTCGACACTTATGCATGATGATGCGTGGTGTCGAGAAGCAAAATTCTGTGGCAACCACAAGCGCTATGCTTGGCTCCTTCCGAGATGACGAGCGAACCCGCAACGAGTTCCTTAACCTCATCAGCAGTAAACTTGCCTGAGCTATGGCAAAGCGCCGTAGTGATGTGTCTATTCATCGCCCCGTTGTCTGGGTGACGGGCGCTTCTCGTGGCATTGGACGTGAAATTGCCAAACAATTTGCATCGATTGGTTGTGAGGTGGCGCTCTCCGCGCGCTCGAAACGAGACCTTTACTCCGTCGTGAAAGAAATTACTCAACTTGGTGGACGAGCGTATTCTTTTCCATTGGATATTTCAAAAGAGGAATCAATCTTTAACATTGCAGGAACAATCAAAAAGCGACTCGGGAATGTTGAAATCCTTGTCAACAACGCGGGCATTACAGTTTTTAAAGCTTTTCTACAAACTACTCTTAAAGAGTTCAATGGTATCATCGGCACCAATCTTGAAGGACCGATCGCATGTATCAAAGCAGTTCTCCCTGCTATGGCGAGGAGAAAGCAGGGATGGATTTTCAACATTCTTTCCAATGCCGCTATAAAAACATTTGAAGGCTCTGCTGCATACACAGCAACGAAAGCCGGGCTTCTTGGACTTGCAAAAGTCCTTCGTGAGGAAATGCGCCATTACAACGTCAAGGTGATTAATGTTCTTCCCGGACCCACTGAAACAGAAATGTGGAGCATTCGAGATAGAAAGAACTATGCTCACCGCATGATGAAAGCGAAAAGCGTCGCAGAGGCTGTGTTAGCTGCCTATCAGATGCCGGATGATGTTGTTGTGGATGAATTAGTGATACGACCAATTCAAGGAGACATCGAATGAATTTTAAATTTTGCCTGCCCGCCGCTACGCTTTGGCAGGCGGGGATTTGTGATTTTAGATTTAAAAGCGCTAGGAGTGGAGAGTGTAGACCATAATGACCCATGACAAAGTGCTGGGATCGAAATTCCACCCACTACCGCACAACTCACTTGGGATGTATGAACCTGGAAAATAAGGTTGCCATCGTTACCGGTGCCGGGCGTGGGATTGGTAAAGCCATAGCACTTTCACTCGCCAATGAAGGTGCCAGCCTTATAGTCTCCGCACGCACTCAATCCGAGATTGATGCCGTTGCATTGGAAATCGAAAAGGTTGGAAGTAAGGCATTGGCTGTCCAGGCTGACATTTCACAAGAGCGGGATGTTCAGAATCTGGTCTCAAAGACCACAGAAAAATTTGGGACGATTGATATTCTTATCAACAATGCTGGCATAGGCACGTTTGCGAAGGTTGCTGAATTGTTACCCAAAGACTTCGATGCGATGTGGGCTGTAAACATGCGGGGTGTGTTCTTATGTACACGAGCTGTGTTACCGCACATGATCAAGCGGAATTCTGGCGACATCATCAATATCTCCTCACTTGCAGGCAGAAATGCTTTTATCGGTGGTGCTGGCTACTGCGCCACAAAATGGGCACTCATCGGATTCGCACGAAGCTTAATGCTTGAGGTGAGAGAACACAACATTCGAGTGATCACACTATGTCCCGGTTCCGTTGATACGAAGTTCGATCCTCGACCCATTCAGCCAAAAGATCCGGCTGCAATCCCGAAGGCGGAAGACATTGCTCAAGTTGTTATTCATACGTTGCGCATGCCAAGAAATGTGATGGTGAGTGAGGTCGATATCCGTCCGACGAATCCGAAGTGGTAGTGAAGTGCATTTTTGTTTAGCTGCTATCCGATTACTGACTTCTCTGACGAATTCTTGTTGAGTGGAGAAGTGCCATTCTGCTGGTGCTCTTCTACTTCCTTAAAGAGGGCACCTGTTGGTTATGGGGTAATCCATGACCGGCGGGTGAATGAGAAATTACAATGCTTCATTTTCGGTCGTGTCTCTCAGAACAAACCCCGCTTTTTGGTATTCCAGCTTGATCAATGCCTGATTTGGAACTGATGAATGCAATCACCTTCATCGGCATCGCCGAAGCATTTGTCATTAGCATTGTATCCGGTGCCTTTCTTGCCGGTGCAAAAAACAGAACCAATGGCTTCAGGTTTGGGAAACTTAGCCGGGCAATCGGTAGCAGCACAATCAATAGGATCCCTCGTATGTAATCCGCCTACGTTGTCGTAACGCATAATGCAATTTACATCTCCACTTCTAATGCCGTGTTTTGTGTTCCAGCACGGTATAACATCTATACCCGGTATAGCTACATCAGGAGCATGCCTGCAAAGCGAAATCCCGTGATGCTTCACGTTGCAGCCGTGAGACATTTCATGAGCTACCGTCCACAACAGCTTGGTTTTAAAATCCAATGGATTATTTTTTGGTCCCGCATCCTTGCAGAATTTCTCTATGGCCTTAGGAAATATAACTATTTTTTCTATGTTAACCGGAGTGGATATTCCGGCTCCACCACCCAAATCCTTTATGAGCAAGGTTATCCCGAGCCGTTTTCCGCCCCCTTCCTCATCGGTTTGTCCTTTTTCGGGGTCGCCTGAAAGCAGGTGCAGCCCTCGCATGTCTGTCGAGTGGGCGGTTTTATGATTGAAATTCACAAAACGCTGGTCATGCCCATTATACTGGTCCTTATTTATCGGACAGATTGTAATGCCCGATGCCTTTTCGAATAAGTCCCATATTCCAAACGGCAGCGGCTTTTCAGCGCAAACAAACAGTTCCTTTTTCAGATTATGAGTACGGATATGAGATGCTTTTCCATTCTTATCTGTAACCATCATACCCCTGTATTCTTCATAATTGGAAAAACCGTCGCCAATCCTCTTGTTACCTTCCGGTGTAGTATCTTCGTCATCAATATTAGAAACGGGGTCGGGTATCTCTTCCTGCGCAGGCAATGTGGTTTTCCATCCCGTATCACAGATGTGATTTTCGTCTATGTCCATCGGGATCGTTACCCTGTTGTCTTTGTATTCTTCTTTCTTCTTACGTCCTTTAGGGTGCGCTACCTCGGTTTCCTTCACCGGGATAGACCGGTAAAAGGGTTTGGCACCCACTATCTGTCCGTTGTCAGGATGGGAGCCAGCATTGGCGTAAGAGCGCAGGAACCCGTACGAGCCGAAATCATTTGAATATATGTTGATGGAATAGGTCTTTACCGGTTTTTGTGTTCTTGCTTCAAGGAATAACTTTTTCCCTTTACATTCCACAGGGATCTCCTGGGGACTAAATGCTTCATGCTCCTTTTCCTGCTTAAGGTTCAGGTCATTGCACTTATCGGCTTTTGCTTTTACGGGGGAGTTGATACATATCCCCGGTTCCTGTGAGACGTTTTTCAGCTCAAGAAAATGAATCCGGCATTGATGTGCCAGGGCATCTTTCCAAACCAGCTCATTATTAACTATACCATCGGCATATTGAAGCGTTGAAGTGAGTTCTACTTTCCCGGTGTCTGTAGGCAGCCATGAAGCTGCTGGATGACTTACCTTAACACCTGCGTTATGAACATAAAAAGCAACTGTATCTTTTTTGGGCTTATCTACAATCTGCAGTCCGAACGGATTGAATACCTCGCATTGAATGAGTACTTTCTCTTTATCTTTTGCATCGGGCAAAGACATGGGGGATTGGTAAATAACGAATCTGCCTGTATTCTTACCTAAAAAGGTTCCCGGACCTGATAAAATTGTCCACTTGAACTCTACGTCGTCTTCGTAAGGTTTCTTGTCCTTCGTACTAGTGCATATCCGTGATTTGCATTCCACATTGAGCTCATCTTTTTCGTGCTGATCTGTTGCCTCTAATATCATCATTTCACCCACCGCCAATTTATCATTATCAGCGACAGGAGGGAGCTTAATGACAGGCTTAACGAAGTCATCATCATTTTTCCATTCAGGCAGGCTTGCCTCGCAAGGAATTTTTGTTTTTTCATCCGTCGGTGGAGGAGCAGGAAGGGTATATGCTTCTGACGTGATTTTGATAAAATATTTGTCTGGTGAACTTTTTTTACGACTGGTTTCGATAGTTACTGTACGCTCTACGTCCGGGAGGTCTTTGGGCTGAGTAGGATTATCGTCAATAATTTTGAGTTTGATTCTTGTGATTTTTTTATTTGAACCGCTTCCTTCCGGCAACGGCACATAGGGTGGCTGGAAAATTGTGTGCTCACCTTGGTCTTTGCGCAGGTTCTCCGGCAAGCAGCCAAGTTTTTTGAAGCTTCCTTCTCCTTCTTTAATCTCCCATTCAAATTTTACTCGGCTTGTCAAGGGCCATTCACGTTCACTTGGCGTTTCTTCACAATCGTTGCTCGGTGTGCATTTCCATTTTACTTTGTCGTAGTCGCGCCCTTCGGCTTCAAGTGGAATGAAGTCATCACGATAAATTTCCTTTTCTCCCTTAGAAAATTCAGTTAATCCTCCATCCATTTTGGGAGCGACATCTTCTTCGATCTTTATCCCGCATGTTGGACCCGTGGTCGTACTCGTGGTTGTCGTCGTGGTTGTGCCGGGATCTGACGTTGTCTGTGTTTCTTTATCTCCGAACAAGACTTCAGCAACGGTTTCACCTTCGAAGAGGAGAATTGTTCTCGTAACACTCGAAGGCGTTGTTGGTACCCATCCTGAGCTTGGCGGCTGGGTCACGATGTAAGTGCCAGGCGTATGCACTATAAATTCGAAGCGCCCGTTCTGATCGGTTGTGGTTGTTTGGTTTTCGGGGCCGCGGAGTGTGATTGTCAATCCAGAAATACCTGTTTCATTCCCAGGTATAGATGGAGTGTTGGGATTTCCTTCCCACGTTCCGTTACCGTTTGCATCCTTGAATTTATAACCAACAATTTGACTCGTTCTGGGAATTGTGAAGTTATATATTTCACTTTTCCCATCATTGCGTGTCGCCGGGTCTCCCTGCTCATTCACCGCCTGTACCTGCCAGGCGAACGCTTCAGCACCGGGGTACAGAGAGAAGGAGGGATCTGATGGAAGGTACTGGTATGAAGCCGTGACTACTTCCCGATCCTCCAATGGTTGGTTCCGTTCGATTGCGTCACGACCGCTCTGTCCTGCGAAGACGGGGGCGATGACGAGGCGGTACTTTGCCTGCACTCCGGCTGCAACGTAGATGGGGGTCCAACTGAACCGTGGAAATACCTTAGCAGAGATCGTATCACCATTCGCTGGGGTTAGCAGGGTTGGTGGATCAGGGATAAGCACAGAAAATGCTTTGCATGCTTCTCCTGTGAAAGCTATCACTGACCCATCACTTGCAACGAGGTTAACACAGTACTGGTAATTATCCTCAGGAATACTGTTTGTTGTGGAGACAATCGTTCGAATCTTCTCGTCAATAGAAACAGCATTAACGTTAATTAAATCGGAGCTGAAGAGTGTCATCGTTGACCTCCCCTGAATCGTGAAGCGTGGCATATCAGGATGATCGTCTTTGGATCGAGCAACCTCGATGCCGTTTTCTGCATTCACGATGTGAAAAAATACCCGCACGTCCCGATACACTGTGTTGTCTGAGTTCGATATCACCAGTTGAACCAGCGAGGGATCACGTTCCCACAGATAAAGCTGAGATGGCATGGGCGTGCGGACGTTGAGATTAATGTTGACCTGCGCTCTAAGTGGTAAGAGGCTGGCCACGCTAAACATCCAGAAGACAAATATGCGTTTCATTGTATTTTCCTCCATGATTAAAATGAGACATTATAGGTTAATATTCCTTGCAACTCGTTGAACGAAGTAGCTTGCGACGATTCCCGGTACGCGTAACTATTTGCAAACAAATTCATAGAGATCGTTCCCCAGCGCTCAATTCTGTAACTGGCATTCACTCGTCCGTTCAGCTGATTATCTGAGGAATACGTTGTTATCAAATTATAGCCTACTGTCAGTGAGGTAGAAAGTTTGTTGTCAAAAAATCGGTAGCCGACTGTTTCACTGAAATTTTTGATGGTGGTTGTTACTGTTGGTGTTTCAGATGAAGTATACGCTATTGTGGTTGTCAGCATCAGTGTTGAAGGTAATACTAACGACCAAGCTGTCATCAGTGATTTCGTGGTATTGTCATTGTTACCCGATCTCATTCGATTATTATCTGAGAAGCCTTGTACATACAATGTTGCCATCAGGGTACTTGTGCCACCAAAAGAATCAAGCGTATAACGAGGAGAAATAGATAGTGATTGAGTCAAATTATCAACGCTGAGTGTGTCATTCTTGGGTCTTGATCGCATTCCGTAGTTAGAGTATTGGAGATCAGCCCCAAACATCGGCGTTGGTTGAATTGTTGTCGAAACTGAGCCAATGATGCGTCGGGTTGTTGCTAAGCGATTGTTGCGAAGATTATTGTAGCGTAATCCGAACGATGATTTCAATGAAAGCTTGTTGTCGAACAACCGTAGAGCGGGTGAGAGTGTTGCATCCAGAACATCGTTAGGAAGCTGGGCATAGCCAAGAGAAACATAGCCGGGACCGATCCAGCGGGCGTTGAGTCCAACTGCAAAGGTCTGCGATGAAATTACATTCACGGTCAACCGCGCCGCCCCATCAATTTGAGAGGATGAGTGTGGTGTAAAGATTGAGCGTAGCATTCCACCAACGGCGTCAGTCTCTTCTGCACGAAGATCGTTGGTCAATGCAGCGAGAGACACTTCACCAGAACATTTGAGTTTCTTATCAACCAATGGGAGACCAAAAGCAAGTGAAACCACTGCGTTTTCCTTTGGCGCTACATCAATTGGTGCATTATTCAGAGAATTGGAATCATCCGCAGCACGTAAGAAATTAAGATCGATAAAAAATCCATCGTCTGTCCCATATCCAAGTTTTCCTCCAATCAGCATTCTCCTATACTTACCTCGAGTGCCATTTGCTGTATCTGTTGCCACTGCTCTCTGCGATTGTCCAGAGAACACCGACAAACGAAATTTTCCGGGTCTGGCATCAAATCCGCCTCCGAGAAATCGTGTATCACCGAACGTAAGGTCAGATAATCTCGTTGAGAGATAACCCCCGTGGAGAGTTAACCAACCAAACAATTGTGGACTCATGCTATAGAGGTTAAAGGGTTGGCTAAATGGCTGTCCCTTAGAAAACAGTAATATATCGATCGGGATTGTCACTTTATCCCATAGAGTGATTGTGCTTCGAAAATTTGTACGAATCAAACTCTTGGTCCGACGTGCTTGAATACCGTTTGATGAATACGATTCCGTTGAAATGCTCAACTGCCCGTTGATCTTGAATGGTTCACTCTGACTGAAGGCAAAATCTTCTAAAATCACCGAAGCAGCAAGTATGTAAACCAAAGGTCGACTTAACATCTTGTTATGTAATAAAAATAAATACATGTTGTCATCTCATTGTGGTCTTCTCAATGAAAATACATTTGAGCTGAAATGAAGTTGGTGTGCAAGGTCACAAAGTAACATGAGTAATAGTCATCAGAGAATTTTCATCTGACGAACTAGGGTGAATCAAAAAAATCACCAGCTGACGATACCGCTCAAGTTGTTGCAGATACTTTCAAGATGCCAAGAAACGTGATGGTGAGTGAGGTCGATATCCGACCGACGAATCCTAAGTGGTAGTGAAGTGCATTTTTTGGTTAGTCACTGATGTTACGCAGTTTAATGCAAAACATATGAGATTAGCCGGTTTTCTCAGGACTCATCCCCCTTCCCCCTTCTCTACAAGTAGAGAAGGGGGAATTTGAGAGGGTTGAGTTCATAATACTCACGTACCAAACAGTGATTTCATTGTTAAAGCGGTCTTCTTCGTAACATCACTTAGTCAATATCTGTTTATTACCTTCTCTGACGAATTCTTGTTGAGTGGAGAAGTGCCATTCTCCAGGTGCTCTGCTCTTTCCTAAAGAGAGCACTCTCAACCCATCGTAAAGTATCGGCTCCCGTCTCAGCGCTAAGAATACCGACGTTCTCGTAGGTCATCCAGGCGATATTACCCTCGATCCGTACATCAATGTTGTGAAAAGAGTAGGTGATCCTGAGCTTACTTTCTTGGAGTCCTTTCATAATGTGGATCAAAGAGTCGATGTTCCATGTAGCTCCATCCTCGATGAGAACATACTCCGACGTGCAAGAAGACTGAAGAGCTGCATAATCGAAATTCGAGATCGCGTCAAAGAAAGAGAACAGAGTTTGCTTAATGGCTTCGGTCTCTTTCTCAGGAGTCCGAACTTGTCCGCAGGCTACAAGAAGCACACCAAGTATGAGTGGGCAACCGAGTTTCATGAGTGAAGCGCCACGTACGATGGGTGAGTTTACCATCAATGTTCATAGAAAGCACTTATTCATGAAGAAAGCTACTGAAGATGGAGCGTCGGTGTTATCGCTGATAGCAGTAGTGCGCCGCAAAAATAAAGACTTGATTATATCAGAATTTAGTATTAATTTGTGCATAGATTACGCAAAAGGAGAAAACTGTATGCCAATTATCAAATCCATTTCAAGCTTGCGCAATCGGACAAGAGAGATTGCTGCTATTTGCCACGACCAAGATGAGCCTGTCTACCTTACCACCAACGGCGAAGGTGATCTGGTTGTTATGAGCATCGACCATTACGAGCGACTGAAAGCCCAGGTTGATCTCTTTGAAAAGCTTGCAGTCGCTCAAGCTCAATCGGCAGCGGGGAAGAAAGGCATCACACACAAACAGATGATGACCAAACTCCGTCGCCGAATTAATGCCCGATAAATACACACTACGCTATCTTCCCGCTGCAGACGCTGATCTTGTCGAGATTCTTGATTTTATTGCGCGAGATAGTCCGAATCGGGCGCTGTCGTATCTCGAAAAGCTGGATAAACGAATCGGTTTGCTGGAGCACCACCCTCTACTTGGACGCATGCCGCGCCATCCGAAACTGCGAGAGTTCGGATACCGAGTTCTGATTGTTGAAGCCTACCTTGTCTTCTACGTTGTCCGCGGACGCACGATTGAGATCCACCGAGTCGTTCACGGTTCACGCAACTTGGATCAGCTCATCTGGCGTGCTGAATAACCCCGGTGCGGCGCAGTGCTGCTGGGATATCTCTCGGTCTGTCGGTGTGCGACTATTGACGTGTGCCATCAAATTTATGGTTGACTCACGAAAAAAAGTGAGAGGGGAGATCTCTATCACTTGACTTTGACCTTTTTTAAAGTGTTATACGCCGTTGCGTAATAGTTTTCTCGTCAAACCAGAATGCCCAAATTCATTTGTGAAATCTCTTACCGCCTAAGATGATTCTTGCTTCGGGGTCGAAAGATGACTCAACGTTTGTCCAGGCAAAACCGCCCTTTTCCATAGTGAGCGTTACATAGACACCCTGACAAACGAGTGTGACATCTCCGTTAGGTTTCCATTTGATATCGTTAATGAAATACTTTCGGTCGAATGAGTAGAACGGGCTGGAACAGTAAAGGTCGACCTCAAGCCATTGCTGAGATATTCTCATGTAGCCTCGACATCCGCCAGATCCGAAGAAGGGGACAAAGTCCCATGTGCCGAAAAGTCTGCGTGCTCGATCTTCAAGTTTACGTTGGCGTTCTCGTTTGTCTATTTCCTTGAGCATATCGTCGACCTGTGAAGCCTCCTTTCCACGTGTGATCAATCTTACAGACGAGCGTGCCTCAGCAAACCGTGATGAATAGTCGTCGTCCCATGACGCTATGAAGCAGTGTATGTTTGCAAGGGCAATGCGACTAGGATTCAATTCCAAATCGTAGACGCTATCACTTTTCAGACCTTCGCTACTCAGCCGACCAGATGTCTGCTCTTCTTGTTGCAAACTGTCCAAACGTGAGAAAAAGAAGTTCCGTGCGTTCAAGATGGATTTGATCGTTCGTATGGCTGAGGAGTCAGTGTTTTCATCTACTTTCTGGTACAAATGCATTAGCGAATCTGTAAGCAAAGAGTACTGGCGTATGGTGGAGAGTACCATCAGTCGCCTTGCTGCGGGATAATCCTTCGCAGAACTGTCAACGTGGGAGAGAGTCAGGTAGGCGTCTTCATACCGACCCTTCTTGAACAGATCTTCAGCATCATTGAATTTATTAGTGCATGAAATTAGGGAGAGCGACAGCACCATTGAGAGAGAGATAGATATTTTCTTCACGGCAATTCTCCTCGGTAGCAGATGAGAATGCAAGTCGCAATCCCAAGAAGGATCAGAGAGAGCGCAGCAAAAACATCGATAGCCCAACTGTGTGAGATTCCGCTCTCAATGTCTGCAAAGTACCTTTGGTCTTGTGGGATTTGTGCACTCTGGTCTTTCTCGATGTTTGCGCCTACTGTTTTTGACCTGCCGATTGCTGGACGATGTCGTCTATCAGCAATCCACATAAGGATTGTAATTCCGATAGCGATGGCAGGAACTATCCAGATGATCGCTCGTGAGTTCTGGTAGAACCACGCAAACGCAGCCGCCAAACCTGCGTAAATGGCAGCCCACCCAGTGATCAGCCGAATCCTATACTCGGAAGCGAATTTGTAGTTGTCGAATATGATCTTGTAGCGATCCTCAATTGGGATGGGCATGAGAATCTCCTTTCAGATGTGATAATGTGGTTGCGCAATGGCGTATAACGTTAAGGAAGATTAACGCAGTGACTGCAAAAAAAGATCGTGGACTCTCTGACGGTGCTCAGTCATTGCCGTTAATCTTTCAGTTGGACGAAGTGCTTCGCATAGACATCCCTTGGAATTTTCACCGACTCTTGATCGGCGGTACAGCGCCACAGGACTGCATGGATGCTCGAGATTGCGGTGTCGGCTCTTCACCTGCGTGCATGAAACCGCTGCTACTGTGCCCGCTTCAGTCTCGGAAAGCCATCTCCGTCCTGTCTGGACGTACCTCTCCTGTGAACCGTTCCGATGCTTATCCTGTTTTCGCATACTGCACCTCGGGAAATTCCATCCCGCAATAGACCATCTCCGTTTGACAGTACGGACACATCAAGGGATCAGTTCCGGTCTTAAGAAGCTGAAGCTCTCTCCACTCAAACTGCTCCATCGGTCGAGCGGACTTTTGAGAACCATGATACGCACCATAGTAGCGCACCGTATGAAATCCTTCTAACGGTACGTGCACCAGTAGACGCTTCAGAAACTCATGAGCCGTAAGCGATACAACAACAGCAGCAGGCTTGCCGCCAACACTATTCCTGTAATCTTTACACTCAAATCGAATCGTTCCATCATCAATGCTTTTGATCTTATACTCTGAGAGCGGCGCACGTTTGATATAGCGACCGATGTAGCGCACCACATGCTCAGGTTTGTACATTCCCTTCTGCACTGCCACGACCCACTGCTGTTGGTTGAGTTGGAGAAACAATTGTTTGAGTTCGTGCTCACTCATCGAGCCAAGTTCACCACGCTGCAGTGCCAAGAGGAGATCATGCTCAAACCGCCAGCGGAACTTCTTGCGAAAATGATCAATCCGTGTGAGATAGTTTCGTTGTAGCTCGTGCCAGCGTCCGTTTTTGACGCCACCACCAGTGACCAACACGTGGAGATGGATGTGCTTCTTCAGGGCAAACCCTGCTGTGTGCAACACCGCAACAATTCCAGGTATCAACTGATGTTTATACTCAAACCAATCTTTCAGTACCCAACTCGCTGCTGAAAACAGTGCGTTGCAGATTGCGTTGGGAAAGCGCATGGCGATTGGCAGCAATCCCTCTGAAAGAGTAAATGTAACGTGATGGTGACGGATAGGAGCGATCTTCGTCATCAGTCGATCAGCCCATGCTTGCGTCTCGGTATATCCACAGCGAGGACAGAAGCGGTTCTTGCACGAGTGATGCACAACCTTCGTTCGCTCACAATCAGGACATCGATACACACGTGTGCCTAATTTCGGTGTACGACAGGCGAGCGTCTGGTTCACTGCCTTGAACACACGAGCCGGAAGATACGTCTCAGGCTGTTTAAGAAAGTCACTCCAGTAGAGAGTGTAAATATCTGCCAAATGATATTGCGTCATATCGTCGTGGAAACAACTCTCAATCCTATGCGAAGCATTTTGTTCAACTACTGTAATAACGACATTAATGTCGTTTTTATCTTTCTTAGTCAAATAAATCATCCAATGGACTTTGAATCGATCCAATGCTCTTCTTGCTCACATGGGAGTACACTTCCGTGGAACGTACGTTTC
>JACQVI010000211.1 GCA_016209795.1 Ignavibacteriota bacterium
CTCCCGGCAGATGACTTGCATAGACAATCTTTCCACCTCTTTCAATAACATAGATATTTTTCAATGGACAAGTTCCCTCCACATACTTCCCGCTGTAGCGTTCGGTTGCTTCTCCCTTCGGATCATAGAGAAAACGAAAGGCGACATTATTTTTCCGTATGACTTCCTCCACGGTCGCCCGATCCTCGCCCAACACGCTCACGGCAGTCACATCGATGTCTTTCTTCTGGTACAACAACTTCAGCTTTTGTACCTCCGGAATCTTCGACTGACATCCCTCACAAAGATTCGTAAACCATAGGAGTGCTGCCCTTTTCTTCGTTAGCTTGGAAAGTGTGAACTTGTTTCCTTTGAAATCGTAGAGTGTAAAGTCAGGTGCCTGATCACCCACCTTCGGAACGACAACATTGCTATTCATCTGCGCGTTTACCGTCGGTTGTACAGCACACACCAGGGTTATCAACAGATAGATGGTGAAAAAATGTGACAGCACATACTTCTGCGAGTGAATTGTTTCTTGTTGCTTCATGGAAATTACTCCTTCATTGTTCATGCTTTTACAGGGATTTTCATAACCTTGCCACCAAGATTGATTATTGACCGCAGCAACGATCGCTTGATCCCAAATGGCGACAGCCACCATTTCTCAAACAGAACCTTTCCGAGATGCCAAGCCCGGCCAATATTGCGGAGTTCAAGCCGAGGGGATGGTTCAGCAAAGAAATCGCCAAAGGCAAATCCAGCTAAACCTTCACCGGCTTCGAGCATACAGTACCCAGCGCCGCAGAATTCAGCTTTCGGTGTGCGCCCGTTTACTTCATCGACAATGCGCTGAGCAACAATCTCAGCTTGAACGTGAGCAAACACGCCAGCCTTTGGCAGCATCATAGGCACATCTGATTTCCACCGACCGGGAATGCTAATAGCGGCGATGTCGCCGATTGCATAGACGTTCTCGTGCTTCGTCTTCAGCGTAGAACGATCAACGGGAACCCAGCCCGTCCCGCCGTTGGCGGGATTAGTCATGCCTGCCTCACGCACAATCCGTGGCGCACGATGCGGTGGAATTGCGATGAGCATATCGTATCGAGCGGACTCTTTGCTATCAAAAGAGAGCGTATGATTTTGAGAATCAACCGAGATCAATTTGTGGAGTGGATGAAAAGCAATTCCCTTGGACGTGAGCATCTGCTTGACTGCTTCACCAAGTTGCGGTCCGGCGACAGGCATCGGCTGCGATTCAGGAGTGTAAAGATGAACCTCAACACTATCCTTCAACCCACGCTTGCGGAAAAAATCCCCAATGAGCATCGCACCTTCATGGGGTACTCCCGGACACTTGTAAGGTAGAGAACACACCACCAGTGCTATTTTTCCATGAGTGAAATTCTGGAGGGCTGGATATAACTTTTGAGTTCCCTCAAACGAAAAGAAGGAATGAGCTTCACCGCTGAGACCGGGGATAGCATCAGGTGCTAATTCTGCACCAAGTGCAACGATCAGATAATCAAATGGTATCGCCTGGGATGTCGTCGAGATGCGTCGGTTCGCAACATCAATATTGACAGCCTCTTCATGAACAACATCCACGTCGGGACGAACCAGATCGCGCACTGCCCGTGTGATTGAGGCTGGAGTCCTGTCACCAACCATCATCCAGAGGAATGAAGGTGCAAAAGCATGGTATGGATTTTTCTCCACCAAGACGACCGTGTGCTGCCGGGGTAACAATCTCCGCAGTTCGTTTGCAGTTACAAGACCACCGACTCCACCGCCAAGAACAACAATCACTTTTTTATTCAACATAGGCGTCCTGTTAGACAAGTCTTTTTAAAATAGAATGTTTTTGAGAATGATGCTCGATGAGCACCTCTCGCATCAAGTCGCACGCCTTGATGACCTTTGGGCTTGAAATCCGATAGAAGATGGTCACACCATCACGACGAGTTGCCACAATACCTGCTTTTCGCAGAACAGCCAAGTGCTGAGAGACATTTGCTTTAGAGACTTTCATTCGCCGGACGATGTCTCCCGCACTCAATTCTTCATCTCTAAGGAGATTCAAAATCTCCAATCGTTTTGCATTCGAAAGCGTCTTACACACCTCAGCATGAAGATGATAGATGCTTCTATTCACAGGAGTTCCTTGTAGAAATTAGTTTCATAGTTTAGAAGTATCGAAACTAAAATAC
>JACQVI010000218.1 GCA_016209795.1 Ignavibacteriota bacterium
ATATAGAGAAGGTCATTAGAATCATACGGAAAGACGACCCGCAAAATGATTTTGCTTACTGGCAGACGCAACCGTATGAAAAACGCTTAGAAGCGCTCGAGCAAATACGCAGCGAAGTTCATAATGGAGCTAAGCAAAGATTTCAAAGAGTTTATAAAATTATTAAACGAGCATAAAGTCCAATATTTAGTTGTTGGTGGATATGCTGTTGCGCTCCATGGTCATCCTCGGTACACAAAGGACCTTGATGTCTGGGTTAAAAGAGACAAGGCGAATGCTGAAAGACTTTTGAAGGTGTTGAAAGATTTTGGATTCGGTTCGCTGGATATTACAATCGAAGATGTGCTGAACCCCGACGTTGTGATACAACTTGGCAATCCTCCAAATCGACTTGATCTTATGTCAGATTTAACTGGAGTCGAATTTGACGATTGTTATAGTAAGAGGTTGAGTATGAAGATCAAGCAGACGAAAATCGATGTTATAGACCTTGAGAACCTGAAAAAAAACAAACGTGCAATTGGCAGACATCAAGATTTAGCT
The DNA here is from genome assembly GCA_016209795.1 of Ignavibacteriota bacterium. Lineage (GTDB taxonomy): Bacteria > Bacteroidota > Ignavibacteria > UBA10030 > SZUA-254 > JACQVI01. Next base: position 544 of record JACQVI010000218.1, read on the forward strand.
GATATAGAAAATTTGGAATAATTGTATGCGAGAATTAACCCCGGTCAGCGTCATACTACTCGGACTTACTAACTACAAATCCACATGGGATTTGCAGCGGAAACTTTTTAACCTCCGTGCCCAAGGAATGATATCTGATGTCCTCTTGCTGAACGAGCATCATCACGTCTATACGATTGGAAAATCAGGAAATGGAGATCATTTATTGGCAAATGAAGAGGAGTTGAGGAGTAGGGGTGCAGAGGTGTATCATATTGACCGAGGTGGTGACATTACCTACCACGGTCCCGGTCAGCTTGTCGGTTATCCAATCCTGAAGCTTAATGAGTACTATGCAGATGTTCATCGCTACTTGCGAGATCTTGAGGAAGTTATTATTCGTACGCTTGCTGAGTTTGGAATCCTTGCTCATCGGGAAGGCGGTTACACCGGTGTTTGGGTTGGGAGTGATAAGATAGCAGCTATTGGCGTGAAGGTAAGTCATTGGATTACAATGCATGGCTTTGCTCTGAATGTGAATACCGATCTTTCGTACTTTGATCGTATTATCCCCTGCGGTATCTTTCATAAGGGAGTAACTTCTATGGAGAGAGTTTTAGATCAAGAAGTCTCCTTTGATGATGTTGCAAAAGCTTTGTCAAGGCATTTTGGAGAAGTCTTTGGTGTTCATATCATCGAACGAGAGGCGAAAGAGTTTATTCAAGAATTGCATTATCATGAAAGTGAAAACGTAGAATGCCTGTAATAAAAAAGTCAGAAACAGAACATCACAAAGCCACAAAAAAGGCAAAACGAAACGATGGCCAGGCGACGCTGAACGATGTCACGAACGTGAAGTCAGTCGAAAGGGGGTCTTCGCTCTCGAAAGAGCGCCTCATCGATGCGTACCGCATCATGTACACTGCCCGCAAGACGGATGATAAGATTCTTCTTTTACTTCGACAGGGAAAGGTGTTTTTCCACATAGGTACATCTGGTCATGAGGCGGCTCAGGTTGCTACTGCTTTTGCTATGAAACCCGGATATGATTGGGCATATCCGTACTATCGTGATATGGCTTTTTCTCTTGCGTTTGGGTACACAGTCCAAGAGATTTTCCTTGAAGCTCTTCATCGGGCGACGGGACCGAGCAGCGGTGGCTTTGCAATGCCGTTTCATTACGGTCATAAAAAATGGCGCATCATTGCGCAGTCAAGTCCGACGGGAACCCAATACTTGGGAGCCGTAGGAACAGCGCTCGGTGCGGCTAAAGATGGAACCGACGAAGTCGTCTATGTCTCATCGGGTGAAGGATCGACAAGTGAGGGCGAATTTCACGAAGCTATCAACTGGGCAGCACGTGAAAAACTTCCAGTCATTTTTCTCATTCAGGACAACAAGTATGCAATATCTGTAACAGTTAGAGAGCAGATGGCGGCAAAATCTGTCTATCATCTGACTGCTGGTTATGAAGGTTTGCATCGCTATGAAGTGGATGGATGCGATTTTATCGCCTCGTATGAGACTTCATCTGATGCTGTTGCAAAAGCTCGGAAGGGAAAAGGACCGAGTTTAATCTTAGCGCACACTGTCCGATTGCTTCCACACTCATCGTCTGACGATCAACGGAAGTATCGTTCAGAAGAAGAGCTTGCTCAAGATCGTGCAAGAGATCCGCTGCCTCAACTTGAAAAATACTTGATCGAGAATAAAATACTGACTAGCGATACACTCAAACAACTGCAACAGGAAGTTCTTGAGCGCATCGACAAGGCGGCGGAGACTGCCGAGGCAGAACCACAACAGGATCCGGAAAATTTGTTGAAGTATGTTCATTCCCCGAATGTCGTTATTCCGAAGGAAGGTTTCGTAGAACCGGAACACAAGGGCGAGAAAATCGTTATGGTCGATGCGATCAATCATGCAATGGCAGAAGAAATGGAACGCAACCCAAAGATGCTCATTTACGGAGAAGATGTTGCCGGCGACAAAGGAGGTGTGTTTACTGCGACGAAAGGATTGACAAAACAATTTGGATGGGAGCGTGTGTTTAATTCGCCGCTTGCCGAGGCGAGCATCATTGGAACAGCCTTCGGGCTTGCGCTGAGGGGATTCAAGCCGTGTGTGGAAATTCAATTCGGCGATTACATTTGGCCCGGATTCATGCAACTGCGGGACGAAGTGGCGATGCTGCGTTTTCGTTCGAACAATGAGTGGTCGTGCCCGATGGTTGTGCGTGTTGCGGTTGGCGGTTATATCCATGGCGGATTGTATCACAGTCAAAGCATCGACGGATTCTTTACACACATTCCTGGTTTGCGAGTTGTATTTCCAGCAAATGCTGCCGATGCAAAAGGGTTACTCAAGACTGCCTGTCGGTGTGATGATCCAGTAATCTTCTGTGAACATAAAGGATTGTACCGAGCAAGCTTTGCAGCTACTCCTGAACCAGTCGCTGAGTATTGCTTGCCGTTTGGTATTGCAAAAATAGTTCGAGAGGGGAACGATATAACAATTATTACTTGGGGGATGATGGTTCAGCGCTCGCTTGAAGCCGCTCGTACGATGGAGGAACAAGGAACGAGTGTCGAGGTTATCGATCTTCGTACACTCAATCCGTTGGACACTGAAGCGATTTTGAATTCTGTGAGGAAGACAGGGAAAGTTCTTATCGTCTATGAAGATACCCTGACGGGTGGCTTTGGAGCTGAGATTGCTGCAATCATCGCCAGCGAAGCTTTTTCTCGACTCGATGCGCCGATCAAACGAGTTGCTGCAAAAGATTCTCCTGTACCGTATGGACCGACACTTGAGAATGCCATGCTGCCGCAGACATCGGATATTGTAAAGGCACTAGAAGAACTAGCGGCATTCTGAAACTGATCATTTGCTATCATGCCAATAACTACGAAAGTAAAGTCAAATAAAAAATCTTCTAAGCTTGAGAAAAAGTCAATAGTGAGTCTGAACTCCGGTTTGAAACCTGACGACCTTCTCAAACTCTATTATTA
>JACQVI010000212.1 GCA_016209795.1 Ignavibacteriota bacterium
GATGATAACATGGCTGAGACAATTAACCACAAAAGTACCAAATCGACAGGGCTATTTCGAGTAGATTTTATCATGAGTCAACGATACCATTTCGAGTAGATTTATCGTGAGTCAATTCGCCCTATTGACATTCTAATCAAGAATGTGTACTTTTCAGACAATAGAGATTAATAGATATTCGAAACTTTTGGTCTGAAAAAGATTACTATCATAATATTGGGAAGTGACGATACAACAGGATAATAAACTTATTACTCCGTTAAGGTCATTTCCACGCATAGTGGGAACCATTGCCATCGTTATTTCTTGCCTTGTATTTGTTGGGTGGATTTATGACAGAGAACTATTTAAGAATGGATTTCCAGGTCTTGTCACGATAAAAGCAAACACTACTCTCTGTCTTGTTGTTCTTGCACTTTTTATAACGGTCCTCCTGGCTTTCTCAATTCCCCTAGTTGCCGTTGCTCAAGACAAAATACGTATAAAGCCTGATATCGGCGGTTTCTTCGAAGTGTGGCATGTGCTTGATGAGAGGTCTACCCCACCCAATGGTTCAACTAATACCTTTAGAGTCAGACGAGCACGATTGATCATCAGTGATTCGCTGAGTGAACTTTTTTATTACAGATTACAGGTTGTGCATGAAGGTTCTCAGACAAAATTGTTCGATGCTTTTATCGACATACGGTGGAAACCGTGGTTGCAATGGCGAATCGGTCAATTTAAATACCCATTCACACTGGAAGGTCTGGAGAATGCATTACTTCTCCCATTCATCCTTCGCTCCGAGTCGGTGAATTTTCTAGGAAGCAACCCGGGGTCTGAGGGAAACAATTTTAGAGACATCGGAATTCAAATGATGGGATCATTGTCATATCCCGTCGTTTTGCACTACGCATTTGCGGTGATTAACGGAAACGGTATCAATACTGTTGACAACAATAATTCAAAAGATGTTGTAGGGAAGCTCGAGTGGAGATTTCAGAAGGATATATCATTCGGGTCATCGGCATTCATCGGAAGGGTACAGACAGCCTCGGCTTCCCAGTATACAGAAAAAGCATACAATCTTTATTTTGACTACGCACCCACATTTTTTCAAGGCGTAAAGATTCGTTCGGAATTTGTGAAAGGGCGTATCATGAACGTTAACGTTTCTCTTCCCCAAGACATATCGGGGCAAAACCTTAACGGCATATCTGTTCTGGGCTCCTATAAACTCCAGAAACCCTTACCACCAATAGAGGCAGCCATACGCTGGGAACAATTTGTTGCTAACGAATCAAACTCGTCATACAAAATCCGAATGAGTACTGTCGCCCTAACGTATTATGTGGATGGTCTTAGCAGGGTCAGATTCAACTACCTCATCCGGAAGGCGGGAACAGATGTCAGCGGACCAACCTATGTGCAAGAAGCTCAGGGAGTGGGTAATGAAATAAAGAATCTGTTTCTTACCCAGTTTCTACTGATATTTTAAACCCAGTTCAAGAATGACCAGTATAAAGACACAGAAAATTGATCAAAATAAAATGAGGTGGATTCTTCCTTTCGCGATCGTTTTTGCAGTGGTCATACCGTTGGCTACTTTGGCTACCAATCGATAAAACAAGAGCGGACCAACATCATTTTGGCAAGACGGGAATCCCTTGCACATCTTTCAGCCATAACACTTAAAGAACGGTTTGAGCGTATCATGGATGTTGGCGTGTCTCTTGCAACACGTGTTAACTTTCGACGGCTCGTTCAGGAAAGAAAATGGGACGATGCAATCGTGATCTTAAAAGATGTGCCGAAAGATTTTCCCTACATCGACCGGATTTTACTCACCGACACAGAAGGCATACTCAGAGCTGATATACCCCACGTACCTGAGGTGAGAGGTAGAAGCTTCGCCTACCGCGATTGGTATCAGGGAGTTACTTCAACATGGAAACCGTACGTTTCCGAGGTTTATAGGCGCGCGGCGAGACCACAATACAATGTCGTTGCATTTGCAGTACCGGTCAATAGTCCTAACGGACAAGCCGCGGAAGCAATCCTTGTGTTGCAGGTAGTCCTCGATTCACTGCTGCTCTGGAGCAGGAATATTCAGGTTGAAGATTCCGTCGTTATTTGTTTTCTCGACCAACGAGGCCATATCGCTGCTCATCCCTGGTACAACCCTCAAGGAACGATTATCGATTATACGAACGTGACGGCTGTACAAGAGGTCCTCCGTGGAAACAGGGGTGTATCGACTGAATACAACAACGATGAACAAACCGATCTGTTGATTGCCTATTCTCCCATCGCACCGTACGGCTGGGGAGTGTTGGCAATGCAACGTGTGGATCAAGCCTTTGCAAGCCGGGATCGCCACTTAAACTTCCTTCTTACAATCTACGGTGTTGTATTGATCTTCGCGCTCGTGACAGTGTTGCTGATCGTGAAATGGATTCACCAGAACAGAAAAGCGGAAGAGGCTCTACGCAAAGCGCACGATGAGTTAGAGATTCGGGTGAAAGAACGCACCGCTGATCTCATAGAAGCCAACAAAGCACTTCGTGAAAGCGAACAGCGATATAAGCTGTTGTTTGAGAAGAACCCGCATCCAATGTGGGTCTTCGATATTAAAACGCTTGGATTTATTACTGTGAACGATGCGGCTGTAGAGCATTATGGATACAGTCGTGAAGAATTCTTATCGATGACGCTGAAGGATATACGACCGCCTGAAGAAATTCCCCGCCTTCTTGCTGATGTAGCTCAGCAGCATAAAGGTTTAGACGTTGCAGGTCTATGGAAACATAAGAAGAAAGACGGTACCATCATTGATGTGGAAATCACATCGCATGAGCTTGACTTTGCAGGTCGGAGAGCAAAAGTAGTACTTGTCAATGATGTTACAGAGCGTGTCAAAGCTGAAAAAGCACTAAGAGAGAGTGAGGATCGATACCGCATCGTAGCAGAGACTGCGACAGATGGCATTATCACGATCGACGAGACAAGCACGATTCTGTTTGTGAATCCGGCTGTAGAGAATATCTTCGGTCATCGTAGGGAAGAAATGCTCGGTAAAGACCTCACCATGCTTATGCCTGAATACCTGCGACATCTTCACAAGCAATCTTTGAAACGTTACGTCGATACTCATGAAAAACACATTGCATGGGAGGCAACCCAACTACCCGGTTTGCACAAAAGCGGAAAAGTGATTCCCTTAGAGATTTCGTTTGGGGAATTAGTCAAAGACGGAAAGCACATGTTTACCGGTATTGTCCGGGACATTACCGAACGTAAGCGAACGGAGGAAGCACTCCGAGATCGTGAACAGCAACTATCCTCTATCTATGATACTGCAGCAGATGTCATCTTCCAACTGACGGTGACAAAGGAAGGTAAATATCGATTTAACTCCGTTAACCGTGCTTTTCTTACAACAACGGGGTTGCGTTACGATCAGGTCGTGGGTAAAGATGTTGATGAAGTTATTCCAGAACCGTCATTGACTATGGTCTTGGAAAAGTATAAGGAAGCCATTAAAGATAAGAAAATTGTGAGGTGGGAGGAAACATCAGAATATCCGACGGGAAGATTGACCGGTGAAGTTAGTATTGCACCAGTTTATGACTCGCAAGGAAATTGCACTCACTTAGTTGGAGCTGTGCACGATATTACTGAGCGCAAGCGGGCGGAAGAAAAAATCCAACATGCAGAGATGCGCTACAGAACGACCTTAGACCACATGCTGGAGGGTTGTCAGATTATCGGCTTTGACTGGCGCTACCTCTACATCAATGATGTCGCCGCCAAACAGGGACGCCGCACAAAGGAGGAGTTACTGGGTCATACGATGATGGAGATGTATCCCGGGATCGAGAACACACACATGTTTGCCCAGTTCCGGCGTTGTATGGAAGAACGCGTCCCTCATCGCATCGAAAATGAATTTACCTTTCTGGATGGCACAAAGGGTTGGTTTCATCTCAGTATGGAGCCTGTGCCTGAAGGGATCTTCATACTCTCCGAAGACATCACAAAGGAGAAACAATTGGATGAAGAGGTAAGGAAACACCGCGAACACCTCGAGGAACTGGTCATTGAGCGCACTGCTCAACTCGAAGCAGCCAACAAAGAACTCGAATCGTTTTCGTATTCTGTCTCTCACGATCTGCGGGCTCCTCTTCGTCACATCGATGGTTTTGTGGACTTGCTGAACAAACATGTTGCAGATACAATAGACGAAAAGGGCAAACGCTATTTCAAAACCATTTCCGAGTCTGCAAAAAAGATGGGTGCCCTCATCGATGATCTCTTGACCTTTTCCCGCATGGGACGTGCAGAAATGCAAAAGGCACGACTCAATTTGAAAGACCTTGTGAATAAAATAATAGCCGAGTTTCAGCAAGAAACGAAAAGTAGAACTATTGAATGGAAGATCAACACATTACCGGAAATCCAAGCAGACTCTGCCATGATGCGTCAAGTGCTGATCAATTTGATTTCCAATGCCATGAAATATACAAAGACTCGTAGTCCAGCGGTGATTGAGATTGGCTCAACGAGCAATCAAGATGAAACCGTCGTGTTTGCGAAGGATAACGGCGTTGGTTTCGACATGCAATATGTCGATAAACTCTTTGGTGTGTTCCAACGGTTACATCGAACGGAAGAGTTTGAGGGAACTGGGATTGGGTTAGCCAATGTTCGTAGAATTGTTCATCACCATGGTGGAAGAACATGGGCTGAAGGAAAAATCAATGAAGGTGCAACATTTTACTTTTCACTGCCAAAAAACTTTAAGAAAGGTGTATCTCATGAACCGTTTCTCTAATTCGATATTCCATAAAAGAACATTAGATGTGCGTTATTTCTCCATGTCTCGAGACACAGCATTATGACTAACCTTCCCGATATTGTTTTGGTTGAAGACAATCCGAATGACGTCGAGCTTATTCTGTCAGTGATGGAAGAATATCATATTGTCAACGATGTCATTGTGTTGAGAGACGGGTCTGAGGCATTGGATTATCTTAAACGGCAGGGCAAATATAAAAATCGACGTGGCGGAAATCCTCTGTTAGTCTTACTGGATTTGAACCTCCCGATAGTAGACGGACGACAGGTTCTGAGGAGTATGAGAATCGACAGTCGTTTGAAACATATCCCTGTTGTCATGCTTACGGTCTCGCGTGAACAGGGTGACGTTGAGGAAAGTTTTACACTCGGTGCAAATGTCTATGCGGCAAAGCCTATTGATTTTTATCAATTTGCCGATATTATGAAGCAGCTCGGATTAGGC
>JACQVI010000215.1 GCA_016209795.1 Ignavibacteriota bacterium
AATGAAAATAGGTATTACGTGTTATCCAACTTACGGCGGCAGTGGAGTCGTGGCAGCTGAATTAGGGAAAGCACTCGCAGAACGCGGCCACAAAATTCATTTTATCAGTTATGCCATGCCTATCCGCCTTGATGGATTTATTGGCAATATTGTGTACCACGAGGTCGAAATTTCAAACTATCCGCTTTTTGATTTCCCGCTGTACACTCCCGCTCTTGCCAGTAAAATTGTTGAAGTCGCTAAGTTTGAACACCTCGATATTCTTCATGCACATTATGCGATACCACACGCCATCAGTGCCTATCTCGCAAAACAAATCCTTGGTAACGACAATTTGAAAATAGTTACAACACTACACGGTACCGACATAACTCTCGTTGGACTTGAGCCAAGTTACCTTTCTGTTATGAAATTCAGCATTGAGCAGAGTGATGGCGTAACTGCAGTCTCTCGCTTTCTTAAAGAAAAGACGCTGACGAACTACAATATCAAAAAAGAGATTCAAGTCATACCCAATTTTGTCGATACGAAGAAGTATCGACGGATTGAGGCTGCATCTATTTGCAATAATTTAGCACCGACTGGTGAAAAGATTCTAATTCATGTTTCAAATTTCCGGACTTTAAAACGAGTTCAGGACGTCATCCGAATTTTTGATATTGTTAGACGAAAAGTCCCTTCAAAACTCATCCTCGTAGGCGATGGACCCGACCGTTCGAATTGCGAACAACTTGCTCGTGAGTTGAACATCATTAAAGATATTAAGTTTCTGGGAAAGCAAGCCGAACTTGTACCGCTCCTCTCTGCCTCTGACCTCTTCTTGATGCCAAGTCAATCAGAAAGTTTTGGACTTTCCGCACTGGAAGCGATGGCATGCGAGATCCCGGTTATCTCATCAAGTGTTGGGGGATTGCCGGAACTTATTGTCCACGGTGAAACGGGTTATATCGCTGAGATCGGTGACATCGAGCGAATGGCAAAATATACCATCGAGCTTCTAACGAACGAGGCACGATATAAACAATTCGCTGCTGCAAGTAGGAAGAGGGCTGTAGAGATGTTCAATATTGAAAAAGTTGTCGACCAGTACGAACAGTATTATCAAACTGTACTTACTGAACATTTAGAGCACGTGAAGTAATTTTGCTGTAAACCCATAAGGGTTTCACAGTCACTTCCTTCCAATCACTAAAATCCTTACACCAAATTTTTCTCGTAGCTTCGAAGACAGCATTGGCAACAAAATTCTCAAGAGCAAAACAATGGCTCGCAAGGGAAGCCAATTGGGATAATGGCAGATTGTCTGATACACATCGATTCCACCCGCCCAGACGATGTTTACACCAACAGCCTGCATTTCAGATGAAAGTTCATTGATAGAGATGACTTGTTCGGGTATCTTATAACTTTTTACATCCGAAAAGATACTCGCTAAAAATTCCCAAAGATGTGTACAAGGGTGTGATTTATTAGGAATAGCCGCTGCTACCAATCCACCGTTTCGTGTTACACGAACCATTTCACGTAATATCTTTTCTCTCTCAGATGCCGAGGAATAATGCTCAAGCACACCACTGTTAAACACCAAATCAAACATCCCATCACGAAAACATAGCGATCCAATATCACCACAGACTGTGTTAAGGTGAAGCTTATGTTCATTTCTCCTATCAAACTTTGTTTTAGCTTGTGTTAACTGGTGTAAAGGAATACGGTGATAATCTAATGAGACAACACGATTGCCAAGAGTTGAAAGATAAAATCCATCTATTCCACTCCCACATCCTGCTTCAAGAACTACAAGATTCCTGAGATCGACAATCTGTGTTAAAACTTTGAAGAAATCTTGATATTGTAGTCTCGCAATCTGATTCGGCATGGGGACAATGTAAGCGTCGGGATGCAGCTCGTGAATCCTTCCCCATGCTTGAGTGATTCTTTTGTGTTCCGATTCCATTAATTCTTTCATCTTCGGATTTTAAAGTTGCATTTCTAAAGGATATTTCTCAGATTTAATCCACAATATCATAATACAATAAATTCTTGCAAAAAAAGCAACATGAGACACAGATCCATTTTATGGTTGATGGTTTTTCTTATCATCAAAACTCTGTATACTCAGCCACCACCACCAACAAATCCGCATATTGAGAACGTGATCACTGAAATTTCATCTGCAAATATCAAAGCAACAGTAGAAAAACTTGTCAGCTTCGGTACTCGTCACTCACTTTCCGACACCTCAAGTGAAACAAAAGGTATCGGAGCTGCCCGTCGCTGGATCAAATCGGAATTTGAGCGCTACGCCAAAAAGAGTATCGGCAGAATGAAGGTGGAGTTCCAAGAGTTTCTTGCACCCGGTTCAGCTCGAGTTCCATATCCCGCAAAGATAGTCAATGTAATCGCAACACTGCAACCCTCAAACCTCATCCCAACAAAGTCGGTACCAAGCTCGAACCGTATTCTTATCGTCAGTGCACATTACGATTCCCGAGCAAGCAATCCACTCGATTCTGTCAGCCAAGCACCGGGAGCGAACGACGATGGAAGTGGAACAGCTCTCGTGTTAGAGTTAGCGCGCGTCTTCAGTAAATATGAATTTGACGCAACGATTATGTTTGTAGCATTTGCCGGCGAAGAACAAGGACTCCTCGGATCGAGACACTTTGCAGCGGCAGCAAAGGAGCAGGGCTGGCATATTGAAGCTGTGTTCAACAATGATATTGTCGGTAACATTCACAGTGGAGATGGAACGATAGAAAGCACATACGTCCGACTATTCTCTGAAGCATACAGCCCAATTGATACTGGTACAACATTTCGTCTACGAAATCTACTCGGCTTGGAGAACGATGGATCTTCCCGAGGTCTTGCACGCTACATCAAAGAAATTGGAGAACGGTATGTTCCGAACTTCGGAGTAAAGCTGATTTATCGCCGTGATCGATTCTTACGCGGCGGGGATCATCTTCCATTTCATGAGCAAGGATTTGCAGCGGTTCGTTTCACGGAAGCGAAAGAAAACTTCGACCACCAGCATCAGGATGTTCGAACAAAAAGCGGTATATCGTATGGTGATCTTCCAGAGTACATGAACTTCGAGTATTGTGCAGCGATTGCTCGCATTAATGCCGCTACACTTGCTTCTCTTGCTTTCGCTCCAGTTCCGCCAAGCAATGTGAGAATTATGACAAGAAGCTTGGAATACACTACAACACTTCAATGGAACAAAAACGCCGAATCTGATCTGGCGGGATACAATATCCTATACCGTGAGACAACATCTCCAACGTGGCAGCACACCCTTTTCACCCAAGACACTGCAATCACACTGCAAGTATCAAAAGATGACTATTTCTTTGGAATTCAAGCAGTAGATCGCGCCGGCAACGCAAGTCTGTACACGATTCCTCTACCATTACGCTAAGCTGGAGACCTACAGCATTTATACCTTGATTATTGACTTTCGATTGAAAATCGGTTAGATTGTTGGACAAATTTTCTTAACGATCAAACACTGTGAAGGCTAAACCTGCACTCCATAAAAAAATTTTTGTCGGAATGATTGCCGGGATCGCCGGCGGTATCATTGTTCAATATTCTGGTCTCCAAAAAGAGACCATCGAGACGATCACCGCATACGTTAAACCAGTAGGTGATATTTTCCTGAGAATGATTTTCATGATGGTCATGCCACTGATTCTTTCTGCATTAGCGTTAGGAGTTGCTGAATTAGGAGATCTCAAAAAAATTGGAAAGGTTGGACTTCGGACACTGATGTACACCGTCATTGTTTCAGCCATCTCTGTGATTATCGGGATCGTTATGGTTACAGCATTCGAACCTGGAAAAACCATCTCAGACGAAGATCGGCAAATGTTGATTGAACGATTCGCAAACAGTTCTGCAAGCCTTCAGAATATGGCTGTTAGTGTCAAATCACGAAGTATTGGAGAGATCATCACGACGCTTGTTCCAAGAAATCTCTTTGAAGATTTAACGAGAGCATTCGACCCTACGTATACAGGCGGCGGCATTTTGGCAATTATGTTTTTTGCGCTGATGATGGGCTTAGCTTTGTCAGTTTCACATTCAGAAAAAGTGGATACGTTTAAACGCTTTCTCGAAGGTCTCTATGAAGTTGTTATGAAAGTGATTGGATTCGGTATGAAGCTCGCCCCGTACGGTGTTGCTTCGTTGCTCTTCTCGCTCACTGCTACAATGGGATTTTCTATTCTTGTTGTACTCTCAAGGTTTGTCATCGTTGTTTTGGTGGCGTTATGTATTCATCAGTTCATTACGTATTCGTTATTACTGAAATTCTTGGGTAAGATGAGTCCGGTGTATTTTTTCAAGAACATTAAAGAGGTGATGGTAACTGCCTTTTCCACCAGCTCTAGTAATGCAACACTTCCTACAGCAATTCGTGTTACACTTGAGAATCTCAAGTTACCAAAAGATGTAACTCACTTTGTCTTGACGATTGGCAGCACTGCTAATCAGAATGGGACTGCCCTCTACGAAGGTATAACGGTATTATTCCTCGCCCAGTGTTTTGGAATTAACTTAGAACTCTCACAACAAGTTTTCGTTGTGTTGCTTGCGATCCTTGGAGGAATAGGTACTGCGGGAGTTCCAAGCGGTTCCCTCCCCATTATCATGTTGATCCTTATCTCCATCGGTGTTCCAGGTGAAAGCATCGCCATCATTTACGGAGTTGACCGTTTTCTGGATATGTGCAGAACAGTGCTCAATGTAACAGGGGATATTACGGCTGCCGTCTATGTCAGCCAGCTCGAACACGGATCGTCATCATGAACGCTTGACAAACCACTTTTTTTTCCTTATACTTGGCGAAGTTTTACATTGTTATCTCAAAAAACAGATGAGGATATATGACTGAACAAAAGGAACGTTGGGGTACTCGGATCGGTCTGATCTTAGCCGCTGCGGGTAATGCAATCGGTATTGGTAATCTATTGCGGTTTCCTGCGCAAGCTGGACAAAACGGCGGTGGTGCCTTTATGATTCCCTACGTTGTTTCTCTTCTGTTATTCGGACTTCCACTGATGTGGATTGCCTGGACAATCGGACGCTACGGTGGCCGCCTCGGGCACAGCAGTTTGCCGGGAATGTTCGACAAGATGTGGAATCGTCCAATTGGAAAATATCTTGGTGTACTTGGATTAGGCCTACCGATGGTCTTCTGCCTCTACTATACGTACATCGAAGCATGGTGTCTTGCCTACGCATACTTTTCATCGACCGGGCAATATATTAGCACACCAGGTTCGTCGGTTGATCTTGCAGTATTCTACAATGAATTTTTAGGCAACGCAACATCCCACTCTTATTTTCCAAGCGTTTATACCGCCTTATTCTTCCTCATCATTACGATTCTTCTGAATGTCTGGGTGTTAGCTCGCGGCATCGTGAAAGGTATAGAGCTTCTAGCCAAGATTGCTATACCTCTGTTAGTGTTATTTTGTATCATCCTCGTTGTGCGGGTGTTAACACTCGGCACAATTGAAGGCAGTGCTTGGGATGGGTTGGCGTTTCTCTGGACACCGGATTTCAGTGCTCTGGCGAATCCAAATGTATGGATCGCCGCCGCTGGACAGATTTTCTTCACACTGTCTATTGGCTTTGGTTCGTTAGAATGCTACGCAAGCTATGTACGTGAGAAGGAAGATATCGCACTCGCTGCAACGACAACAGCAGCAACGAATGAATTTGTTGAAGTCATCTTCGGAAGTATGATTGCTATTCCCGCAGCAGCAATATTTTTCGGTTCATCACAAGTTCAATCAATAGCACAAAGCGGAACATTCGCTATTGGCATGATCTCGATGCCGGAAATCTTGCGATCGTTTCCCGGCATACAATTTTTTGGTACTATCTGGTTTCTCCTTCTCTTCTTTGCGGCGTTTACGAGTTCCGTTGCTGTTTGTCAGCCTGTTATGGCATTCCTTCAGGATGAAGCAAAACTCAAACGAGGTGTTGCAGCAGCGATCGTTGGATTGATATGGGTGTTGGGAACTATCCCGGTCATATTTTTCTTCAAATACGGAGTCTTCGATGAGTTTGATTTTTGGGCTGGCACCATTGGACTTGTCGTGCTCGCGATTGTTGAAGTCATTCTCTTCTCATGGATCTTTGGTCTGAATAAAGGGTGGGAGGAACTGCACGTTGGGGCATTGATGAGAGTACCAAATTTTTTTAAATTCATTATGAAGTACGTTACACCTTTCGCTCTCTTGGCAATTTTTATCGGGTGGGCTTCACAAGCTAGATTGACCCCAAACCCACGTATTCTTTGGAATGTTGCCGACCGCTCAAACTATTCTGGGAAATTTCAAATGGATCCCCCGAACGATGAGGTACATCAGATCCAACAATCCATTTATGACGAAGTAAATAGTGCCAATCGTGACTTAACAGCCTGGGCAGAGGTAAATTTACAGAGTGATGGAAATCTACAAGTGACGAGTTACTCTGCCGATCCACATCTTGAAAAAGTTTTTGACAAGTCTCGCTTTGAGCGTTGGCTGAAACTCCAGAATTTCCGGTATGAAGTGCGAGAAAACAACGGACCACCAAGGATGCAAGCAGCACAGATAACAATCGGACTGGAGGCTCTGGATCGATCTCCGTATATCTGGCTCGCACGAATCATCATCATCGGATTTTTTGTTGTTTTCTTCAGTATGGTCGCTGTTATATGGAAATCACGTGCTAATGGAATAAAGCAAGGAGGTGTTGCATGAGTGTTGGAGCTGTGATATTTATGGTCGTAACAATGGGGGCCGTTCTTGTTCTTACGGTCTATTGTTTTGTTAAGATGTTTTCGAGTAATAAAAAGGAAGAACAAGCCAACATCTCCTCATGAGTAACAAGTGGCAATTAGGTCACTGAAGTGCGACGCATCGTGAACGTGCGCCGCACGTTTGCTATCCTCTCTTCCTCATCATCGGCATGAGGAGGAATTTATCCAACAAAGCTACCACACTAAAAAAAACAATAAGAAAGAACGTCGTCCCATAAGTTGTCCTTGCAAACGCAAATGAGAAATATCTTGATATCCACTCATTCAAAGCCCCTATTGCAGAAGAAACTCCGCTACTGAATCCATTGTATACTGATTGCGTCTGCTGGATAGGTTGTTGTAACTCTTCACCTTGTAAGGCACCCGACATGTACATTACTACGAGTACAATGCCTGTCACAAGCATCAAGGCAAAAAGGGGTGCTATGTTTTTGAAAATAGTCCACGCAAGAGAGGATGATTCTTTGATGTTCAATTGCTTCATTACTCGCTCTGTAAAGCTCGGAGAAACCCTTTCGAGTTGGATTCGGTGCAATACCCTGTCTATCCGTTTGAGTGCGTTAAGCTTGCTTTGGCAATCTTGACACGTGCGAAGATGTAACTCGATCTCATTGAGGCTCAGACCGCTGATCAAGCCATCCAAGTATTCTTGGATTTGTGTTGATGTCAAATGCTTCATACTGTCATTGTCTCCTGTTGAAGTTCTTTTGCCAATCGTTCTTGGAGGAGTGCACGGGCACGGAAGAGATGCGTCTTCACTGTTCCAACTGGTACATCCATGATGTCACATATTTCGTTGTGAGATAATTCTTGAAAGTAAAACAAAGAAAGTATCGTTCCATATTTTGCTGGAAGCGTATCAATGGCTTTCTTGATAAATATTACCATATCCTTCACTTCGAGATCAGAAAGTACGCTTGAACTTTGCCACTCCTCAATATTTCCATAGTCTTTCTCATCCTCATAGTCGAGTGACTCGAATTCTTTTCTCCGTTGTCCAAGTTTTGTCAGACACGTGTTGTACACAATGCGATAGAACCACGTGCTGAATTTCGATGCCCCTTCAAACTTATCCAAAGCGTTATATGCTCGGATGAACGCGTCCTGTATCGTTTCTTCGGCATCTTCACGATTTTTTAGCATCCTCACTGCCAATGTCATCGCCTTTTCCTTATAGCTATCGATCAAGCGTGCATAGTGATGCGTTGCACCCCTGCGGATGTTTTCGATGATCTCGCTATCGGAAAGAGGCATATTGTTTCTGCTCGTTTAGACTCTTCGTAGAGGTTAGAGGTTTCGGGTTACAGTGAACGCCTTTGGTCTACGACTCGTAGAGCGCCATGGCGCTTTGCGCCAGTTTGAGGTTATAGTACAAAATTTTCCCGTGAATGTGAAACCTTGTATGAAAAAATGAGGTCAAAAGTGACAGAAGGACAATAATGTCGTTTTTTATTTCATAAAAGGAGATTTTTATGGATCAATTTGAATTTGTTATTCCAATCTTTTTGTTTACATGCACAGCGGCAGTGCTTATTGTTTGGTTGTTAGTGAGACATCGGGAGCGAATGAACATGGTCGAAAAAGGGTTATCGGCAGAAGATATCAAAGCAATGTATGCACGAGATATCAAGCGCGACCCACTATCATCCCTCAAATGGGGAATGCTCTTTGTCTTGGGCGGACTTGCAGTGATGCTAGGAAATTTTCTCGTTCAGCGATATGATGTTGAACCGGGCATCGTTATAGGTATGGTAATCTTATTTGTGGGAATCGGATTGGTACTGTTTTATACGATTGCTACAAAGAAGATGAATCCGTAAGATCATGGTTTATCCTCTACGCAAGTCCCTGATCGAAGAACTTCTGCGCCTGAGGATTTTCAGTCGACACAGGGTGATGGACAGAGCCAAGCCCGGGGACAAGCTTTGCCGGCTTACCTTTGGTGAGGTTGAAGGTGTGCTGAGAGAAAGCTAAACCGGAAGTACTCAAAATGATAACTATTACGATTGAGAATAGCCTTAATGGTTTTAACATAAAGAGTCC
>JACQVI010000216.1 GCA_016209795.1 Ignavibacteriota bacterium
AAATATTCATTAAACATCAGAACTATTATAGGAGAACATCATGGCAGACAGGAAAAAACTCATTGAAGGATTAAACCAAGACTTAGCCAACGAGCTTGGGGCTTCGATCCTGTATCTGTATCAAACATCAACAGCTACCGGCTATGACGGCGAGGAACTGAGGGAGTTTCTCAGACCAGAGATCAATGGAGAATTACAACATGCGATTTTTTTGGCTGACAAGATAGTTGCCCTTGGTGGAAAGCCAACAACAACGCCAACGCAATATAAATCACCCAAAGATGTCAAAGGGATGTTAAAGTACGACCAGAAGCTCGAGCGCGAGGCAATTGAAAACTACCGTATGCGTGCGATGCAGGCAGAAGAAGCCGGTGAGATCGGTTTGAAAGTTAAACTCGAAGAGATCATCGTCGATGAGACTGCTCACGCCGAACAAATAGAGCGTATATTACGAGGAATGTAAATCCTTAGAGTCCGTCGGCATAGTATGCAGGCGGACTCTCGTCTCACTCCTCGTAGAATAACGCGTATCCGTTCTGACTACATCAATGCTGATTGTGTCAAGCAAGGTGACTATCAGATCCCAAGCAGAAAAATTTTTTCAAACACTACAAGATGGAATTTGCTCTGAAGTACAAGCCGTAGACAACAAACGAATATTTCAACCGGACATTTGGTCACATCCTGAAGGCGGCGGAGGCAAAACTCGCATCTTGCAACATGGGCAAATCTTTGAAAAAGCTGGCGTGAATTTCTCGGCAGTAACAAGTGAGCTTACCGAAACATTAGCATCCCGTCTCGATGTCCAGCCTCAGCGAATCTATGCAACGGGAATCTCACTGGTGCTTCATCCCACCAGTCCGATGATACCGACTGTCCACATGAACCTGCGCTACCTTGAGTTTGAACATGGTGATGCGTGGTTCGGCGGCGGAATTGATCTTACTCCTTATTACCTGTTTGAAGAAGACGCTAATCATTTTCACCGCACATTGAAATCAGCGTGCGATAAGCACGACCCAACCTTTTATCCCCGCTTCAAACAATGGTGCGACGAGTATTTCTTCATCAAGCATCGCGGTGAAGCACGCGGCATCGGCGGGATTTTCTTCGATTACCTTCGTGAAGATTTGGAAAAGGTCTTTGTCTTTGTACAGGATATCGGTAAGGTGTTTTTAGATGCTTATCTTCCAATTGTAGATCGGCGTAGAAATGAACCATGGGGAGAGCAGGAAAAAGAGTGGCAGCTCATCCGTCGTGGAAGATATGCTGAGTTTAATTTACTCTATGATCGAGGAACGCTGTTCGGCTTAGAAACTCGAGGACGAACAGAATCCATCCTTATGTCTCTTCCGCCCGAAGTGAAATGGCTATATAACCATACACCCGCGCCGGGTTCACGAGAAGCTCGATTGCTTGACGTCTTGAAACAGCCAAGAGAGTGGGCGTGACCTCAAATAAAAAGATTGCCGTTGTGTTGTTTCAGCTTGGGGGACCGGACTCACTTGAAGCAGTAGAGCCGTTCCTGTATAATCTCTTCTGCGATCCCGAGATCATCAATTTTCCGGGTGCTTTTCTGGCACGAAAGCCGCTTGCAAAATTCATCTCATCTCGTCGCGCTCAAAAAATAGCAAAGCACTATCAAGAGATCGGTGGAAAATCACCCATCCTCGATCTCACGAGAAAGCAAGCGGAGGCTCTTGAACGCGAGCTGAACAAAACTCTCCAAGCCAAAGTCTTCATTGCGATGCGCTACTGGCACCCGCTCACCGAAGAAGCTGTCGGAGAAATCAAAAAGGATTCGTATTCAAAGATCGTTCTACTTCCACTTTATCCACACTACTCAATGACGACAACCTTATCCAGCTTGAATGAATGGAAACGACAGTGCGCGCAACACGGACTCAACCGAATTCCCGAAGAAACAATCTCCTCATACCGGAATCATCCACTGTACATCGAAGCGATTGTCGAGAACATCAATACAGCCTATCAACGATTTTCTTACGTCACGCCATCCGAGATCGATCTGGTTTTCAGCGCACATGGGGTACCCGTGAGTGTTATACAGAAAGGAGATCCTTATCAAGCACACGTGGAGGAGACGGTACGTTTAGTGATCCAAAAAGGTGGTTGGCAGTCGCCTCATGTACTATGCTATCAAAGCAAGGTTGGACCTTCGGAATGGCTGAAACCGTCATTGGAACACACTGTACGTGCATTAGCTTCAAGCGAAAGAAAACATCTTCTCATCATACCGATTTCGTTCGTAACAGAACATATCGAAACTCTCCATGAGATCAATATCGAGACACGCAAAGAAGCAGAACATCTTGGCATTAAACAATTCGAGATGATGCCTGCCCTGAACGATTCTCCAAAGTTTATTCACTGTTTAGCTGAACTGGTGCTGAAGAGTGTTTGATAACCGAGAATCCAATTTGAGATGTGCGCTATGTGATATGGGCAGTCTATGGTAGAGGTGCACACATCTCACATCCAATATCCCAAATCCGTTCTTATTGTTGGAGCAGGCATTTCCGGCTTATGTGTCGCTTACTGGCTTAGGCAGAAGGGCATTAACGTCACTGTTCTTGAAAAAGAGTCTGAGGTTGGCGGCACGATGAAAACAATTCACGATCCCACAGGGCGGCACTGGCTCATCGAAACCGGACCCAACAGCGCTCTGGAAACCACTCCACTCTTCCAACAACTTTTTGATGAACTTGGCATTACTGCAGAACGAATTTATGCAAACCCGATTGCCAACAAACGCTATATTCTAAAAAATGGCGTTCTTCATCCTCTGCCAAGTGGACCGGGTTCTTTTATTTCATCAAAACTTTGGACATGGAAAGGAAAACTTCGCTTGTTGAAAGAACCGTTCATCGGTCGTTCGAACAAAGAGGAATCGGTTGCTGAGTTCGTTGAACGGAGACTGGGAAGAGAATTCCTCGATTATGCTGTGAATCCATTTGTGGCTGGAGTGTTTGCTGGAAATCCAGAACAGCTTTCTGTGCAAGCTGCATTTCCAAAACTGTACGCGTTGGAAGAAAAGTATGGTGGACTCGTAAAGGGAATGGTCAAAGGAAGAAAGGAGCGTCAGCATCGTCAACAGAAGGCAAAAGATCGTGCAAATATGTTTTCATTTATTGAGGGAATGCAAACGTTTCCAAAAGCGCTTGCCGAACATCTCGGAACCCACGTGAAGCTCGACTGCACCGTTGAGCAAATCATTCCGATGCGTGCTGGCAAATATCCGATCTATACAATCTATTATATGCTCAACAACATACGCCAGCAGCTTGAAGCGAACGCCGTCGTGCTTGCAACGCCGGCGTATGTTACTGCCAGCATCATCCGACCGATTGATCCTGAAATGGCAAAGACGCTTGAATCAATCTATTATCCTCCTGTTGCGGAAGTATTTTTGGGATTCAGGAAAGAACAAATTCGACGTGAGTTGGATGGCTTCGGGTTTCTGGTTCCGGAAAAAGAAAAGAGAAAGATTCTCGGCACCATCTGGTCATCGGCGATTTTCCCGAGCCGTGCACCGAAGGATTGTGTCGCTTTGACTTCCTTCGTCGGCGGCGCACGTAACCCCGAACTAATGACAAATGACAATGAACAAATGACAAACATCGTTCTCTCTGAACTTCAATCCATCATCGGCATCGAAGGAAAACCAGTATTTACAAGAGTCATTCGCTGGAAAAAAGCAATCCCACAATACAACCTCGGCTACCACAAGATTCTGAAAGCAATAGATATGTTCGAGCAGAATTTCCGGGGAGCGTTTCTTTGTGCAAACTATCGGGGAGGAATTTCGGTCGGGGATTGTGTGGTGAGTGGGAAAAAGTCAGTGAATAGTATTGTGACATATCTAATGTCAGTGTGACATAGCGTATTACCTCACTAAAAATCTATTCAAAAAGGAGCAAAAGGTAGAGGTAAATCATGGCTTTCCTGTAAACCGTTTTAGCTTCCTTTCTTCACGCTCTCGATCTCTTTTCCTCTCTTGAATCAATGACCTAAGAGCTTTACCATCCGTTTCAAGAATCCCAGCAAATCTGCGAAAATAATTCTTATCAATCGGCACGACCCTTATCTTATCACCTTCATCAAAAAAGGCAACTCTCATCCCCGGAGTAATTCCGAATCTTTTTCTTATTTCTGCCGGAATCGTGATTCTTCCTCTCGAATACATGGTTCCGTATTTCATACTTTAAACTCCAATTTAAGTTTCCTGTAAGTATAACAATTTTGTAGAGCTATTTCAACCCACCCTGATCAAAGATTACGCACTCAGTGCTTCCGCCTCTGGCGAACTCGCAACTCACTGCTCATTGTGCATCTCTCCCAAAAAATTCGTACATTTGTACTAAATAACCTGAGCAACGTGTGAACGCTTTATATTCAGAGGAACAGAACAATGCCAAACACCAGTCTGACAACTGCAACTGAAAAAAAAGAAAAAGTAGCGCATCCTGTTGATGGAAAAAATACCCTGGCCATCACCGATAACCGCACGGGCAAGCAGTACGAAATCCCCATCGAACATGATACCATTCGAGCAATGGATTTACGCCAGATCAAGGTGCGAGATGATGACTTTGGCATGATGACGTACGACCCGGCATTCATGAACACCGCTTCATGTAAAAGCAAAATCGCCTTCATCGACGGCGACAAAGGAATCCTTCGCTACCGCGGCTACCCCATCGAGCATCTTGCGGAGAAAAGCAATTACCTCGAGATAGCGTATCTCATTATTAACGGCGAATTGCCTACAAAGTCGCAGTACGAAGAATGGGTTGACAATATCATGAATCATACATTGATCCACGAGAATATCAAAAAGTTTATCGACGGTTTTCATTACGACGCACATCCGATGGGGATGCTGATCAGTGCCGTGGCGGCGCTCTCAACGTTTTATCCCGATGCGAAGTACATCACGGAATCTCAGTCAAGGAAGCTTCAAATCATTCGTCTTGTCGGAAAGATGCCAACGCTTGCTGCATTCGCTTTTCGGCATAGTGTCGGCAGACCGTACGTTTACCCGGATAACGAGTTAAGCTACGCCGGGAATTTTCTCAGCATGCTCTTTAAGATGACTGAGGTGAGGTACAAGATCAATCCGGTGTTGGAGCGTGCGCTCGACGTGCTTTTTATTCTTCATGCGGATCATGAACAAAATTGCAGCACGTCCACGGTCCGGCTCGTGGGAAGCAGCAGGTCTAATTTATTTGCCTGCATTGCGGCCGGCATCGGTGCTTTGTGGGGCCCTTGGCACGGGGGAGCCAATCAGGAAGTTGTGGAAATGCTGGAACAAATTCACCAGACGGGCGGCGATACGCAAAAATATATTGCGATGGCCAAGGATCCAAATTCAAATTTCCGGCTTTCAGGTTTCGGGCACCGGGTTTATAAGACATTTGATCCGAGAGCAAAAGTGATTAAAGCAGCATGCGACCGTTTCTTAGGCAAAAAGGGCGTGCTGGATCCGCTCCTTGAGATTGCACTCAAACTTGAAGAAGTGGCCTTGAAGGATGAATTATTTATCAGCCGGAAGCTTTATCCGAACG
>JACQVI010000219.1 GCA_016209795.1 Ignavibacteriota bacterium
ATATAGGTGATGGCAATCCTCTGGTTTTGATTGCAGGTCCGTGTGTGGTCGAAAATCGAGAAATCACCATGCGAACCGCCGAACACATTCAGAAGCTCAGCAATAAGCATCGCGTTCCATTCATCTTCAAAGCATCCTACAAAAAAGGAAACCGCACGAGTGGATCATCGTTCATGGGTCTTGAAATGAATCGCGCCCTTGTGATTCTCTCAGAAATTAAGAAGGAGTTTGAAGTACCGATTCTGACGGATATCCATTCGGAATTGGAAGCTGTACCAGCATCAGAAATCGCAGATGTGTTACAGGTTCCTGCATTTTTGTGCCGGCAAACAGAAATCTTACGTGCTGCTGGAAAAACAGGGAAAGCAGTGAATATCAAGAAAGGTCAATTCATGGCACCGCAGGATATGGAACATCAGGCGCACAAGATTGCAACAACTGGCAATCATAACATACTCTTGACAGAACGTGGAACAACGTTCGGCTATCATAACCTTATTGTCGATATGCGCTCGCTGACGATCATGCGGAGTTTTGGGTATCCGGTTGTTCTTGATGCAACACATTCTGTCCAACTACCGGGCAGAAACCATTCCCATTCCGGTGGAGAACCGCAGTATATTTTCCCGATAGCGCGAGCAGGCGTTGCCGTCGGCATCGATGGCTTATTTGTTGAAACGCATCCCGATCCTGCCCGTGCGCTGAGCGATGCTGCAGTTCAATTGAAATTGGATATGCTTGAAGATCTCCTTCAGCAAGTGGTGACACTTGATCGCATTGTGAAGGAGAAATTTGCTGCGTAGTCGTACTCTTTCTTTATCATTGCGGGAAAAACTTCGACGCGTCCGCATGGTCATCATGGATGTTGATGGTGTTTTGACTGATGGAAGAATTATCTATGGAGCAGATGGAACGGAATATAAATGTTTCTATGCTCATGACGGGTATGGAATTACTCGTGCAATAGAAAAAGGTCTTACAATCGCTTGGATTTCTGGAAGAAAATCCAAAGTAGTTGCTATGCGAGCGAGGGAGCTTGGAATTACGTCATTGCATCAAGATGTTGATGATAAGGTCTCAGTGTATGAGGCACTGAAAGTCAAACATAAACTTCACTCCAAAGAAGTGTGCTTCATCGGTGACGATGAATTTGATCTGCCATTATTGAAGAAGGTTAGTATAAGTGCTGCACCAAGTGATGCCGTGGAGGCCGTGCGAGCTGAAGTTGATTTTGTTACAACAGCGCCTGGTGGTCGCGGCGCCGTGCGAGAATTGCTGGATATGATTTTATCTGCGAGGAAGTTGCATAGAGTATGGTAAGCAATCAAACAAACAGTCAATATCCTCGTCCGCTCACTGCTCGTGAAAGGGAGTGGATTGATTGGATTCTTCCGCAAGAACGAGCAGGGTACCGAGAGTATTGTGATGTTGTTCGATCGATGTCTGTCATTGGAGAAGGCCGACGCGGCAAAGGCGAAATCATTCTTGGACAGATTGGTGCACAACCCGATTTTGAAGAGCCTCTGGCGCCCGTGTTTGCCTACGGAGCCATCGAAACGAATTTCGGTCCTATTTCTATCACTCTCAGAGAAATCGTCAATGATCAAATTTCTGTTGAGATCGTCAGCCATCATGCTGATGAAGTGCCAGCAGATTTTGAAGAGTTTCGCCGTTGGACATATTCAACATGGAAGCCGGGCGATGTATGTCCACAATGCCAAAAGCCCCTTCGCGAAGTTCCCATGCATGCGGTCGGTGGTGGAGGGGAGTATGTTGTTCTCGCAATCTGCACAAATGATCAACGAGTGTGGGTGTATGAAAACGCAACACAGGTCAATCGATTAATTCCAGTCACAAATTTCTATAACGAGCTTATGCTTCATAAAAATGTTCGTGAACCAAAGATTGCGTTTGATTCTAAACGGCTATTCACCGATCTTTCCAATTATTCAGATTCTGATCTCACGTATGCATTTGTCACGTACAATAAACTGAAAGCAAAAGTCCACGTTGAAGGCTTAATCGTTGCAGATAAAAAAGAAAAACGAAGATTGGTTGAAAAATTGAAAGGGGTGTTTTCAAGACGGTGAGCAAGTTGGAGAGCAATGCGATCGTCGAGAAAGGCAAGGAAGTTATTCGCATTGAAGCGGAAGCCGTTGCCGCGCTTGAGAAGCGCATCGATGAAAACTTTGCCAAAGCTGTTGAGTTGATCTATCATTGCAAGGGCCGCGTTGTGGTCACTGGCATGGGGAAATCGGGAATTGTCGCGCGCAAGATTGTAGCAACGCTGAATTCAACTGGCACGCCATCGCTGTTTCTCCATCCATCTGATGCAGTCCATGGTGATCTTGGGATGGTGCGCAGGGAAGATGTCATAATCTGCATTTCCAAAAGTGGTGACACACTGGAGCTTCATAATCTCCTTCCCATGTTGAAACGTATCGGTGTGCCGATCATCTCGCTGGTGGGGAATACATCATCGAAACTTGCACAGTCATCCGACGTTGTGCTGGATGTTAGTGTGAAAGAAGAAGCCTGTCCATACGATCTCGCTCCAACATCGTCAACAACAGCAACACTTGCACTTGGGGATGCGCTTGCTATGGCTCTTCTTCAAAAACGCAATTTTACAGAAGAAGAGTTTGCCTTGTATCATCCTGGTGGTAATTTGGGTAAGCGGCTCTTACTGAAAGTTGAAGAGATGATGATCAGCGGCGATGCCGTTCCAAAGGTTAAACGAGAGATACCCGTACGTGACGCGATTTTCGAAATCACCTCAAAGCGGCTTGGAGCAACGTGTGTGGTTGACGGAGATGATAAGCTCGTTGGCATCATCACCGATGGAGACCTTCGGCGCTTGTTGCAGAAGACAACAGACGTCGCACACATTACTGCCGAAATGATGATGACCAAACACCCAAAGACGATTATGAAGGATACACTGGCTGCAGTTGCGTTGCAAGAAATGGAAGCACACAGCATCACGCAGCTTGTCGTTGTCGATGGCAACCATCGACCCATCGGCATGATTCATCTCCATGAATTAGTGAAGGCAGGCATTGGTGGGGAAAACCTGTAATCAATGAAAAATTCAAAATTAAAAAAATAACGACTTTTTCTTTGCGATCAACTCAACTTTCATTACTTAGTGCTCACCGCTCGCTGCTCATCGCTCATTGCTTCCCGCTATTAGCGGGACTCATTGCTGTTAGCTCTCTACTCTTGACTTCCTGTGAAGAGAGAGTCAGGCCATCAATTTCTCCTGCTGGCATTGGACGTGATGTTCCCACCCAGGAAAGCTGGGATGCTACAATTACCTTTACGGATTCCGGAAAAATCAGTGCCATCCTTCACGCCGGTCACATTGCCATGTTTGCTGATAAAAAGTACACGTTGCTTGATTCTAACATCACAGTTGATTTTTTTGATGAGAATGAGTACCACACCTCTGTACTCACTGCAAGGCGTGGAAGAGTGAACGATATTACGCACGATTTTGAAGCACGTGAGAATGTTACTGTGGTTTCAGATAGCGGGACGACATTGAAGACCGAAGAACTTTACTGGACAAATGCAACACAAAAAGTCCACACGCCAGCCTACGTTGAAATTATCTCACCGAAAGAACAAATTCAAGGTCACGGCTTCGAGTCAGACCAGAGCTTGAACAACTACACCATCTTCCGTGTAACTGGACGCGCCATCACGAATGAATGAACACCATGTGTTGGAACGTTGTCGATTAACGTTTTTTCTTGCCATCTTCGGTTTGCTGCTTGGTTGTTCTCAGCTCGTGTATTCCCAACAAGATCAAAAAGTAGTTATTCTGAATCATGCTGACAGCCTCGTGGGAATGGAGATCGACGGCGAGCCTGCTCAACAGCTTATCGGCAATGTAAAGTTTACGCAGGGGAGAGTTGTTGTGACTTGTGCAAAAGCTATTCGATACTTGAGGAGCAAGAAAATTACCATGGAAGGCGAAGTGGAAGTCCTCGATAGTACGATGCGCATGGTAAGTCACAGGGGCGTTTACCATAGTGAGGAACGGGTTGTTGAAGCGCTCGATAGAGTTTTGCTGGAAGATGGAATGACGACGCTCCATGCAGGCTATGGGAAATACTTCGTCGACGAAAAGAAGGCACAGTTCACGAGGAATGTCTTGGTGCAAGACACAGCCTCTGTCCTCACTGCGCATGAATTGATTTATTTCAGGGAAGATCAACGGTCGATTGCAACGGGAAACGTTATCATCCTCCAACCTGAAAATAATCTCACGATCTCGGGGAATCATTTTGAGCACCTTCGGAAGCAGAAGTACAGTAAGATGACTGACCAGCCGCGCCTCATGCAAATCGATACCGCGGCTGATGGTACCATCGATACCTTGACTGTGACAAGTATGGTGATGGAATCGCATTCGGACTCACTCGAACGTCTTGTGGCAACCGACAGCGTCCAGATGATACGCAACGGCTTGGCTGCAGAAGCAGGACTATGTGTTTTCTACACTGATCTTGATAGCATCGTTCTTCAGAAGAATCCATTCATTTGGTATACGACTGAACGCAATGAGGATAATCAGGTTTCAGGAGACTCGATCTTCATCAAGCTTAAGAAACGTAAGCTGGAGACTGTGTATGTGCGAAGACGAGCAACGGCCATTTCACGAGCAGATTCATTGTGTCCCGACAGATTCAACCAGATGACAGGCGAAGAAATTATCATGCACTTCGCTTATGATAAGATTCAACAAATCGATGTAGATAAAACAGCGACAAGTCTCTACTATTTGTTCGATGAAGGCAAGCCAAACGGATTGAATAAAACCACAGGCGACCATGTAACGATTACGTTTCTCGATGGCAGGATTGACAAGATCAAAGTTCTCGCTGGAGTGGAGGGGCAGTACTTTCCCGAAAAGATGGTCAAGGGCAGAGAAAGTGAATACAATCTCGAGGGGTTTAACTGGCGAGAAGAGCGACCGGGAAAACGACGAGTTGTTAGTATGCAGGAGTCAGTAGGCAGTAAGCAGTAGTCACAAGTGAAAGAAAATGAGACAGTGAATCGGTGAGAGGGTGAATGCAGGCACTGATCCGTAATCGGTAATCTGTAATCCCTTTTTTGTATATTTAGCTGTGCGTGAAAATCAAGAACATACAACTGACTCGTTGAGAGAAGCACAATCTTCGCCGACTACTCCGTCTGAGGACCGCAAAGTCCTCCGCTCCGAGGGATTGTTTAAGCGTTACAAGAAACGAATGGTCGTGAGCGACGTGAACATTGAAGTGAGACGGGGCGAAGTCGTTGGCTTGCTTGGTCCAAACGGCGCAGGGAAGACAACGACGTTTTATATGATTGTCGGTATGATCAAGCCGACAGCTGGAAAGGTATTTCTGGACGGAGTTAATATTTCCCGTGAACCGATGTACAAACGTGCAAGGATGGGGATTGGATATCTTTCACAGGAAGCATCGGTATTCCGTAAGCTCTCCGTTCGGGATAATATTTTGGCTGTGCTCGAAGTCATGGGCATACCTCGTACAGAGCGAGAGAGGCGATGCCAGCAGTTGATGGAGGAGTTTGCTATTGCTCATCTTGCGAGGCATAAAGGCTACATGCTTTCGGGCGGCGAGCGCCGACGGACAGAAATCGCCCGCGCACTTGCAACCGAACCAAGGTTTATCTTGCTTGATGAGCCTTTTGCCGGCATCGATCCGATTGCAGTGGAAGACATCATGCGCATCGTCCATGATCTCAAGAACAGAAACATTGGTGTGTTGGTTACCGATCACAACGTGCACGAAACACTGTTTATTACCGACCGCTCGTATCTTCTCTTTGAAGGCAAAATCCTCAAATCCGGAACCGCTGAGTTCCTCGCGGGCGATTCTGAAGCACGACGACTTTATTTGGGAGAGAAGTTTAAGTTAGATAGATATGAGTAGGTTGATTGGCTGTTAAGATTCAACTAATTTTACTTAAGTTGACCGTCTGGCATCGGAAAATCTCAAAAACCGTTGAAACGGTTCGCAATCCTTGTTTCTTATTCTAAAACCCACGACTTATAGCTGCTCTGCAAAAGTTTTTTCCACTTTGATTTTGCAGTAATAGTGACTTTCCCCAAACCTACAAGAGTCCTCCCTTGAATCCTCTCTATCCCCTTTGCTAAAGGGGACGCTGGCTTCGGTAAAAGTCCCCCTTTATCAAAGGGGGATTTAGGGGAATTCGATTATAGCGGAGCAACAGGTCGTCGTAGGGTTAAACCACGCCTTTCTCAACCGGATCTGCAGGGCCTTTGCGACCCCGTTCGAATCCCTGCCGGTCGTGTTTGAGCCGCACAATTCACCCTCGTTGTCAATGTGGAAACTAATTATACAATTGCTATAAATCGTGGGTTAAGAGTCCATAAATACAAATCACAAACCGCTTTAGCGGTTTTTTGATCGAAGCGGACAACTCAAGTAATTTTACTGTGACTCACTCACCGATGATTTTGCCCCGTGGGGTATCTGTCGGTGAATCCATTTCTGCATCAAACCCTGACTTGATTCGAACAAGAGTTTCTTCAAAATCCCGATCATCTTGCTGTTGGTAAGCATTGGCTACATGCTTGGCGAGATCGGATAACATCATTCCCCATGCAAAAGGATCGTCCCAAATACCCGTCATCACACTGACGTGCTGTTGCTGATGGGCAATCCAAACTCTTAGAATCTCGATTGAGTTAATGTCTTGCAATGCTGCATTTGGAATAGTGAGTTCTTTCATACAGTCTCCTTGAGGAATATGATGAGCGCAAGGTCACTCCAAAAATGGCTCAATGTATTCCTCTTTACGTGGCGAAAGATTGTACTTCATGATGATGCGAGCACAGCTGTTCCAGCGCAAGATAGCTTCATCATTATCAGGCGGGCGGATGGCTTCAGCTTTCTCGAAATGATCCATTGCTTCACGGAACCATTCGTATGCATGGCTTTGACGACCCGGTGTTCCCTGCTTAAGGATAGCCTTCGCTTGACGTTCGCTGATAATCCCAGCATAGTATGCCCGCTTGTATGTATCATGAATACGGGGAAGCAATTCACGTGCCCTTTGAACTTCGGCTGATGCCCCTTCACCGAATTGATCGGTGATTGAAAGTAATAAGCTAATCACGGCTTTCTGGTTTTCGGGATCTATCGTTAGAACATCAAGACAAATGCTTTCAGCTTCTTTGGGATCGTTGAGAAGACGATACCGTTCTGCTTTCTCCAGCGCAGCAGGAATTCCTTTTACGGATAACGATTTGAGTGTAAACATTGTTGTATCTCCTTTTGCTGATGAATCTACAAACCCCACAGTGTGTACAAGGAGGCGATTGTTCCAATCATCGCAGTTCCATAACAAAGAACAGCGATGAGTTGATTGAGGTGTTTCAGTTGCAAGCCGTCGTACAGCGTAAACCTGAAGCGATGTGCCCAATGAAACAGAGACAATGAAATAACAACAAAGAGAAAAAGACGCGTGAGGGAATTTTTCACGAGCGTCAAGACATGTTCGTAGCTGGGTGCTTCAATCCACCCTAACGGTATCGCCACACCGTTCAAGAACAGAAGTGCAGGAAGACAAAGGGCGGCGATTACACCGCCTGTGCCGAACAGAGACCACCAAAAAGGATCAATGCTTTTTCTCGTCTTCATTTTGCTTACGCTTTTAACATTATCCACGCAATGACAACGGAAAGGACTCCCCACGCAAGATAGTTTAACACTATAAGCACAGCATCAGGAACACGTTTTGTTCCGAGGCGCAGAACTAAAGCTTTCGGTGCAAGATTGAACCAGGTGATGCTATGGAAGATGACAAACAGCAATGCAACCATGTGCAGACCAATAGAGATCGGCGTTCGTAGCCACGCTAAAAACAGTGCATACGTTTCAGCTCCCTGATTCAATGCCCATAGTTGAAAGAGTAGCACAAAGGCATAGATTGCAACGAAGACGCTTGTCAATTCTCTTGTAATAAATCTTAGATGAGCCCACTTGTGAACCCACCAAAAGATAGGCACACGAGTTTGGTAACGCTGAGGTCGAAATTTTGTATACTGTGTATTGATCGTCATCGGTTTCCCCACGGTAATAACAACGATTTCCACCACTCGGCCGCCGCCGCCACTTTATAGCGCTGGATTGCACCGGCTGGATCGACAGACTTTGGACAGACGATGCTGCACTCACCGACAAACGTGCATTCGTAGATTCCATTGTCTTCCTTAAGTATCTCCGTTCGTTGTTTCTTCCCTTGATCTCGGTTATCGAAGTTGTACCGTTGTGCAAGAGCGATTGCTGCCGGACCAAGGAAGCCGGGTTCTAAGCCTACAATTGGGCACGCTGCATAGCATAGCATACAATTAATGCACATGCTGTACTGCTTGTACTCGGTAAGCTGATCCGGGGTTTGAAGGTATTCTCCATCAGAAAGCGGTTGTTCTTCTTCTCGAACGATCCAAGGTTTCATCTGTTTCAACTTTGTTATGAATTCGCTCATATCAATGATGAGGTCTCGAATGACCGGAAAATTGATCAGCGGTTCTACACGGATGGGTCCAGGCGCATACGTTTCCAAAAAGGTTGCACATGTAAGCACCGGCGTGCCGTTTGCCATCATCCCGCAGCTCCCGCAAACTCCCATGCGGCACGACCAGCGATATGATAAGCTTCCGTCCAAGTTGTCCTTGATGTAATTCAGCGCATCAAGAATGACCCAATCTTTTCGCAAAGGAACCTCATAGCTTTGGTACACAGGCTCTGATTCCTGCTCAGGGCGATAACGCTGAATCTCTAAGCTTATGGTAGTTTGCATAAGACTTGGTCAATAATCATAACTTTTTTGAATTCTTCTTTCATTACTTTTTTCTCAACTCAGAAATAGTCTTAGGTACTCCTGGAAGACAAATACCCTGTGGCGTTTGTAGCCGGTCACTTCTTTGAGAATGCTGGCTTTGACAAAGTCGTTAATGAGAGCATTTGCGGTGACCTTTGAAACGCCCAACATTTTTTCAACCAACCCAGCATTCACATTCGGTGTCTTGTACAACAGGTTCATCAGCGCTCGTGCACGGGGGACTTTCTTACCCATCGCTGCAATTTTCTTCTGCTCAATACGTTCTTTCAGTTTCAGGATCTGCTGCAACGTGGCAATCCCTTTCTTAGATGTCTCGATCACAGCAACCAGGAAAAACTTGATCCATTGTCCTAGATTATTCTGTGTTCGTACCAGCATCAAATTGTCGTAGTATAACCCTTTGTGCTTCTCAAAATAATCAGAAAGGTAGAGCGTTGGTTTTGTAAGAAGTCCATTGCTCACAAGATACAACGTGATTAACAACCTACCAAGTCTTCCATTACCATCGAGAAAAGGATGAATTGTTTCAAACTGGTAGTGAGCAATTGCAATCCGGATCAGCGGGGGAACGGCAATCTGGTCGTTGTGGATGAACTTCTCCAGGTCATTCATCCGGTCAGACACTTCTGCATGATGCGGCGGAATAAAGACGGCGTCCTTCAGAGAACTTCCGCCAATCCAATTCTGACTTGTTCGATATTCTCCCGGGAGTTTGTTTTCGCCTCGTACACCTTGGAGCAACTGCTTGTGTGCTTCCTTCAGCAGTCTGGTTGAGACCGGGACTTTATGCAGTTGATTGATAGAATCGTTCATTGCCGCAATATAATTCTGGACTTCCTGCCAATCATCCCGTTTCTCAGGTAATACGTCTACCTTATTGATCAGAGCTTCCTCGATGTTTGTTTGCGTTCCCTCAATCCTGCTCGATGTCGTTGCCTCTTTTATGATGTGCATCTGGATGAAGATATCGATATCCGGTACATAGAGGGAGAAAGCATTCAACTCACCAAGTCTAAGGTTTGCCTCAGAGAGAAGCGTGTTGATCTTAGCGTCTGTCCAGATCCATTCCTCATTTATCGGAGATGGACTGAAGCTCTTGTACTGGAATTGTTCCCGAAAATAGCCTGCTTTGAAGTCGTTAATGTCCATTCTCTGGTTAAGTATACGGCTTTTACTTGAACTATAAAAATCCATGGTTCAGTTTAGTGCCCTAAACTGAACTATACGAATCTATAGTTAAGGATGTCAAGAATAACCCAATCTTTCCCGCCAGACTGCAGTCAGGCTGGTCGGAACGGAACGTCGTAGCTTTGGAAAACAGGTTTTGATTCCTGCCCGCCAGAACGGCTTTGTCGGGCTGGTTCAGGACGATAGCGCAAAATTTCTAAGGTTGATGGTTAATAACTCAACTCGTTGAGTGATTAGCATATAAT
>JACQVI010000214.1 GCA_016209795.1 Ignavibacteriota bacterium
AAGCTGTTGGTCGCGGGTTCGAGTCCCGTCTCCCGCTCACTTTATCAAATGGATGACTTTACCGAACGTTAAGTCGCTTGCGTAGCTCAGTTGGTAGAGCACATCCTTGGTAAGGATGAGGTCATCGGTTCAATCCCGATCGCAAGCTCAGAAAATAAATGAATAGAATGGAGATATGGTATGCGAGAAATAATAACATTAGAATGTACTGAGTGTCAACGTCGTAATTATACGACGACAAAGAATAGAAAGAAACAATCTGGACGCGTGGAGTACAAGAAATACTGTCCCTGGTGTAATAAGCATACTCAACATAAAGAGACAAAATGAGTAATTTCTACGTGAGTAGCTCAATTGGCTAGAGCAGCGGTCTCCAAAACCGCAGGTTGGGGGTTCGAGTCCCTCCTCACGTGCGGCTGTTATGTCCGTTTTGGAATAAGATTATGAAAGAAAAAATTATAGCGTTTTTTGTAGATGTTGTTAAAGAGATGAAGAAAGTAACATGGCCTAAATCCGAGGAGCTCCGTGAATCCACGATTATTGTCCTTGCTGTGTGTGGTGTGATCACCATTTTTGTCTTTGGCATCGATTGGATTATCAGTAATGTATTGAAAATGATTTTGTAATTCACTTGAAAACTAAGGATCAAAACCCCGAAAAACGCTGGTATGCGATTCGGACATACTCTGGGCATGAAAACAAGGTGAAAACACACTTAGAAGGTGAAGTAAAGCATGCTCATCTTGAAGATCGTATCATCACTGTCATGGTTCCATCCGAAAAAATCTATGAAGTTAAGGATGGTAAGAAAAAAAGTAGAACAAGAACATTTTTCCCTGGTTACATTCTGATCGAGGCAGTTCTCGATAAGGAAACGAAACATCTCATCTTGAACACACCCTCGGTCATCAGTTTTGTCGGACCGAAAGGTGAACCAACTGCTCTACAGATCGATGAGGTGCGGCGTCTTATTGGAAGAATGGAAGAACGGAAAGATGTCGAAGTGATGGCAATACCTTTCCATGTAGGAGAGGCTGTTAAGGTTATCGATGGCCCGTTCAATAATTTTACAGGTTTTGTTCATGACATCAATGAAGAAAAGATGAAACTAAAAGTAATGGTAAGCATCTTTGGACGAAAGACACCCGTTGAGTTAGATTTTAATCAAGTTGAAATAGAGAAATAACGTTCATCAATAAAAAGTAGAATGCTATGAAGAAAGTTGTTGGATTCGTTAAGCTCCAAATTCCTGCAGGACAGGCAAACCCTGCACCGCCCATTGGTCCTGCCCTTGGACAAAAGGGCGTCAATATCATGGAGTTTTGCAAGCAGTTTAATACCAAGACGCAGGATAAGCAAGGACTCATCATTCCTGTTGTCGTTACGGTTTATTCAGATAAATCGTTTACGTTTATCACAAAAACTCCACCTGCTTCTGTGCTGTTAGCTAAAGCTGCAAAAGTGGAGAAAGGTTCTGGTGAACCGAATCGGAATAAAGTTGGCAAGGTCACGAAGACGCAACTCCGAGAAATTGCTGAACTCAAAATGCCTGATCTCAACGCACATGATGTTGACGCAGCCATGAAGATGGTTGCCGGAACTGCACGCAGCATGGGTATTCTGGTTGAAGACTAATACGTATTATTCAAAAAGTAGGGATGTCACATGAAACGCAGTAAACGCTACAAAACGGCAACACAAAAAATCAATCATGCCAAAGCATATACGATTGAAGAAGCAGTTGCACGAGTGAAAGAAATGGCGACCGCTAAGTTTGTCGAATCAGTTGATATTGCTGTGCGACTCGGTGTCGATCCCAAAAAAGCAGATCAAGCAGTTCGTGGTACTGTTGCGTTACCTCACGGCATTGGTAAAGAGGTGAGAGTTCTCGTTCTTGCGAAACCGCCAAAGGATGAAGAAGCAAAAGCTGCAGGTGCAGATCACGTTGGGTTCCAAGATTATATTCAAAAGATTCAACAGGGTTGGGCTGATATTGACGTTATCATCGCAACGCCTGATACAATGGGAGAAGTGGGAAAACTTGGAAAGATTCTTGGTCCCCGCGGCTTAATGCCCAACCCCAAAAGTGGTACAGTAACGATGGACGTCGCGAAAGCAGTAAAGGAAATTAAAGCAGGGAAAATTGAGTTCCGTGTTGATAAAGCTGGAATTCTTCATGCAACCATTGGCAAAGCAAATTTTGAGAATCGGAAACTCATCGAAAATGCACAGGCATTTTTGAACACAGTTGTTCGTCTGAAACCAGCAACTGCAAAGGGACAGTATATAAAGAGTATTTTGCTTTCGAGCACGATGGGTCCAAGCGTACGCCTGGATAAGACTGTGGTTGCTTCACATTAAGGAATTTGACATTACGCACTCGACAGTTAAATCATTATTAGTCTCTTGCCCCGTCTGCTTCGGGGGCTTCTCAAGGGACAATTATTTATGGATGAGGAAATTATGAAACGTTCTGAAAAAGAACAGATCATTGCCGAAGTACACGAGCAAGCGATACGTGCGAAGAGCTTGTTCTTTGCGGACTTTACTGGAATAACGGTTGAGCAAGCCAACGAACTTCGCCGTGAGTTTCGTAGGTCGAACATTGATTACCGTGTTGTCAAGAACACTCTTGCACGCAAAGCACTCGAAAATATTGCAGGATGTGATAAAGTGCTTGATCGATTGGTGGGAAACACTGCAATTGCTTTTAGCTACGATGACCCAGTGGCACCAGCAAAGATCATCAAGAAGTTCCGCGATAAGCATGAGAAGCTGGCGGTAAAGGTTTGCGTCGTCGAGACGCAAGTGTTTGAAGGCAAGCAACTCGACGAGCTTGCAAAATTACCTTCTCGGTCAGAACTTATAGTTGGAGTACTCGGTAGTCTACAGTCACCAATTGCAGGTATTGTCGGTGTTGTGACTGCCGTGATGAGAGATCTCGTCTGTGTAATTGATGCCATCGAGAAAAAGAGGGCTTCGGCAACGTAAGTAATAAAGATTATTCACTAAAAATATAGAAGGAGAAAGTACCAATG
>JACQVI010000217.1 GCA_016209795.1 Ignavibacteriota bacterium
CGTTCTCATAACTCTACGAATATAGAAAATAACTGCAGGATTTTCAATGCGTTGTCGTACATCATTTGATTCTCAAACGAGTTCTTCCTATATTTGAATTGACAGAATGTTTTTATGGTATTATTGGAGTTCGAACTGTTGATTCAGATTTCAAATACTCGTTTACATGATATCTTCACACAGATGAATGGTAAGAAGATTGCCATTGTGGGTGACCTCATGCTTGATCGGTACATCTGGGGCAGTGTCAGCCGCATCTCACCAGAGGCGCCGGTTCCCGTTGTCGATATGGAGACAGAACAACACAGACTTGGAGGCGCAGCAAATGTTGCCAAAAATATCCATTCGCTTGGTGGAGAGCCACTTCTCGTCGGTGTGATCGGTGCTGATAACAGTGGGAAACAACTTTTTGAGATTATTCGCGAAAGCGGTTTCTCAGTGGATGGCATCGTGGTTGATGATGCTCGACCAACGACAGTGAAAACAAGAGTTATCGCACACAATCAGCACGTTGTGCGCATCGACCGAGAGATAAGGACCGATATCGCCTATATCATCCAGAACAAAATCTTAGACACATTATCACACCACATCCATTCAATCGATGCCATCATCCTCGAAGACTACAACAAAGGCGTCATTGTCAAAGCGTTAATCAGACAAATTATTGAGCTTGCAACCAAATACGGGAAGG
The DNA here is from genome assembly GCA_016209795.1 of Ignavibacteriota bacterium. Taxonomy (GTDB): domain Bacteria; phylum Bacteroidota; class Ignavibacteria; order UBA10030; family SZUA-254; genus JACQVI01. The sequence continues at coordinate 695 of JACQVI010000217.1, forward strand.
CACTTACCGTCGATCCAAAATTCAACAACTTTTTCGAATATCAAAACGTCACCGTCTTTAAGCCGAATAGGAAAGAAGTGGAAGAAGTCATGGGCATCCACATCAAGGATGACAGCGACATCACGGAAACAGGAAAAATCTTGTTGAAGAAACTCCGCGCCAAGAATGTTCTACTCACTCTTGGAGAACAGGGCATGGCGTTGTTTGAAGCCGATGGCAGTGTCTCGCGTGTACCAACGATGGCACGCAAGATTGCAGACGTTTCTGGTGCGGGAGATACCGTGATCTCCACATTGACAATGGCTCTTGCTGGTGGAGCGACGATGAAAGAAGCGGCAGGAGTCTCTAATTTTGCCGGGGGAATTGTATGCGGGTACGTTGGCATAGTTCCTATCGACAGAAATGAATTGCTCGACACCATACTAAGCCACGTGAATCATCAGGCATCATGAGGTAATGTTTATTCATGGGTTATGTGGTAAGCTGGGAAGAGGTAAAAACGATACGTGAATCACTGCGCAAGGAACAGAAAAGGGTTGTTTTTACCAATGGCTGCTTTGACATTATTCACCGCGGGCATATTGAATATCTTACGAAAGCGAAATCGTTAGGCGATGCGTTGGTTGTCGGAGTCAATACCGATGCATCAGCTCGTCGAATTAAAGGGAACGGGAGACCCATTGTACCACAAGAAGATCGCGCGTTCATTGTTGCACATCTCTCACCCGTCGATTACGTTTGTACCTTCGACGAAGACACTCCACTTTCACTCATCAAAGTACTGCTTCCCGACGTACTTGTTAAAGGTGCAGACTGGAACGTCAATGACATTGTGGGCAAGGATGTTGTTGAACAAGCAGGCGGCAGAGTGGAAACAATCGACTATGTACCAGACCGATCAACAACAAGTATTATAGAACGGATTCTCGAACGCTTTTCTCGTCGTTAGCGTTGTAGTTAATATGAAGATCCTTAAACGCCCTCTGAAAATCGCTGCCTATGCGGGTGGGTTTTTGGTGATTGCGCTGATCATCCTTGCAGGAATCTCTCAAACAAGTTTCTTTCGTGACAGACTGCGGGCAATTCTCAGTTCTGCGCTTTCCAATAATATCAATGGTTCCCTGTACCTTGGAAAGATCACCGGAAATCTTATCACAGGATTCACAATCGACTCGATCGCTCTGTATAATGAAAACGATCTATTCCTTTCAACAGCAACAGTAACCTTCCGATACGATCCCCTTACAATTCCACAAAAGACATTCACCATTCAATCCATCGCTCTTGAACGGCCGACGATTCACTTCCTGCGCTGGCAGAATGGCGAGTGGAATATCTCAAAGCTCTTCAAACCATCGGAGGATACCACGCGCAGTGAATTCGATTGGACGATCAGATTGCATGGCATTGAACTGAACCATGGAACGGTTACACTTATTGATTTCACGGAGAAACCACCTCTTGATGAAATCGAGTCTTCTGGAACCTCTCTAAATTATCATAACTTCACCATCAACGATCTCAATGTAAAACTGAACGCTACATTTGAACCCAAGAATATTGCAGTGAATATTAACCACGCGAGCTTTTATATGGCGCAGCCACGATTCGAACTAACTCACTTAGAAGCAGAGATTTCAGCCAATGAACAGCGGTTGATTGCAAACAATGTCGTCATTCAGACGACAAAGTCGTATGTAGAATTCGATGCAGCCATGGATGGGCTTAATATCTTTAATGGCATCAGTCTCGCTGAGATGCAGTCGGATTCAACAAAGTTTCGCTGTACAGCAAAGAAAATTGATTTCGCTGAGCTGAAGACGTTTATTCCTGCACTCGATTTTCTTGAAGGCTCTGCATTTGTCGACCTAGAAGCTGTAGGAGAATTTGGTAATCTTAACATACTGCGACTAAAAGCGCAGACGTATGAAAGTACGCTTCATCTTTCCGGTTACATCCGTAATCTTCATCAGCCTTCTGATCTCCGCCTGAATATCGTAGTTGGAGACGCAAGAATTCACCCTGCAGATATTTCACTGCTTCTTCCCCGATTTGGCATTCCAAAGTTCATAGGTGTCGAACAAGCGACGTTCTCCGCCGAATACAGCGGGCATCCCCTTGATTTTAAGGCAAGAACACTTCTACAAGGAGACTTCGGTGAGATCACAGTGAACGGCAGTATGAACTTGCATCCAGAGCTGCCGACGTATGATCTAACTTTCACAACAAATAGTCTTCAGCTAGGACCATGGTTTGAGAAGGACAATTTCAAAACCAGATTATTTACACATGGTGTATTGAAGGGGGAAGGATTTTCCATTGATAGCATGTTTGCAACCCTCACCATGACGATTGACACTTCGAGCGTACAAAAGATCGTTCTCAATTCATCATCTCTTTCTGTTCGTGCCACGCCTCAACGATTAGAACTTACGACTGTCCTGCAATCGCGCGACATGAAAGCCGACATTATTGCACATTACGATGTTTCCACTCCTGAGGTTCCAAGGTTTGATGGCGATATTTCACTGACATCAGTTGATCTATCAAAAGTTCTTGGTGATACCAGTTACCGCAGTAACTTGACGTTGCGAGCCATACTCGATGGCTCAGGAAGCACAATCGATGATATCAGCATTGACTCAAAAATTTCTCTCTTCCCATCAACCTTTCGCCATCACGTGTTAGCTGAACAAGATATCAAATTTTTGTTAGAACAGCATGATCTGAACAACAAACAGCTATCACTTCATTCATCTATCGCAAATGTGGATATAATTGGTAAGTTCGATATCGATCTTGTAGCTGATGCCCTTGCACGCCAAGCGACGAATCTCATTGCAACTATAAAAAAACACGCCTCTCCCCCTGAAACGGCAGGTGTAGTAGACAACGTTATTCCTCTGGCTACTCGTTGGCACACCTCAGCACAGCGGCAAATGGATTTTACGTTTAATCTCAATTTGAAAAACCTTGAACCGATTGCAAGTTTGATTGGCACAGAACAGTTTAATGCCAGTGGCATTGTAAAGGGCAGGATCTCAGGAACAGATGAAAACCTCTCACTGACGTGTGAGGCTGCTCTCGATGAACTTTACATCGGCACAAGCGCTAAAGGTGTTTTCCTTGAAAAAACATTTCTCGACGTGGAAGCTGATTCACTTTCTTACGATCATACACTCGAACAACTCGCTGCCATAATGAAGCTCTCGATTGGATCGGGTTTGATTAACGTAACGAAATTTGATAGTACTGAGGTGAATGTAACCTACGCAAACCTTCAGGGTAAAGTCGCTCTTCGAGGAACATTCGATTCTCTCTACACCATAACCATGGCAGGAAATATTTCTATCCAACCAAACACATATGCATTTGATTTCGAAGAATTCACATTTTCCTCAGACAAGTATACCTGGCACAATGATCAAGACATACAATTACGGCTGAACTACGAAGGCATCCGCGCTATGCATGCAACAATGAAACGTTATAATGAATCTGTCTCTCTGATCGGTGTACTTCACCATACTGGAGAAGTTGATTTTCATGGTGTTATCAAACAGTACGATCTTGAAGGAGTGAATCTCTGGATAGGCAGCTCAGATCTTGCACGACCTGGAAGAGGATTTGATGGTAAGTTCAATGCGGAACTTGAGCTTTCCGGCTCACTGACCTCACCCCGATTTAGATTTACCATGGTTAGCGAGAGTACATACTTTCGCCAAACACGCATTGGTAACGTGAATGCTATCATTATATATCAGGATGAAACCGCATCGATCGATATGAATGTAATAGCAGATCCCAATAATCAAAAACCAGATCTGATTGTAAAAGGAACGCTACCAATGAATCTCGCTTTCTCCGGAGTTACAGAGCAATTCCTGGATCAATCTCAATCACTCCGTATCGTATCTGAAGGTTTTGATATCGGTGTGCTGGATCCCATCTTCGTCGATCTCAATAACCTTCGTGGAAGCATGCTCTGTGATGTGAGTATTACAGGTACTCCACGAAATCCCGAATATCATGGAACCCTGACTCTCAGCGATGTGCATTTTATTTTTCTCCCCAATAATATCGTATACATCGTCTCTGGCACTCTTACACCCGCGAAAAATAAGCTCCTACTGACAAATGTCTTTGTACACAATAATCCTGAAGATGGCCTTGTTGGTAAAAGCCGATTTACTGGCTCCGTGACAATCAAGGATTTCAGGATTGAATCGTTCGATATCACAGCTGTTGGTGAACTTCTCGTTATGAGCGATGCAACACGAAAGGTCAAGCCAACATTTTACGGCACTTTACTTACAGAGACCGACCCAGAAGGTATCAATTTTCGAGGCACGCTGAGCGAGCCATATCTCTCTGGTAAGTTATATGTGAAAAAAGCAAACCTGATCTTTCCTCCAACGAAAGTCTCCGAGACGCAGTCGGCTAACTTCGCGCTGAACTACGCCGTTGTTGAAGATACTTCTCAAAAAGTGGAGGGAGATACAACCTCATTTCAACGAGTGTACGCTGGTCCAAAACTAAACAATGAGAGTTTTGCACCCCCTCTCGTTGAAGGTGAATCTTTTTTCTTAGATAGACTCCGTTACAATCTGACGATTGAGACACGAGGAACAACTGCAATTCGCATGATCTTTACACCCAGCACAAACGAGGAGTTGTATGCTGAACTTGATGGGAAAGTCAATGCCGTGAATCAGGAAGGCACACCATTGATCTATGGTCAGATTTCTGTCTTGCCTCGCTCGTACTACAACTTTATCAAACGCTTTGATGCAAGTGGCGTCTTGAGATATGTAGGTCCATGGGACAATCCAGAGCTTGATATCGATGCTGCGTACGAAGGGTACCACCAGCTTTATAAGCAGCCGGCGACAGTGACGACATCGTCTGGTCAGGAACAGAAGTCATCTTACGAAAAAGTGATTGTGGTACTTGATATCACAGGAACTCGTTATGAGCCTCGACTGACAATGTCCATGAAAGTCCAACCCGATCCCAATAGTGATCCAGTTGATTGGTCTGGTGATGTACAGTCAGATGCAATTTCATTCATCCTTACCAATAAATTTCGTGACGAACTGACCGCAGAAGAGCGTGGTGATATTGCATCGAATTTTGGTGCTGCCGGTGTTTCCGGAATTACCTCTACACTGCTCTCGGGTATTTTCAGCGATTTTCTCAGAAAGGAATTTCCCTTCATCCGCAGTGCTGAAATTACCTATCAAGGTGGAAGCTTTCAAGAATCTGCAGATTTACGGCTTAGTGGCGAAGCATTCAAAGGATACTGGCGCTTCGGCGGAAGGATTTTCAATAGTATCGGTAATGCTAACGTAAGCTACCTCCTGAATCTCGGTGACGTCCTGAATGCAACCTCGATTCGCAACCTCTTTTTGGAGTTTGAGCGCAAAGTAGAAGGAAGTGAATTCCTCGAAGATAAAACGATCAACGGCGCACGACTCTATTACAGATTCTCATTTTAGTCAATGGCAGAACTCGACCTCGAGTCCGTAAAGCAAAGAATACTCAAATTTCTTGCTAAATATCCAGGCGAACAATTTAAATCGAGATCTCTCGCCCGAAGACTCTCAATGAGAAGTCAGGCGGAGTATCACCTGGTTCAGCGTGCTCTCAATGAACTCTTTCAGTCGCAAGCAATCAACCGAGGACGTAAGAGACGCTACGGTCATGCAACCCCACCATCAACTCATCATCGCACAGGAATTCTATCTATCACGAAAAAAGGCTTGGGCACCGTTGACCTTGAACCTCCCTTTGAAGGAACTGTGACAATCTTACCGACCTTCTTAGGCACCGCCCTGGCTGGTGACAAAGTAAGCATCGCACTGTTCGCGCATCCGAATAAGGTTAAAGATGCGAAGGGAACATTAACCGAACATCTCGAAGGCGAAATAGTTGAGGTCATTGAACGAAGTCGAAAACCTATCGTTGGCGTGTTCGAGCGAGGCAAGAATTTCTTTTTCGTTGTTCCTGATGACAATACATTGCATAGAGATATTTACATCCCAAAAGGGAAAACTAAAGGCGCACGGCCGGGGGAGAAAGTTGTCGCCATCATCGAATCATGGGAGTCCCGTCATCTCAATCCTGAAG
>JACQVI010000230.1 GCA_016209795.1 Ignavibacteriota bacterium
CTTAAAAAGAACTTGCTATTTTCCTTTAAAAATTGTATCTTTGCAGCCGATGATCCAGAGATCAAGGGATTTGTTGAATTACGATCAGAAGTATTCAAAAGGTATGACTGCGTTTACAGTGCTCAAGTCTGTATTATTCTCCATTCATTTGAAATCAAGTCACTTCAGATATTTTCATAAGGTATCAAAATTTAATGAACAAACAAACATCTCATCGCTAACGAAAGGAGAATTTATGAAATCATTCTACAGCTTTACAGTGATATCGTTGTTGGTATTTGTAACAGCACAAACTATTGCAGGAAATAAAATAAAGTTTCAAAACGGGGAATATCAAAATAAAACTCTGAGGGTGGAAGAATTGACTCTCCCAATACAGGATAGACAGCTCTATAAATTTTCTACATCTCTGACACCTCTTAATCTATCAGCTCGTTCGTTTATCTCCTCTTCTAATGCTATTTCTGGCATCAAGCGCATTGGTGTGGGACAAGATTACGAGACAATCAATGAGGCAATAACAGATCTCAATGTTAATGGTGTAACAGGTTCAGTAATTTTTCTCTTGACTGATGCTTCTTATAATGAGCCTGGCATGTTAATGTTACCCATTATAGGAGGTAGTGAAACAAATACGGTGACGCTACAACCTGATTCGAATGTAGGTGAAGTTGAAGTTACACTTACTAATAATGCTGAATTTGGAGGGGGGTTAGTATTAGCAGGTGCGAGTTATTTTACTCTTGATGGAACAAAAAAGAATGGTACACCCGGCTCAAGGGATTTGACAGTACGCTTTGATCAAGCACAATCCTTTCCTACCAGTCCCTTGGATGCACCAATCCGTATTCGCGATGGATGTTCACACGTTACGATAAAGAATTCAAAAGTTTTGAGCATGTACGATGGTAATCAAACGTCAGCTCGTCCAGGGGTTTCGATGACGACATCACTAGGCCCGAACAATGACATTACAATTGAAAATAATTTAATTTCTCGTGCTTCTTTTGGTATCAGAACAATTGCCGGTAATGATTTTGATCAACAACTTACAATTATGGGTAATGATATTGGCGGGGGATTCTTTTCAGAAGCAGGAAATCAAACTGATTATGTTCAGATCTGCGGAATATTCTACGAGTTTACTGATGGTGCAGTCATATCGAACAATAGAGTTGTCGGTGTACAGCGAAATAATTCGGCTACTGCTGGTGCCGATGCAGGTTTACGTACAAGCGGCATTTGGCAGAACTTTAGCGTTAACTCCATCGTGTCTCATAACATTGTTGATGATGTTCGGAGTATATTTTCAACATCGAGCACAAGTATCAATACACGAATTTATGGTATGAGGATTGTAGGCTTAACAACTGCGTTTGGAAGTCCGTATCCGAATACCAATAACGTTATGTTCAACAATTGTGTTACAAGAATTTACGGGACGGGTGCAACTGCATTCCGAGATTTCTGTATGTCTGTCGAAGTTGGAGAGGGTGATTTTATCTATAATAACTCGATGAGTCACTCTGGTACGCATGATGGTGGCGCCGTTGTGCTTCAACTTACGGGTGATAATACGACATCTGGAGATTTTACCGTTTTGAACAATGCATTTGAAAATTCTCGTGCGGGTAACAGTCTTAATTGCATATATCGAATCTTCGACAACTCTGGACTGCCTGATCTGACACGTGCGAACTATAATGTGCTCTACAATCCAGTCAATGGTTCAATCGATGCCGATGGTCAATCCTGGCCTGGCTGGATTTCAGGATACCCCACTCATCCAGATTCTGAAAGCTCACCCTATAACCCTTACTTTTTTAGTATCTATGATCTCCACATCGACTCAACACAAGCATCGGCTGCAGAAAATTTAGCAAGACCTGTCAGCTATGTGACAATTGATATTGATGGTCAAGGACGAGATATTGCGACGCCAGATGCTGGGTATGATGAAGTTGATGGAGTATCAACATTGGACAAAGATGTTATGCCTGTTTCGTTTATCTCACCAACTGGTGCTGGATTTCCAAAGGGTTTACCTGTACCTTCAGTTAGAATCAAGTATCGTAATAACACTCTATTTCCGGCATCATACACCGCAAAGGTAAGAATATTTGATCCAAACGATATTGAAGTAGCTGGATCGCCATTTAGCACGAATGTCACTGCCAAACCTGGACTTTCATTTACGGATGTCACAATTCCGCTGACATTTACACCGTCAAGTGATGGCTTTTATACCTTTGAAGCAATCTCTGATCTCAGCGGCGATATGTTCCCTGAAAATGATACATTGGAGGGAGTGTTCCTTGCCGTACCATTGATTGCTCTTGGAACTGGATATTGTACAACGTTCGAAACAGAAGCTGAACAGTTAGGTTGGTTCGGTGATAATGATTTTGAGTTAGTTGACTTCACAAAACTTGGTGGACCTCGTAGTGGCTCTCATGCGTGGGTAACCGTGGCTGGACCTCCTGGGACTCATTACAGCGAAGGTGGTGTTGTAAGCCATGTTTACTCTCCATTCTTTGATTTCACTGGAGTCACAACAGCTTATGTTGGTTTTTACCATAGCATCATGACGGAGCCTAACTGGGATCGAAGCATAATGGAGTATTCACTCGATTCTGGGCGAACGTGGAGGGTGTTGGGTGTACTGAACGACCCAGATGGAATCAATTGGTATAATGAAGGAACATACCAAAACGCAGCCGGCGACACTGTGAACTGTTTTGACATCGGTCGTGCTCGCAGAGAAGGTTTCCCCGTTGGCGCACCCGGTTGGACAAGTAACGGTGATTGCGAAGGTGACGATGTATCGACAGGACCATACGGTTATGTCTACACCGAACTTAAATTGCCCGGTGCCATATTGAATAGAACGTATGTTCGATTCCGGTACTCGGCTTTTTCCGATGGCTTTGTTGCTGAGGATGGGTGGGCATTAGACGACTTTTGCATAGGTCTTACTGGCTCAACGGCTAATGCATCTCTCAGTGGCAAGAAATTCCTTGATAACAACGGCAATGGTGTCTATGAGCCGGGATTAGGTGAGCCAACTCAGTCTGGAATCGTTATTGAGCTGTTTGGATCAGCGTCAGCGCTTGATACTACCGACTCGAACGGCGACTATAGCTTCTCAAGCCTTTTGCCTGGACTCTATGGAGTACGAGAGCAAACAATTCCAGTAGGGACTGCTGTTACCTTGCCTGCTGAAGGTGAATATCAAGGCATCAGTCTTGCGCCCGGAGAGGTCGTGACAGGTCTTGATTTCGGTAACTTCGAAAGCATCATCAGTGGTACGAAGTTTAACGATCTCAATGATAATGCTGCGAATGATGGTGAACCCGGCTTGTCAAACTGGGCAATTGAGATTCTCAGCGCCGAAGACTCAAGCCTTGTCAAAAGCACCGTTACTGATGCGTTTGGAGATTACAACTTCAGCGTCCCTCCTGGAAACTATCTCATTCGAGAAGTGATTAAGCAAGGATGGCGACAAACCTATCCTTCACTGGGCGGTTGGTACACCGATATTTTTGTTGACACGATTAGCGGCGGAACGAATATTTCTGGTAAGGACTTTGGTAACTTTGAGTTCGGCAGGCTCCGTGTTGAGTGTACTATTGATTTGAATGGTAATGGCATTAAAGAGATTGGTGATGTTCTTGCATTGCCTTCGGGTACTACTGCAGCATTTACACTATCAAGAAATGGTGTTCCAATTGAAACAGCAATATTGGGTAATGGAGTTTCATCGTTTATTTTTGATAGTCTTAACCAAGGTATCTACAGAATTGTAGAAGCTCTTCCGAGTGGGTGGATCAGAACTGCAGGTGGTGTGTTAGGTACCTTCACAAAAGTTATTACCATAGGAAGTGTGAAAGATACTGCGCGGTATTTGAACTTCAAGTTGAATACCGTTACTGGCCAGAAATTTAATGATCTCAATGGAAACGGTGTGAAGGAAGCCGGTGAACCGGGCTTAGGTGGATGGAGGATATTGTTGACGGGTGCTGCTACAGCATCCACGACGACAGATTCACTTGGATTCTATACATTTACTGATCTTGGTCCGGGTAGTTACAGCGTCGCAGAATCGTTACAGACTGGATGGAGACAGACGATGCCAGGTCCTCCGGGGACGTACACGATCACAGCTAATGGAGCTCCACAGTTAGCAGTTCATGCGAATAGAAACTTCGGTAACACGCTGACTGTGAGCGTAGCGGATGATGAGAAGGAACTGCCAAAGGTGTTCGCATTGCATCAGAATTACCCGAACCCCTTTAATCCACAGACGAAAATTCGCTTTGAAATTCCAGATCGTGCTCATGTGGTATTACATGTGTACAATCTCATGGGACAAGAGGTGGCAACATTACTTGACGCCACGAAGGAACCGGGGCGCTACGATGTTATCTTTGACGCAAGTGAATTATCGACCGGTATCTATTTCTATCGGCTCAACGCTGGGAATTACACGAGCGTCAGGAAGTTAATTCTGGTCAAGTGATGTAACGATTTATTTATTAGCTCCAACACCCTTCTTGGGCCCCCCCCGAGAAGGGTGTTTTTGTTTTCATCCTTGACTATCATAACCTTCTTTGTTACATTCGTATGGTTATTTCAACTACTTGTACCATCTATGTCGTTTATCAGAAGCATATCGGGTGTAAGAGGCGTTGTGGGAGACACGCTAACACCAGACGTTATTGTGCGTTATGCAGCTGCGTTTGCAGAGTATTCCAAGCGTGGTAAAATCGTCATCGGAAGAGACGGACGGATAACAGGGAAGATCATTGGAAACCTCGTCTCATCTACATTGCTTTCGATGGGTTGCGATGTTGTTGCTCTCGGTATTGCTCCAACGCCAACAATAGCTATTGCTCAAAGACAGCTTAGAGCTGCTGGAGGTATCTCCATCACCGCCAGTCATAATCCTATGCAGTGGAATGGACTGAAGTTTATCGGAAGCGATGGCATGTTTCTCAGCGCCGAGCAGAATCAGCAACTCTGGACAATTGCGGATAAAACTATCCCACGCTATGTCTCGTGGGAAAAATTTGGTAAGCATTCTACAGATGAGACAATGATTGATAAGCATATCAGTGCAGTTCTCCAACTTCCGTACATCAAGGCTGATCAGATCAAACAGAAAAAATTCAAAGTAGTCGTTGATTGCATCAATGCTGCTGGAGGTGTGATTATCCCGCTATTATTGAAAAAGCTTGGCTGTAACGTTATCGAAATGAACTGCGATGTGAGCGGAATCTTCTCGAGAACTCCGGAACCGTTACCAGAGAATTTAGACGCACTCTGTGAACGTGTTGTGAAAGAGAAGGCTGATCTCGGCGTCGCAGTCGATCCTGACGTTGATCGACTTGCCCTGATAACGGAAAAGGGAGAACCCTTTGGTGAAGAGTACACAATTACTTCGGTAGTAAAATTTATCCTTGCAAAGCGACCACTCACCACTTCCCGCTCGCCACTCACTGTAGTTGTGAATCTTTCAACGACACGTGCAGTCGATGATATTGCAAAGCAGTATGATGCGACTGTTGTACGAACTCCTGTAGGTGAAATCAACGTCGCTCAGAAGATGAAGGAGTGTGGTGCCTTGATTGGAGGGGAGGGGAGCGGCGGTGTTATCTTGCCCGCTATCCACTATGGACGTGATGCGGTTACAGCCATAGGATTGCTTTTACAACAACTGGCGGAGTTTAGTGGAACGCTCTCTGAACTTAAGACTTCACTGCCTCAATATTCCATGATCAAATCAAAACTTGAAATCAATAAGAAGGATCCGGATCGATTGCTTCAGGATATCGTACGTCGGCACGCGCAGAATGGGAAAGCAAACATGGAAGATGGATTACGATTAGATTACGATGATTCCTGGATTCATCTCCGCAAATCGAATACGGAGCCAATTATCCGTATCATTGCCGAGGCACCAGCTATGGAACGAGCGCAAGATTTGGTTAATCGATTTAAGAACGAGCTACAGAAATCTTCACATGACGCTGTGTAAAGTTATCGGAACACTTGTTGCGACACAGAAGAACGAGCATCTCAAGCCGCAGAAGATTCTCATCGTTCAGCCTATTGATTTGGAAGGGAAATTGATCGGTCGAGATATTCTTGCGTTAGATACTGTCGATGCCGGTATAGGTGATACTGTGCTCATCATCCAGGAGGGACAGAGTGCCGCGCAAGTGCTCAAGAATAAGAAAGTGCCTGTTCACTCCGTTGTTATTGCGGTTGTTGATGGCTTGGAGGTTGCTGAGTAAGGCTATCTCCCATGGAAGGCGTTATGGATCTGCAAAAACTTCTCGTTCTTTCCCAAGTACCCGGAGTCGGCACAACACGGTTGCGCGCGTTGATGACGCATTTCAAATCTCCGGCTGCCGTCTTCGAAGCGTCTGCTCGCGAACTCATCAAAGTCCCAGGTATAGAAGAAAAAACGGCGCGGAGTATCTTGCATTTCAAAGATGGTGTCCGCTTCGCAAACGAACAACTTAAGCGCCTCCAGAAAATGGGAGGAGCAATCATAACGTTTTGGGACAACGCGTACCCCGAGAATCTGAAAAGAATTTACGATCCGCCGCCGTATCTGTACACTTTTGGCTCTTTTGCAGATTCCGATAAATATTCCATCGCTATTGTCGGCACGCGAACCCCAAGCAACTACGGGAAACTCTTAGCTGAGAAATTTACAGCAGAGCTTGGCGCTCTCGGGTTGACAATCGTCAGCGGGCTTGCAAGAGGAATCGACACGATTGCACATTCCTCGGCACTGCGGAAAGGAGCGAGAACAACAGCCGTCATCGGCTCAGGCATCGACGTCATCTATCCCCCAGAAAATAAAACGCTGGCTGAGACAATCAAACACAATGGAGTCATTGTGTCAGAATTCGAAATGGGAGCGAAACCAGATGCCGAGCATTTTCCTCAGCGTAACCGCATTATCAGCGGTTTGTCGCTGGGTACGCTGGTTATTGAAACCGACGTCGACGGCGGTGCAATGCTGACTGCCCGATGGGCATTGGATCAGAACCGTGAAGTTTTCGCAATCCCCGGACCTCTCACGGAAAAACGTAGCGCTGGCTGCAATCTCCTCATCAAACGAGGCGAGGCGAAACTCGTCCAATCTGTCGACGATATCTTGGAGGAACTCTCCACAAAACTCCGCCCACTCCTCTGCGATAAACAACCACACGAGCTGAAACCGCTACCACACCTTACCCTTTTTGAGAAAAAAATCTACGATATTCTCTATGAAACACCGAGTCACATTGATATGATTGCTGAACAAAGTAAACTGACAACCGCTGATGCATTGGTCAATCTGTTAAGTTTGGAATTCAAGGGACTGGTAAAGCAGCTACCGGGCAAAATGTTTGTAAAGCTGTGACTTAGGTATTTTTCTCTTTCAGGAAACTTTTGTATTTTACACGTAGATGTTTGTCATAGGTGAAACAGTCATTGAAGATCACATTGGCAACGAGCGCTTTGCATGTGATGTTATAAAGTGTAAAGGTGCCTGTTGCACAATGCCCGGTGGACGCGGTGCTCCATTGGAAGATAATGAGCTTGAAGAACTTGCGCGGGCGTCTCCCTTTGCAAAAAGGTATCTTTCAGAACAGCATCGTAAGGTTATTGAGCGCTCTGGACTGTATGAAGGCTCTTCAGGCAATCACGCAACAACGTGTGTTGACAACAGGGCTTGCGTATTTGTTTATTATGAAAAGGGATTTGCAAGGTGTTCGCTGGAAAAAGCGTATCTTGATGGTAAGACATCGTGGCGAAAGCCGCTCTCGTGCCATTTGTTTCCTATTCGTGTTTCTGATGATGGTATGATGTTATTGCGCTTTCGCTCTATTCCTGAGTGTGTGCCAGCTCTGCAGCGCGGCAGGGAAGAGAATATGCCCCTGTATGAGTTTTTAAAAGATTCGTTGATCAGGAAATTTGGCGATGAATGGTATGATGAATTTCGAAACGAATGTCAACGACGTAATCAGGTGTTATACGATAAGTAACTGATTCTTTCAATGTATTAATACCAAATGCTTAATCTTTCACAACGACTGACACTCCAACAAAAGTTAACGCCGCAGCAGGTGCAGTATCTTCAAATGCTGCAATTGCCGGTCCTCGCGCTCGAACAGCGCATCAAAGCGGAATTGGAGATGAATCCGTTGCTGGAAGAAGTGGACGATATGGAACTCACCCAAGAGCAAGAAGACACCGCGTTGGATGAACTTCCAGAGCCAACAGTTGACGGACAAACAGAAGAGCAAACTACTTCTGACGAAGACGATCGTTATACCTTTGAAGATTTCATGAACGATGAGCTGGAAGGATATAAGACTTCCCAGATGAACTACGAGAGCGAAGAACGCGATGAATTTCCACAACCTGCAGAAGTAACTCTTGCTCAGCGGCTTAAGGATCAAATCTTATTACTCGATTTGACTCCTGACGAAAGAGTACTCTGCGAAGAAATCATCGGTAACATTGACGAGGATGGATACCTTCGCCGAGAATTACCTCTCATCGTGCAGGATCTCAATCTTGCTCAAGGTCTTTCCATCACCAACGAAAGAGCAGAAGAAATTCTGAAGCTGATTCAGCGGCTTGATCCTCCTGGAATTGCATCTCGCAATCTACAAGAATGCCTGATCGTTCAACTTGAAGTTGGAGATGTTCAGCCTAAACTCAAGGAATTAGCTCTGTCAATCCTGTGTGAGCATTTTGAAGATTTCACACTCAAACATTACGAAGAGCTTGCAAAAGACCTCAATCTGACGCTCGATCAACTCAAGCCGATCATTGAGCTTATTCAAAAATTAAATCCGAAGCCCGGAGAGGGGCAGATATCGGTTGAACAAAACTACATCATACCTGATTTCATCGTTGAGCGAGACAACGGTGATTTTATTGTGATGCTCAACGATAGGACCGTACCCACCATTCGGGTTAACCGGAGATATAAAGAGCTGATGATGCAGAGCTCTAAAAAAACTGCTTCAAACGGTGTAAGGAAGTTTATTCGTCAGCGATTCGAGGCGGCAAAATGGTTTATCGCTTCGATCAATCAGCGCCGAGATACAATGATAAAGGTGATGCGGGCAATTATTGAAAAGCAGCACGAGTTCTTTGAGACGGGGGAAAATCTCAAGCCTATGATCTACAAAGACATTGCCGATAATATCGGGATGGATATTTCCACCATCAGCCGTGTCGTCAATGGTAAGTACGTCCAGACTGAGTATGGTGTGTTTGAGTTGCGCTATTTCTTCAGCGACAAGCTTACCACATTCACAGGGGAAGAAATTGCCAATAAGGAAGTGAAACGAATGATCAAGGAGATCATTGAGCAGGAAAATCCTGATCATCCACTCAGCGATGATAAGATAGCAGAAATGTTGAACAAGCAAGGTCTGAACATTGCTCGTCGTACTGTTGCTAAGTATCGAGAAGCAATGAAAATTCCGGTAGCTCGATTAAGAAGAAAGATTTAATCAACAAGTTCATCAATCATGTCTTCGATTATTCATTCTACTACTGTGATTGGTCTTACGCATAACGGGCAGACTGTCATAGGTGGTGATGGTCAGGTCACTGTTGGCAATGCTGTCATGAAACAAAGCGCGCGGAAGGTACGAAAAATATATAACAACACTGTCCTGGCTGGTTTTGCAGGTGCTACCGCCGATGCTTTCACGCTCTTCGAGCGATTTGAAGATAAGCTGCAGCAATATCAGGGTAATCTGCTTCGTGCTGCTGTGGAACTTGCGAAACACTGGCGCACAGATAAGTACCTTCGCCAACTTGAAGCATTGCTTGCAGTGTTAAATAAAGAACAAGCGTTAGTAATTTCTGGAACGGGTGAAATCGTCGAACCGGATGACGGCATCATTGCAATTGGTTCAGGTGGAAGTTACGCACTCATTGCTGCGCGTATGTTGAAAAAGCATACTCTCCTTTCAGCCAAAGAAATCGTTCAGCAATCACTCGAAGCAGCAAGTGATATCTGCATCTATACAAACAAGAACATTGTGCTTGAAGAATTGTAAGAGAATTCATGAATAAGAAACCTAAGAAAGATTCGATACGAGAATTAACCCCACCAGAGATCGTGCGGGAGTTAGATCGTTACATTATTGGTCAGCAGGCGGCGAAAAAATCTGTTGCGATAGCGATCAGGAACCGGTGGCGAAGGCTCCAGACCCCTGAAAACATGCGTGAAGAAATCATGCCGAATAACATTATCATGATCGGTCCTACGGGTGTTGGAAAAACAGAAATTGCCCGGCGCTTGGCGAAGTTAGTCAACGCCCCGTTTATCAAAGTCGAAGCGTCAAAGTTTACCGAAGTCGGGTACGTTGGCAGAGATGTGGATTCAATGATTCGGGATTTGACCGAGTTTTCTGTGAATATGTTGAAGAATGAGAAGACGAATGAAGTTCAAGATAAAGCAGCGAAACTGGCTGAAGAGCGAATCCTGGACATCCTTGTTCCACCGCTCAAAAGGAGACAGCCTGTTGAAGCCGGTGTTGGCAATCAAGAAGAACTCTTAGAAAGTGATGATAATAAATCGACACGTGAAAGGTTCAGAGAGAAGTTACGTGCTGGTGAGTTAGAAGAACGAACGATTGAAATTGACATTACATCAACTCAAATGCCTGCGATGCAAGTCTTCGGTCCGATTAATATCGAAGAAATGGGAGTGAGTATTCAGGAGATGTTTGGCAACATTCTTCCCAAACGTACAAAGAAACGAAAAATGTCCATCGCAGAAGCTAGAAACGTCCTCATGCAGGAAGAAGCTCAGAAACTCATCGATACAGAAGCGGTGATTAAGGAAGCTTTGCAACGAGTTGAAAACTCCGGTATCGTCTTTATTGACGAGATTGATAAGATTGCAGGCGAGCGAGGACAAGCCGCAGGACCGGATGTTTCGCGGGAAGGTGTTCAGCGCGATTTATTACCGATTGTTGAAGGTACAACAGTGCTGACAAAATATGGTATGGTCAAGACTGACCATATTCTGTTTATGGCATCCGGTGCTTTTCATGTCTCAAAGCCGTCTGATTTGATTCCGGAACTTCAGGGTCGTTTTCCTATTCGTGTTGAACTGGATAGTTTAACGGAAGAGGACTTTGTCAAAATCTTAACACTGCCTCAAAATGCTTTAATCAAGCAGTATACAGCATTGCTTGAGACTGAGGGGGTAACGTTAGAGTTTACGGAGGGTGGCATTCGTGAGATTGCTAGGACCGCTACACAGGTGAATGAACAAGTAGAAAATATAGGTGCACGCCGTCTTCACACAATCATGACAACGCTCTTGGAAGAAATTTTGTTTGACGCTCCTAATAAGTACAGTGGGAAAACCATCGTAGTGACGAAAGAGATGGTCAAGGAAAAACTCAGCGACATTGTGAAGAACAAAGATTTGAGTCGCTATATCTTGTAAGTCTTAGTGTACTTTATCGCCTGTTGGAAGGGGCTGGAATCCAAATCCACCCGTGGTTGGCTCTCCATGAATCTTAATCTCACCAAAGGTCTTTTCGTACTTTTCGATGTTATCTTTGAGAGCATTGAGCAGCAGCTTAGCATGCTGAGGCGTTGTGATGATGCGTGCATGAACCTTTGCTTTTGGTACGCCCGGTAAGACACGTGTAAAATCAATAACGAACTCTGCCGGAGAGTGAGTAATGATTGCAAGGTTCGAGTAAATTCCCTCGGCTTCTTTTTCACCAAGCTCGATATTAATTTGTTGTGGAGGTGACATCTGATTTCCCATAGTCGATTCCTTTTTGCTTTTTGTCAATCGTCTTCAAATATGCTTATTTCTTATCTGTTACGGAGTGCATCTGCAGTCTTAATAGCTTCCTCAGCTTTTTTCACCATACCGGCATTCGCATAGGCTGTTCCTAATGCTTCCCAAATATCTGGATCATCAGATTTCATGCTGGTGAGTTTTTCCAAGAGAACAACAGCTTTTTTAAATTTTTCTAAATGTGTTTTGTCTGTAGAGCCTTTCTTAGGATCGGCTTTTGCATCTGCCGCTTCTTTAATCTTTTGACCGAGCCTCATATATGTAACCGCACCGTTGCGTAATGCTTCCTGATAAGTACTATCAGCAGCAATTGAGGCGTCGAAATGCGTGATCGCCTCTTCAAGTTCACCAGTTTCCAGCAACAGGAGTCCGAGATCATTTTGGTACACTTTGTTATTGGGCTCTTTCTCAACCGCTTCTCGAATGTACGGCATCCCATCTTGTGCACGCCCTGCCTCAATATGGACATTGATGAGTGTCCCCAATAATTCAGGGTCATTGGGGTTTTCTTTTCTGACCTCTATTAATTCTTTGATCGCAAGATCAAAATACTCCTCAGCCTGCTGCGTGTTCCCTGCCTTCTTAGCATCCGAGCCTTTTTGGAGATATGCATTAATAAGGTAAGTGACAAATTGAGGATCTTTTTTCCGTTCCAGTGCTTTCTTCAAATACACAATCTCCTCGTCATAATTTCCATGAGCATGTTGAGCAATTGCCATGTTTTGGTATGTTATAACGCTATCCGAATTGATTTCAATTACTAGTTTGTATGAATCAATAGCCTGCTGCCGAAGCATTGCAGCACTATCAGGGGAAGCCTTGACACTTTGATTATAACGATTCACACCTTCGTTTAACGCTTGTTGCCAGCCGAACAGCTTCACAACTTTGATTCTTTCTTCATACTCTTTACTGAGCTTTAGTGATGAAGTAACAGCGTCAAGCATTCCTCGGTAATTCGCAAGCCGAGCACGTGTGTCCCCTAAAAGATACCATGCTTCGGCGTTGTTAGGATTGTTTTGAATTTCTTTTAATAACGATCGTTCCGCAGCTTCCCAATCTTGGCGCTGGATATACAATTTTGCACTTGTCATCTCAGATGAACCACATTGGAACCCGGTAAAAGTGAGAGAACAAACAACTATTACAAGGAAGATGACGACTAAAGATCGTGCCATAAAAATCTCCTGTGAAATGGATTCAGAATAGTATTGGAAAACTGCATGCAATATACACAACACTCTGGAAATAAGCAACTTAACCGTTCGATACATTCTGTCTGTAGACGCGGTGGTCACGTTGACTTTCACAAGGAAATTTTGGTATATTTTTAAGAACCTATCACTATGGATACATGAAAACAAATCAAGTCATAGAGTGCGAATTCTGTAAGATCATTCGTGGAGAAGCACCTGCTGAAATTCTCTACAAAGATCAACATGTAATTGCGATTCTTGATATTAAACCAATTCACTACGGGCATATTCTGGTCATACCACGAACGCACTCAGCGACGTTTCTTGAAGTTCCTGAAGACCAACTCGCTAATATCATAAAGGTAACAAAGATTGTTTCGGAAGCCCTTGTGGATGCTCTCAAGCCACCTGGGTTTAATATCTTCTCCAACAATGGAAAAGCGGCAGGCCAGTCGGTTTTTCATTTCCATTTTCATATTACACCTCGATACAGCGATGATAACATACGGTTTGTTCTGAAACTAAAGAAATATCAGAACGATGCAATGGCACTGTATGCAAACCGTATTAGACAATGCATCAACTCTCATCACATGCTCGAAGTACACTAATCTCTTTACACGATATGACACCTTTGCAACAACCAAAACACGGAGAAGTGATCACGATCAGTTCACAGCGGCTGAACGTTCCTGATCATCCTATTATTCCATTCATTGAAGGAGACGGTACCGGTCCCGACATCTGGCGAGCCTCACAAAGGGTGTTTGATGCTGCAGTTCAAAAGGCTTACGGAGGTGAAAGGTCAATCGCATGGATGGAAGTTTTCGCTGGAGAAAAATCGTATAGGCAATTCAACACATGGTTGCCTGATGAAACGGTTGAATCCTTTCAGAAGTATCTTGTGGGGATCAAAGGTCCACTCACGACACCAGTCGGTGGAGGAATTCGTTCGCTAAACGTTGCACTACGACAGTTGTTGGATCTCTATGTGTGCTTGAGACCGATAAGGTATTTCCAAGGTGTACCGTCTCCGGTAAAACGCCCTGATGCAATCGATATGGTGATCTTCCGTGAGAATACGGAAGATATTTACGCCGGCATTGAATTTCCCGGTGGCAGTCTGGAAGCACAGAAGGTCCTCGAATTCTTTGCAAAAGAATTTCCCGCCAGTTTCAAAAAGATTCGTTTTGGGACAAAAGATGCAGTGAATGAGTGGTCGAACATGATCGGTAATTCTGTACCTGCAGATGGTGATATTCAGGTTGGTGTTGGTTTAAAGCCTGTGTCGTATCAAGGATCAGCGCGCCTCATTCGAGCGGCGATACAGTATGCACTTCAGAACAAAAGAAAGTCTGTAACGCTTGTCCACAAGGGCAACATCATGAAGTTCACAGAGGGAGCGTTTCGCGATTGGGGATATGCAATGGCAGAAAAAGAGTTCGGCGATAAGGTATACACGTGGGCACAGTGGGAAAGAACAAAAAAGAAACAAGGGGAAGATTCCGCAAACGCTGAACAAAAAGCTGCACTTGCCTCGGGAAAAATTTTGATCAAGGATGCCATTGCTGATATCACACTTCAACAAGTGTTAACTCGTCCAGAAGATTTCGACGTCATTGCAACACTCAATTTGAATGGCGATTATCTGAGCGATGCTCTTGCAGCGCAGGTTGGTGGAATTGGAATCGCTCCCGGAGGTAATATCAATTTTGTCACCGGCCACGCTGTGTTTGAAGCAACGCATGGCACCGCACCGAAGTATGCTAATCTGGATAAAGTTAACCCCGGTTCAGTTATCCTCAGCGGTGAGATGATGCTGCGCTATATGGGTTGGAAAGAAACAGCCGACCTTATTATTAAAGGATTAGAGAGAACAATTAAGTCCAAAGTCGTCACGTACGACTTTGCTCGATTAATGCAGGGAGCAAAGGAAGTGAAATGTTCAGAGTTTGGAAATGAAATCGTGAGAAATATGGATTAAGAATTTGTTGTTTAGTGCTCTAACCTCATGGAAAAATTAAGGGTAATGGAGATCATTGAGGAGCCATTACCCTTGTGTTTTTAAAACTTAGAAAGAGATTTGAGAGTTATTCCTCTTTCTTCGGTTCTTCCATTTTCTTCTCTTCCTTCTTCATCTCCATCTTCACGTCTTTCATCATGCCTTTAACATCTTTTTCTGTCATCTTCATTTGTGGATGATGCTTCTTGGCGTGTTCCATCACCATGGAAGTGAGTTCCTTCTCATCATAGCTTCGGATCATGAAGCCGCAGACAGGATTACACTCGACACTCTTCATCATCATCCCTTCTTTCTTCATCTCATCCTTTTTCATTTCTTTCTGCATCGTCTCTTGAGAGAACACGGCAGAAGAGAATATGAAAACCAGAATAATGGAGAGGACTATACCGAACAAACGTTTAAACATAGATAGACTCCTTTCTTAAAAGTAGCTAATAGATGTGATTTATAACCAGCAGCAACCTTAGGACGTGCTATAATAAAAAATACTAAAATAAAAGTCAAGAAAATTATTGTAATTCTAAATTTATCCTTCTCTCCCCTTTCTTTAAATTGGGACAAGAAGGATTATAAAAGAGGCTGAGTTATCAATGCCTACTTCAAAATCCAAGCCGAGGGGGCTAAATTAAGCTTATTCATTGGTTTATTTGAGGACTAACATTTTCCTCACACTCACATATTTCGTTGCCCTCGTCTCTTTTTCGATCGGTTCTACCACAAGACGGTAGAAGTAGATTCCACTTGGGATGTCGTCGGCATCCCACTGTACAGACCTTAATCCTGAATCCTGAAACTCCTGTACCAACGTTGTCACTTCTTGTCCCAGCATATCATAGACCTTCAGTGTAACCCAACTGGAAACTGGCAGCTGGAACCTGATAACTGTACTCGGATTGAATGGATTTGGGTAGTTTTGGAACAAAGCAAATTCTCTGGGCACTTCTGGAATAGAGGCAGGTGAGAGCTTCAAGAAGATTTGGCTATCCAAGTATGAGATTTGAGTTTCTCCACTTCCTTCCAAGTCAATCGTACGATCTCTAAGTTGTACGATGAGTCTATTCGAAGGTTGTTTGATCTTCCAGCTCAGTCGCACTGGATACGAAGCTGCTGAAATAATGATAGGCAACTCGCCTTGATGTTCATTGAGAACTTCTACCATCCGACCTGACGCAAACCGCACATCAAACATTCCTCTTGGCGGAGGAGGTGGTAACTCATAACGATTGAGGTCAAGAACTTCAGTTTCGGTAGTGAAATAGAGTATTTGCTTGCAACCTTTACTATCGAAAATACTTAACCTATTAAGCTCGTCAAGTTCATTCTCGGTTCGAGCAGGTATTTTTGATAGTGAGGCAGATAATACCAAGCTCCCTGAAGCACTCGTTTTAATCCAGTAACCTTTTTTGGGTCTAATTGAATCAGCTGTGTAGTACCCTGAGTGAAAGCCGTAGTACAGTGACGCCACAATACCGGAAGGAATCTCAGTAATACTATTGACTTCAATTGACTTTGAGATCGACCCGATCATATTCCAACCAGGTTGAACTTCAATCGTGTCACTGAGGATCGAGTCGCCTGTGTATAATGTGAACTGTGGTGCAGCGAATTTCAACCAGTAGCCAACACCATTGAGCAGCGTATCATGTCGGACATAGGCTCTAGCGTATGTAAACGCTTCGGAAAGAGCTGTGGGGAAAAGGATATTCTTCCGTGAATCGGGCACTGCAAGGTCGATTGAAAGAAGATTCCATCCTTCAAACACGTCAGGATTCACCATGATGGTAAACACTGAGTCACTTATGTCAACGAGTGATCCACTTTCAGCATCGGTGATTCGAATACGACCTTGTGTTGTTGAAATGAATGACACAGACCATGCATATGATGCGGGCGATGCTGGAATCAGGTCGGCAATGAGTGTCCAGTTAGATCCGTCATCAGTTGAGTATTCTAACTTCACCAGATTCAGGAATTTCTGAGTCCATGTAATTTCTTCAATCAATCCGGCAGCAAGGACTTCGCCGCCATTGGGCGATGACAATGCTAAACTCGGAGTTCGAATGAGTTTTCGTTCGTACACTCCATTCCCGAATGTTGAAGCTCTGACAGCATTGTTTGCTCGTGAGATCGTAAGATCGAGAACCATTGCTGCTGGCATGCTGTTATTAAATTCTTCCCAGCTTATACCGCCATCGGATGATCGGAAAACACCAAGGTCAGTACCAACGTACATATTTTCCGTCTGCTCAGGATCAACGGTGACACATTGGTGTGGGATATCGGGAAGATTTGCCGAAAAGTCGTTCCACGTTAATCCTGCATCGGTTGTCTTGAACAGATGTGCTGTGCCATATCCTGAATACGTTACATAAGCAATCTTGCTATCTGTTGGATGGAACTTGATATCCGTTGGATATCGGTTGGGCAGGCTTCCAGTAACATTTGTCCATGTTTGACCGCCATTGATCGATCTGAATATTTCAAAGAGCGATGAAGCCCCCAACGCACCAGTGCCTGTGGCAGCGAGTACTGTATCTGGATTTGTCCATGAGACTCCTATACAGGCTATGTTCGTACCATTGAGCGTTGCAGCCCCGTTTGATGAGAACCACGATGACCCTCCATTGGTTGTCTTGTAAACATTTCTTGCACCAGCATACAAGATATTTGGTGAAGAGGGTGAGATGACAAACGGAGGGATAAAATTTGTATTGTTAGAACCGCTTGGCAGTCCATTATTAATGTTGAAAAAACTATTTCCTCCGTTTGTCGATTTAAAGACCACAAGGTTTTGATGCTCAGCGTACATGATGTTTTTATTCGTCGGGTCAATAGCACACCAGCCACCGTCGGCACCGAGAACATGTGACCAGATTGGACTTCCGGTATATCTCAACGAGCCATTGTCTTGCAAACCTCCAAGGGCAATGGTCGAGTCCGCCGCTGCATTTGCAAAACCCGGATAAAACTGGGTTGTAATGTAACCATTGTTGCAATCAATGAATGTTGAACCGCCATCTGTCGTTTTATATACACCGCCATCACAGCCAAAATACATCAGGCGAGGATTGGTAGGATGGAAAGCTATCGCATGTTGATCGACATGAACCCTGCCGGACGAGATATTGCCGAGCGTACCCCCGTCCGACGATTGATAAATGTCAATCCCCCCGCAGTATACTGTATCAGGAGACTCAGGATGAACTGCGACAACATTGTTGTACCATCCTTGATTACCAACATAATTCAATGTAGAAACGGCTGACCAACTTAAACCACCATCGGTCGATTTATAAAGTCCGATCATTCCCAAACTTGCACCGCTTGAAATTCCAGCATACAAAATCGAAGAATTTGACGGTGAGATAGCAAGCGGCGTTCGACCGAAATTTGCAGATGGTAATCCATTAGTCAGTTGGTCCCATGACTCACCCGCATCAAGACTCATGTAGATTCCGGGATTGGGCGATGAGTTCAGATTACCGTGAGAAGAATACAGGATAGTTGTATCAGTAGGATGCATCACAGCATCCATCGCCATCAAGACTGCATTACCTTGATACCATGTAGCACCTGCGTCAATCGATTTGTACACACCTTCACTTGTGGCTGCGAAGAGCGTGCTTGTGTTCAGAGGATTGATGATGATTTTTTGAACTGCTGTAATTTGTGGAAAGGTAAATGTTAATCCTGTTTGCGTCCATGTCGTCCCGCCATCTGTCGATTTCAAAATCCCCATCCCATACGAGGCACGAGCACCGGGAGTTCCAACAAGTGGTCGTTGGTAACGACTGATTTCACCTGTGCCAATGTAGATGATGTCGGGGTTGGTTGGATCCAGCGCTATTGTACTGACTGAGATTGTGTTTTGTCCCGTGTTGATGTAGCTCCACGCATTCGTCCCCTCACCTCCTGTTGTCGATTTCCAGAGTCCACCGCTGGCTGCACCTGCCCATACGATGTTTGGATCGATTGGATTAACAGCAAGAGCAAGTGTTCTCCCTCCAATATTTGTTGGACCAAGAGAACTCCACTGTGAACTGTTGGCATCCATCGGAGAGTATTTCCGTTCTTTCTTTATCGATGCATTCACATAGCGAGCAGCTCTCTCAAACGCCCCCTGTGGAATAAGTTCATACGGGTATGCACGCTGATTATACCACCACTCAAAACTTCTCAAAGCATCGCTCTCTCCTACTCTGCGAGTTTCATGATGATCTGTAGTTTTCAACGTTGGAAAAATGATCACAAGGAACGCCATGAAGAAAGAAATCAACGGTGCGACAATATATGGTATAATTTGCTTCATGTGAGACTACTTGCTTGATAATTGCTTAGAGTAATATATTTCATCTTGACTCAAAAGTCAATAGTGTATTTTGCATAAGTCTATGCTTTTTGCTACTTTTTCTTACATTGATTGATTTTTATGTATGAATGATGGCAACTGCTCAGTTAGAAACGATCCCTGTGGGACCAGTAATCGAACTGGAAGAAGAACAGGGAATAGATGTCGCTATTCAGGAACCGGCGAAGGTCATCCTGTTCAACGATGAAATCCATACGTTTGATGAAGTGATAGGACAGCTCATCAAAGCCCTTGGATGTGATGTAGCAAAGGCGGAATCACTCGCCTGGGAAGTTCACAGCAATGGCAAAGCTGTTGTCTATCAAGGGGGAATGACAAAGTGTGTTCAAGTCAGTGGGGTGTTAGAAGAGATTGAATTATTGACGCAGATCGAGGTGTAACTCGAATTACAGGAGTGACAGGACAAAATCATGACTAATATTGTAAAAGAGGCCCAAGTTCTTTACGATGCAAAAGGGAAAAAAACTCATGTCCTCCTTCCATTCAAGACCTATGAAAAATTACTTGATTACTTAGAGGACTTAGAAGACTTTCAAGCGATGAAGGAAGCAGAACACGAAAAAAGTATTCCATGGGCTGAGGCAAAAAAGAAGCTACTCCGAAGGAAAAAATGAAATATGCTGTGGAAATCATGCCAACAGCGCAAAAAGAGCTTTACAAAGTTTCTTACAATATATACAAACGCTCTATGCAGTTCATCGATAGTCTTTCGCAAGATCCTCGACCGATAGGTTGTAAGAAATTAGTAGGTTCGCAAAATAGATGAAGAATACGGGTAGGAGTATATCGCATTCTGTACGAAATTGATGATATGAAGCACTTGGTAGTAGTTTACAGAGTTCGACATTGAAAAGAAGCATCCCGATGACAGCTAACGAAATCCGAAATAGTTTTTTGAATTTCTTTAAAGAGCGTGGGCATACCATCGTTCCCAGCGCCCCAGTCATTCCATACGACGACCCAACACTGCTTTTCACGAATGCTGGCATGAACCAGTTCAAAGATGTTTTTCTTGGGACTGGAACGAGGGACTACGTCCGTGTAGCAAACTCTCAAAAGTGTATCCGTGTCAGCGGCAAACACAACGATCTCGAAGAAGTAGGAAGAGATACGTACCACCATACATTCTTTGAGATGCTCGGTAACTGGTCATTCGGCTTGCCTGCTGAACGAAGCATTCGGCAAGCAGGCGACTACTATAAAAAAGAAGCGATCGAGTGGGCATGGGAACTTCTGACAAAAGTGTGGGGGCTCGATAAACGCCGGTTGTACGCAACAGTTTTTGAAGCCGATGATGAAGCAGAACAATGCTGGAAGAAAGTGACTGACATTGATCACTCCCATATTTTTCGTTTCGGTAAGAAAGATAATTTCTGGGAGATGGGAGAAACGGGACCGTGCGGACCCTGCTCTGAAATCCACATCGACCTGACTGACGACCTTTCGGGCGGAAAACTTATCAATGCAGGCGATCCTCGTGTCATGGAGATTTGGAATCTCGTCTTCATCCAGTACGACCGGGATACTCAAGGGAATCTCACACCGCTTCCAGCAAAGCACGTCGACACCGGTATGGGCTTCGAGCGGATGTGCGCTGTGCTGCAAGGGAAGAAGTCGAACTATGATACTGATGTCTTTATGCCAATTATTCATCGTATCGGCGAGCTTACTGGAAAAGGATACAAAGGCACACTTGATCGTGGGACAGACATTGCGATGCGCGTCATTGCCGACCATATGCGGATGCTTTCGTTTTCGATTGTCGATGGCGGGATTCCTTCCAACGAAGGACGTGGCTATGTCATGCGTCGCATCCTTCGCCGTGCAGCACGCTTTGAAAGGAATCTTAGCATGCATGAACCCTTTATTTACAAAGTTGTTGAAGCAGTTGTGCGGTCCATGGGCGATCAGTATCCAGAAATCAGAGAGAAGCAATCGTACATTGAGCGTGTGATTAAAGGCGAAGAGGAGAGCTTCAATGCGACACTTGACCGTGGTCTGGAGATTTTTGAGTCTGTTATCGATGAGATTGGTCACTCCAAAACGTTTCCTGGTGAAGATGCTTTCAAGTTGTATGACACGTACGGCTTTCCGCTTGACCTTACGGAGATGATGGCTAAGGAGAGAGGGTTGACGGTCGATACTGCGAGGTTTGTGGAGTTAATGGAGGAGCAGAGAGAGCGATCTAGAGAAGAAGCTAAAGGAAAATCAGTGCCCTCAATTCTAAGTTTTATGCACAAGGATGAGGTCACTACTCCAACGCAGTTTGTGGGGTATGAAATGGATAGATGTGAAGCTACAATATTAAGTCTAGCTCAGGGATTTCTTATCCTAGATCGCACACCTTTTTATGCTGAAGCTGGTGGTCAAGTTGGGGACACGGGACAATTGATCGCTGGCGAAATAAAGGTTAAGGTCATTGACACGATAAAAAAAGATAATCTTATTACTCACCGCTACGAAGGGTCAGAGGATATTTTTTTTCATAAAATCATTGCTGAAATTGATAAATCTAGACGTCGCAACATCGAGCGCAACCACACCGCTACTCACATTGTCCACGAGGCGTTGCGGCGAGTGCTCGGCACGCACGCTCATCAGCAAGGCTCGCTTGTCGCACCGGATCATCTGCGTTTCGACTTCAATCATTTTGAAAAAATTACCCCCGATCAGCTCAGAGCAATTGAAGAAATGGTTAACGAGAAGATTGCAGAGTCTATTACGGTTGTCGCACTGAATGATCCGAAGGATTGGCTTACGATTGAAGAAGCAAAGAGAAAATATCCCAATGTAAAGATGTTTTTCGGTGATAAATACGGTGATCGCGTTCGCATCGTCGAGATTGATCCTAAGTTTTCCGTCGAGCTGTGTGGAGGTACACATGTCAAGAACACAAGGGATATTGGTCTGTTCAAGATTATCTCTGAATCGAGCATTGCCAGCGGCATCAGGCGTATCGAAGCAGTCACGGGCGATGGGCTCAGCCAGTACATCCAGAAGCAGCTTAAAAAAATTGGTGAGCTTGATGAACGGCTTGCCAAACTCATTGAGGAAAAAGAAACACTCGAAAAAGAGCTTGGTCTGTACAAAAAGGTAGAGTCAACGCCTCGACCTTCACTTGGTATTGTTTCACTCCCAGCAGATCGAGTAAGCAGAAAAGAGATCGATGCGGTGGAGAATGCACTTCGTCAGCGCGAAGAAACAATTGAATACATCGCCAAATCCACGCTCGATCTCAAGAAAGAAATTAGTAAACATCGTGTGAACAAAGCGTCATCGAATATCGAATCACTTGTTGCCTCTGGAGTCTCCCTCGATGGCTTCAAGGTTGTGTCGGCAAAGATCGAAGCGAGTGACATGGAAGAACTCAAAAGCTTAGGTGACACGCTCCGCTCAAAGCTGTCTTCAGGTGTAGGTGTGCTTGGCGCTGTCGTGGATGAAAAAGTTGCACTCGTGTGTGTTGTGACAGATGATCTTATCAAAAACAAAAACCTGCAAGCGGGCAAAATCGTTGGAGAGATCGCTAAGCGAGTTGGGGGAGGCGGCGGCGGACGACCACATCTCGCAACCGCAGGCGGAAAGGATGTATCTAAGCTTGATGAAGCACTCCGACAAACTGCCGCGATCGTTCAAACAATGCTAAAAACCTGATACCTACAACCTATCACCTCAAACCTATTTATGGCACATCTACCCTTGACCCTCGTCTACCGCCAAAAATACATTCAAGATCAGCTCAACGAAAGCGCTGAGACAAAAAAGAAAATCTTTGATGCGTGCGCTGGCGACATCCTGAAAGCTGTTGACACAATCATCAAATGTTATAACGATAAAGGGAAGGTGTTGCTGTGTGGCAATGGCGGCAGCGCAGCAGACTCACAGCACATTGCTACGGAGCTTGTCATCCGCATGAATAAGTCCGACCGACCTCCCCTGGCTGCCGTTGCACTGACTACCGATTCTTCTATGCTGACCGCCGGTGGGAACGATATTGGTTTTGAGAACGTCTTCTCTCGTCAGGTAGAAGCGCTTGGGAATAAGGGAGATGTTCTCATTGCGATCAGCACAAGCGGAAAATCTGAAAACGTGAATCGTGCAATTAAGGAGGCAAAGAAGCGTGGAATGACCGTTATCGGATTTTTGGGCAAGGATGGAGGAGTATCGAAAGAGCTGGTCGATATTCCGATCATCATTCCGTCCAACGACACGCAGCGAATTCAGGAAGGACATATTACAGTCGCACACATTATCTGTGGCATCCTTGAACATGAGATGTTCGGTTAAGTAACAAAGTATTAAGCATCTGAGTACTGAGATCATGAAATATATGTCTCGCGACGAGTGATTCTATGGAATCGTCACAAAACGAAAATCCCACATCTCACATCCTTTAGTAATGGCGCGTCCTCGCCGTAACGACTTCCTCATACCAACACTCGGTGTTTTGTTCGACAGCATCGCCATTGAGTGCGCGTTTCTCTTAGCGTACTGGATTCGGTTCAAGACATCATTCTTCACATTCCTTCCGCTTAATGAATCAACACCTCCGTTAGACGCTTACGTGTTTGGTTCATTTGTTGTCATTCCTGTGTGGCTATTAATCTTCAATTCCCGAAAGATGTATGGAGCTCGCCGAAATGTTGCTCTCAGTGACGAGTTTTTCACCGTCCTCAAGCTCGTGACGCTTGCGATGCTCGTCGTCATGAGTATGGCGTTTTTCTATCGTGCCTTTTCCTATTCACGCATCGTGTTTGGATTGTTGTGGGGGTTTTCGATTACACTGATTTTTTTGGGACGAGTTGTTTTATATCGGATCGAGAAGGCACTTTACCGAAGCGGAAGGGAGTTACGCAACGCTGTCATTATTGGAAGCAATGACACTGCCAATCGTATCTACGAATCGCTTCACAACCATCCAATGCTTGGCTACAGATTCATCGGCTATTTTGCCGACCAAGAAAATACGGACGATCTCCCGTTAGCACAGGCAGCATATCTCGGAACGCTGAAAGAAGCTCCATCAAAACTTTCTCATGAGCACGTCGAGCTTGCTCTGATTGCCGTGAATAACGATGACCACCCAAAGCTTTACAACATCATCCAAGAATGTGAAGGAAAAAACATCGAATTCATGATGGTTCCAGACATTCTGGAGATCATGGCAAGCCCTGATAAGGTCGGGATGAAAGAGATCGAGGGCATCCCATTCATCAAAATCAAAGGCGTACCGATGACCACATGGGGGAGAATCATGAAGCGTGCATTCGATATCGTTATTTCCTCACTCCTCTTAGTTATAAGCTCTCCGATTTTTGTCCTCATTGCGGCTCTCATCAAACTCGGTTCCAAAGGACCGGTGTTATTTCGACAAGAGCGAATAGGCATTGACGGCAAGCAATTCGAAATGGTAAAGTTTCGTTCGATGAAAACCGGATCAGAGCATTTCGATGAAGAAGCGGGACTTGGAATCTCGAACGATCCGCGTCAAACACGAGTCGGCAGAATTCTCAGAAAAGCAAGTCTTGATGAACTGCCTCAGTTGATCAATGTTTTCAAAGGGCAGATGAGTTTGGTTGGACCACGACCTGAGCGTCCCTATTTCGTTGAGCAGTTTAGTCGTCTTGTTCCGAAGTACTTAGACCGCCATCGTGTGAAGACTGGCATGACTGGCTGGGCACAGGTCAATGGTCTCCGCGGCAACTCGTCCCTCGAAGAACGCATCAAGTACGACATTTACTACATCGAAAACTGGTCGCTCTGGTTCGACATCAAGATTTTACTGAAAACAATCCGCGCGCTGTTCTGATTCACTTGTCCAGTGTTGGTGGTGAATTGTTAATTAGTTGATTGGTTAATTGGGTAACTGGTTAATTTCTTCATGTCTTTGCTCAACGCAACAATCAGAAATCTAAAATCGCAAATCAAAAATCTCTCGTGATTACTCTTTTCATCTTCTACATTCACACGATTGCTGCTGTAGCATTTTTTACGAAGCGCTGGCAAGAAGCTGATATCAAAGAAGGCTTTCTCGCTGTCGGATTTCTTGCATTGATCTTCTCCGTCGGTTGGTCGATATCGGCGTTTATCTTACAGTTTCTTGTTGCGAAGGAAGGTTTCGCTCGCTGGCTCGATCGGGATACGCTCTCACTGATCTTGCTGACTGTGATGGAGAGTGTATTTTATTATGTGCAGGTGAAGAGGAGAAGAAAAAGAATCATCGCTGCGTAGAGTCTGATTCCCCGGAGGGGTCCTTCGGACATAATCAGGAGGCAAAGAAGTCCATCTACAAAATGCGCTCTACGACCTCCGGTTGCTTCTTTGATACAGTTTTACTACCTGTGTCACATCCTGAAATAGGTTTCATTTTGCAATTCTCTTCAAAAGTGGTACATTACAGAAAATTTCGAGAGAGAATGTCCATCCCGAATTCACTAACGATTCTACGAATTATTCTCACACCCATTTTTGCTATCCTTCTTTTCTCTGAGTCATCGTTTTTAAAGCAAATGTCGCTGATAGTGTACATTGTCGCTGCCTTGACAGACTGGTATGATGGCTGGGTTGCTCGCAAGTATGGCTATGTCTCTCGCTGGGGAAAATTCCTCGATCCACTTGCAGATAAAATTCTGTCTGCAACAGCTTTGTTCTCGTTTGTATATCTCGATCTTGTGGATGCGTGGATGGTGTGGATCATCGTCCTGAGAGATTTTCTCATTACGGGCTTGCGTATCTATGCCGAGTGGATCGACCAGCCTATTGTCACATCAAAGACTGCACAGGCGAAGACATTTGGTGAATTCATCGTCATCTATTACATCCTCATCCTCTACGTTGGAAGCAATGTTACAATCATCAAGAACAAGGTTGGAGAACTCATCGAAAGCTTGATGGATCCACAGGTTCTCTTTGGGATGATACTCCTCGTTACCCTCTCATCGATTGGCACTGGCATGATGTATGTCTTCGCTAATCGAAAAGTAGTGTATGATCTCTATACAAAATATTTTCATGCAGCAGGAGTTGAATAAGGAAGCCTCCATCCCATTTTCAATAAGGCTCCTTGCTACCGGATTCCTCAGCGGATACTCCCCTGTTGCGCCGGGAACTGCCGGAAGTTTAGTGGGACTTCTCCTCTACCTCATTCCGGGTATGGAACACACTCTTGTTTTGACAATGATGACAACCGTTTTGTTTTTTGTCGGCGTCTATGTATCCAATCAACTTGAACAACTGTTAGGTGAAGACCCACAAATCATCGTCGTTGATGAAATTATTGGAATGTGGATTTCTTTTCTCTTGTTACCGAAAACGCTTTGGACTATAGTGGTGGCATTTGTTTTCTTCAGGGTGTACGATACAATTAAGCCTCCGCCTGCACGGAAGATTGAGAAGATCAAACACGGCTGGGGTATTATGCTGGATGATGTCGTTGCGGGGATTTATGCAAATATAACAGTAAGGTTGGTGATGCTCATTTTCTCTAGAAGTCTATGATTGTTTACAGAGTCAAAAAATTTTTTAATTTTGTGAGCGCCTCTGGCCTATGACCCATGGGGCGCCATGGCGTTTTGCACCACATTTTAAATTTTTAATTGATGAAAGCGATTATCATTACGATTGGAGACGAACTGCTCATTGGTCAAGTAATTAACACCAATGCGGCTTACATTTCCGAACGATTGAACTCCGTTGGCGTTGAAGTTATTCGCATAGTAACCATTGGGGATGATGAAGCGGAAATTCTTCACTCGCTCCAAGAATATTCAAAAAAATACGATGTCATTGTGATGACGGGCGGACTGGGACCAACGCATGATGACATCACGAAGAAAGCCCTCTGCAAATTTTTCCAAACTGAACTCGTTTCAAGTCAAGAAGCTCGTGCTCACATCGAACAATTCTTACGCCAGCGGAATTATCCTTGGTCTGAAGCTGCCGAAGAGCAAACACTGATTCCGAGAGGATCGATTGTCATCCCCAATAAGCTTGGTACAGCCTCAGGATTATTGTTTGAGCAAGATAGGAAATATGTTATCGCCATGCCCGGCGTCCCGTATGAAATGGAAGCCATGGTCGAGGAAGTTGTCGTTCCATACTTCAAACAAAAAGCAGGTGCGAAAGTCATCCTCCATCGCACGCTCAAGACGACAGGAATCCCAGAATCACAGCTTGCCAAACGATTGGAAAATCTTACTGAGCTTTTGAAAGATTGCAAACTTGCTTTCCTTCCCTCAACGTCGGGAGTGAACCTCCGCATTACCGTCATAGAATCAGATCGCAAGACAGCGGAACAAAAGATCAACACGATTGAAGCTCGCATTCGAGAAAAGGCGGAGAAATACATCTATGGTGTTGATAGCGAAACATTGGAGGAGATTGTTGGGAAACTTCTAAAGAGCCGGAAATTGAAGATCGCAATTGCTGAATCGTGTACAGGTGGCTTGCTTGCCGATAGAATTACTAACGTTCCGGGAAGTTCACAGTATCTTGATAGAGCTATCGTCACTTATAGTAATCAATCAAAGATAGAACTTTTAGACGTACCAAAAGACTTGATTGAGCAGCATGGTGCAGTCAGTCAAGAAGTTGCAGAAGCGATGGCTTCCGGCATCAGAAAAATTTCCAACACCGATATTGGTATCTCAACGACCGGCATCGCGGGACCTACCGGCGGTACTCCTGAAAAACCCATTGGCTTAGTATGGATTGGCTACTCTGATGAGAACCAGACTCTCGCCCTTAAGTTTCATTTTGGCGATGGTCGACGTCAAATCAAAGAACGTGCAATCCAAGCAGCCCTCGATCTGGTCAGAAGAAAACTTTTGAAGCTCGACTAAGATCCAATGCCGCCTATCCGAGCCTTCATCGCCTTCGAGACACCATATGAGATTCGAGATGAAATCTATGCGCTTCAGTCTCAACTCAAAAACTCCCAAGCAGATGTCCGCTGGGAGTTTTTAGAAAAATTTCATGTAACAATAAAATTTTTGGGTAATGTCGATGAACAGGCGTTACCAGATGTTATCTCGTCTATCGAAACAGCTCTTGGCAAGTATACCTGTTTCGACGTGACCTATCAGGGCTTGGGTGCTTTTCCCAATCTCAGAAATCCACGAGTTATCTGGGTTAGCTGCGTGAATGCCGATGGCATATTAGAAAAGGCGAAAAACGAGCTTGATGATGCGCTTCTCCCTTTGGGATTCGAAAAAGAAGATAGAACATTCCACCCACACATTACATTAGGGCGAGTGAAAAGCAGCAAAAGGCTCAAAAACTTGACTCCAATGTTGGAAAAGCTTACCTTTGAACCACGATCCACCACCATTAGTGAAATCCTGGTGATGAAGAGTGTGCTGAAGCCGGAAGGCTCAGTCTACTCGATTCTTAAATCAATCCAATTACAACAATAGCTTCACTATGCGAAACGTCTCTTACGCTTCAAAGCGTGCCGTCACCAAAGTGGCTTTGGCACGTCGGGGACTTCAGCGACGGAGCGCTTCGTGAAGCATAGCGCTTTGTGAAGCATAGACGAAAGATAGAAACTATGGTACGAGGAAAAACACACGTGAAAGCACGAACCGTTCTTTTCATTGATGACGAAACACCCTGGCTTGACATGATCAAGATGGTTACAAAAGGTGAATCAAAATTCAAGGTGATCACAGCAAGCAGCGGCGAAGATGCGTTGCGACAATTGAAGCGAAAAAAACCTGACCTGATTTTGAGTGACGTCCGCATGCCTGTGATGAATGGCTTCGACCTCTACGAAAAAGTCCGCAGCAATCCGGAATGGAAGCATGTTCCCTACGTGTTTATGTCATCAATAGATGATTTAGACGCAAAGCGGATTGCTAAAGAGCTTGGTGCCGACGACTATGTTGAAAAACCATTCGATACACAAAAAATAAAGGACATTGTACTCACTCTCTTGTTTCGCTTCAAATAAGAGCATAGGCAAGTAGCTCATACTAAAACTATCTCGAAACCAATGAGAAGATGATTGTATCATACAGAAAGTCAGAAGGAGACAACTATGGCTGAAGAACTCAATAAAGAAGCCCGATTACAAGCGCTGCGGATCGCTGTTGAACAAATAGAGAAGCAGCACGGCAAAGGTGCCGTAATGAAACTTGGTGAAGGTCCCATTGCAAAAATTGATTTCATCTCCACCGGCTCGATCTCGCTCGATTCCGCGATTGGCATTGGCGGAATTCCCCGCGGTCGTGTGACAGAAATCTTCGGACCCGAGGCATCGGGGAAAACTACGATTTGCTTGCACGTGATTGCAGAAGCTCAACGAAATAATGGTATCGCTGCTTTCATCGATACTGAGCATGCATTAGATATTGGCTATGCGAAAAAAGTTGGGGTGGATGTGAATAATCTCATGCTTTCTCAGCCAGAGTACGGCGAACAGGCGCTTGAAATCGTTGAGACGCTTGTACGAAGCGGTGCTCTGGATGTCGTCGTGATTGATTCAGTTGCTGCATTAACACCACGCGCTGAGATCGAAGGCGAGATGGGCGATCCAACGATGGGCGTTCAGGCGCGGCTGATGTCTCAAGCACTGCGGAAACTAACTGCAGCAATCAGCAAATCGAAAACTTCTGTGATGTTCACCAATCAATTACGGCAAAAAATTGGCGTGATGTTCGGCAATCCTGAGACAACAACCGGTGGCAATGCTCTGAAATTCTATGCGTCACTCCGTCTCGATGTTCGCCGCATTGAGGCTATTAAAGATGCACAGAATATCGTCGGCAATCGAGTAAAGGTAAAAGTCGTCAAGAACAAAGTTGCACCACCGTTCAAAGAAGCGCAGTTCGACATTTTATACAACGAAGGCATCTCAAAATTAGGCGATATGATCGATACGGCAGTGGAACAGAACATCATCACCAAAAGCGGCTCATGGTTTGCTTACAAAGATGAGCGCATTGGACAGGGTCGCGATGCGGTCAAAAAATATCTCCAGGAAAACGAGAAGATGACAAAGGAAATCGAGACGGCAGTGCGGAAGAAGTTAGGGTTGCTTGAAGAGAATGGCGAGATGAAGCCTCAGAAACCTGAAACCCCGATTCCATCGGGGCAAGGCGGGGCAGCCAAACCTGAAGCTGTGAAGAAGCCGGCGAAAGTGTGAGGCGGAACGTTTATTCAAGTGAGCAATAAAGAACGTCTACGAGAGATAAAAAACGAGCATTTGTACGTTTACAGAGTAATCAGCGGCAATGCACTGAAGTTGCTATATTAGAGTGTGGACATTATACTGTCTATACATACACAGGATATGTTGAGGGAACGCAACATCCCTGAGGACTGGGTTTGGCGAACAATTTAATAATCCCGAGTGGCAAAATATAGGCACGGATAAAAATGTTCACTATTTCAAAGGTATCACTGAAAATGAAAGACAAATTCTGCATGTTGTAGTAAACCCTCATGTTACACCTCAAAAAGTGGTCACAGTATTTTTTGATCGGAGAGAAAGGAATAAAAATGAGACTTAAAATAAGCAAAGAAGATGACGCACTTTATTTCCGGCTAGACGAGTCTTCAATCATTGAATCGGAAGAAGTACAGCCTGGCATTGTATTGGATTTTAACACAGAGGGCAAAGTAGTCGGGATTGAAATCCTGAACTTAAGTCAGAGGATGAAACCGGAACAACTCAATATTCTCCAATATGAGAGTATATAAGCCACAGGGCGGTTGCGCTAACAAACAGCCTTACAACACTCGCTTTATTGTGGCAAAGCCATGCCTCCGGCAAAAAAAGAATTATTGTGCTCGTTGGGTGCAAACCGATCTTGACAGCGTTTTTGTGACAAGTTGTGTATCTAGCGGCACGAACCTCTTTGCCGGGACTTGTGTCTTCAAGGGCGGTATCTTTCGACGAACAACGGCATAAGCTTGGAGTCCTCGAAGAGAACGGACGGATGAAACCGCATAAACCTGAAACCTCGATTCCATCGGGGCAAGGCGGGGCAGCCAAACCTGAAGCTGTAAAGAAGCCTGCGAAGGTGTGAGGTGGAACGTTCGTTCAAAGGGAACAATGAAGAACATCCAAAAAGAAAAGTAAACGCCATCCCACCCCGATGGATCGGGGCGGGACAGTTTATGGCGTTTAGCCACCCAAATTGTATATATATGCGACATAGCTAATTAATACAGTAGATGGTATTGCGCGTTGAGTGCGAATAAAATGAAAGGAGTTTACAGCCATGCCTGATCAGCTTCGCTGTCTGAACTGCGGGTATAAATGGTTTCCCAAATACCGCAAATCAACTGGGTTGAGAAAATGCCCAAAATGTGGCAAGGTAGGACAATACGATGTGCTAGCATGGTTTCAACAGAATCGATGGTTGGGAAGAAAAGGTAGAAAAGCAGGAACAGAAAGAACAGGCTTCACATTTTTTTGATCATTCGAACTCTCCATCAGAAGGAGTAAAATCATGGTAAATCTATTGAAATGCCCAGTCTGTGGAAAACCCTTAACCGAGGTAGAGTATGACAAGGCACTCGGTCTCTGGAAAGATAAACAAGAACACATCAAACACCTTGAGGCTGAACAGAAGAAGCTAAAGGAACAAGAGCGACTCAACAGGAAAAAACTGGAAGCGGAGCGAAGGAGGATCAGAGAGCAAGAGAAAGCCTACAAGCAACAAGCAAAGGAACAGGCGAAGGAGTTCAAGAGACAACAGGCGAAACTACTGCGAGACTCCAAGCGTATTCTGACAGAACAGGCCAAGAAATCGACGCAGCAATTGAAAGACCAAAGAACGCAACTGCAGAAGTCCTTCAATCAAAAGCTAAAATCAGAAATTAAAAAGGGAGTCGAGCAGGGAGTTGAAGAACAAAAACGGGAATTCAAGAAGCAACAAGCTGATCTCAAGAAGACCAAAAACAAAATGTCACAGCTTGAAAACAGCCTCAAGGTTTCTGCAAAGAAATATGAGCAGGCAAATGAAGAGATTAAGAAACTGAAGGATCAGATCGAAAAAGGTATCACACCACAAATCGAAGGACTCCTTGAAGAATCTAAGCTTCTTGCAAAACTGAAAGAATTGTTTCCCAACGACAGATTTGAACACCCCGGCAAAGGTGGCGACATAATTCAGGTTGTAATGGATCACAGCAAAGAAGTAGGTAAAATTGTATATGAATGCAAGAAAGTCAAATCATTCAATAAGAATCACGTTGAGCAAGCGAAGGAAGCTCGGCGATTACGTCAGGCAGATTTCGCTGTCCTCGTAACGAATGCCTTTCCCTCGAAGAAGCAATACTATTTCGTGGAGAAGACTGTCTTTGTTATTAGTCCAGTTAGCCTCGAACCAATCACTTACACATTGAGGGAAAGCTTGGTCAGGATGGCTATTCTCAAGATGACTAATGAGGCAAAGCAGAAAGCTGTTCAGCGAGTTTACGACTATCTCTCAAGTGCAGAATATAACAACAAAATGAACGATGTCGCCAATCAACTTATTGACTTGGCGAAAGACCTGAAGCTCGAAATCAAGTCTCACAAAGACAGGTGGGGAAAGCGCTATACCATCTATAGCAGGCTTTACTCAGATGTTGGGCTGATAGATTTCAAGTTGAAAGGTTTGGTGCAGAACAAGCTCGACGAAAAAGTGAAATTGCTGCCTCCACCCAAAAAAGACTTTGTTGAGATCGAAGAACTTGGACACTGATGTCACCACGGCACATAATAAGAGCTAATGGTTCTTGATGTGAAGGCTTGGGGGTTTTACACATGACGCAGGCCTTTGTCGTCGCAGGAAGGCTCCCCCAAGTATCTTTTGTTTGGCCGACCTGCTATCAATGCCTCTACCTTTCACAAAACGAGGTATCTGTGAGCCCTCGCAGATCAGAACAAAGGCAGAGGGCACTTGTTTATTTCCAAGATATCGGCCTTCTCAAAAGCAGAGTATGGAATCAGACAGCATTTCATTTTCGCGATTATTCGACTACATAAAGAGCCACCCTGAGATTCCGCATAAAGAAGAACCATCATTCAGTGGATTCCAGGACTTATATCTGCAACTTGTTCGAAACGTTCCATACATCCCCGGATGGTACGCTTGGACCAACAAGTTTCTTCCACAAGAGCAACGGGTGATTTACATAGGACAGTCTCAGACTCGAAAGACGTCTTCACTTAATGCTCGATTGAAAGAGGAGTTCTTAGATGAATTTGTTGCATTGTGGGCATCAGTCTGGAATCCAGACGAAGTTGTGAATACGCTTGACCGTAAATACCGAGGGAAGTACACTGCGCCTATCAAGCGATCAGCACGAAAAGCAGGAGCAACTCACATCGTCTGGTTCGGGAAGAGAGGTTTGTCCGATCAAGAGCTTGATGTAGTCGAACATGCTTTGATAGCTAAATACAATCCACCTGCAAACAAGCAGTCTCGCACTCATTCAACTTCCTTTTCGGATCTACTAAACGAGGCTGAATCCGCTCTTCAGTCTGAACTTTCAAAGCTGGCTTAGAAGCACGCAAGGTCATCAAAGAACCTTATGATTGAAAAGGACGAAATACCAATTGACGCAGTAAGGCCAACGGATGTACAGAGGGTCTTTTTGAAGCGCATAGTCAAAGAGACGACCGAATATGCCCGCTCAAAGAATCACAGTGATATGTATTTCCAGGGTCACAGTGACCAAACATACTTCGGTGCATATTCAACGAAGATCATCCGACGTGGTGCTGGTCGATTCGTCTTCGGTTTCGACAGAAGGTCAGGCAAGCTCCGTATGGCTATTCCAATAGGAATCTCTGAGCCATACAGACTTGCGAAGTCTTGGACAGGCGATCCATCGAGAAACCGAGCTGTCATTGAGATTGGCAATGACCTGAGTGAAGAGATGCAGCTCTATTTCATTGAGATGGGAAAGCGCAGTATCGACTTTCACTACGAGGGTAGGTTACGTGGCGCTGCGGCTAACAGAACCTATATTGAAAGATGAGATGTCAAAAATTAATAATTCAGCCCTCATGAAGAGGGGAAACTTACACTCTAAACCGATGAGGTTACTATGAAATATACAAACATTATCTGTCTCTCTGTGCTCTTGTGCTTTCTCTGCTTGCCGTCAGGTATCATCGCTCAAGAGTCGAAGTACTTATTTATCTGGGCGGGTCATCAGGATCGTCAAGCGCCAGATTTCTTGTCTGTAGTAGATTTTGATCAAACTTCAAAAGACTACGGCAAGGTTATGACAACAGTTCCTCTTGACACCCCCGGGCATACCTGGAATGAACCACATCACGTGGGACTTTCGGCTGATGGAAACATATTGGCTTGCGGAGGATTGTTGAGCGTCTTAAAAGGACAGAAAGAAGTCTTCTTCTTCGATGTATCCGATCCTCGTAAGCCCAAGCTTCTCTCCTCTGCCGATCCGCCTCAATCCGCCATTACGGATGAGTTCTATGCCTTAGACAACGGAGGCTTCCTCGTCACGATGATGGGAGGTGCGCAAGGGCATCATCCAGGACGAGTAGCTGAGTTCGATAAAAATCTCAACCTTGTCGCTGAATATCCCTCAGACCCTCCGCAGGATGGCTTTAATCCTCATGGCATTTCAGTCCGACCGGAGATTAATCTGATGGTGACCAGCGATTTCATCTGTCCTTCCACGACCTTACATGCAGTTCCCGGTGACATGGGGTTCAGAGGCAGCGCACGGGTTTGGGACTTCAAAAAGAGAAGCATACTCCGCACGATTACTCTGCCAACTGCAGCAGGAACCATCGACGTTCGTCTGATTCCCAACGATCGCAAACAGCGCGGGTACACGGCGGGGATGCTCGATGGAAAACTCTATTTGCTTGACACGAAAGCCGGCACAGCGAAAGACGTTTTCGATTTCTCTACGATTGCCAAAGACGGTTGGCCCCAGTTGATGCGCATGACTCGAGACGGAAAAAGATTGTTTGTTTCTATGAATATGGCTGGTAAGGTGGTTATGTTCAATACCGCCGATCCTGAAAAACCGAGCGTCGTGAAAGTTTTAGACCTTGGAAAGGATTCCGGACCTCACTATCTTGCACTGACAAAGGATGAAAAAAGACTGGTCATCACAGACTATTTCTTGAATGAAGACGATAAAGGAAAGGTTCACGCCGAGGGGGATCACAAAATCCATGTAGCCAAGGTCAGCAAGAATGATCTGGTCTTAGACACAAAATTCAGCTTAGATTTTAATACTGCCCTCGCGGATGGACCAGCCCGTCCACACGGAGTAGCGTTTAAATGAGAAGTTGTAAATCAGAAGCCAAGTCGCTCGGCTAATTTCAGGAGTACGGAAAATGTGTACTCCCTGATGAGCCGTCTACGATCCAAGAGGACCGATAGATCCGTTGGTACCCCGTTAGGCGAAAGCACAAGATATTTTGTAAATTGTTGTACAACGCAGGCATAATTGCTCAAGGACCTGTAATCAATGAAACGACACCGTATATATTGTGATTCCTCCGTAATTGGAGGATATTTCGATCCTGAATTCGAGATGGATTCTCAACGGTTCATCGATGCTGTTAAAAAGGGTCAAATCGTAATGCTGGTGAGCGAAGTAGTTGTGGAAGAGATTCTCCAGGCTCCTGAGGATGTTCAGAACCTACTTGCTTCAATCCCTACATCTTCCGTTGAAAGAGTACCATTGAGCGAAGAGGTTATCGAACTGAGGAATGCCTACATTGGCGCAGGGATTCTTGGAGCGAAGTGGATCGATGACGCGACACACGTTGCTGCTGCGACCGTTGCCCGTGCCGATGCCATTGTCTCTTGGAACTTTGCCCACATTGTGCGGCTTGACAAGATGAAAGCCTACAACCAAGTCAATCTTATCAACGGATACGGAATTCTCACAATTATTTCTCCCAGAGAGGTACACTATGACGACACATAAGAAAAAAGATTTTGATTGTATTGAGATCAAGCGTGATGCTCAAAGCAAGATTTACGAAGCCATCAAACAGATGACTCCCGAGGAAGAGATTGCTTACTTTAGGAAGTCTGTCGATAACAGTAAGCTTTCCAAGTGGTGGAAGTCTGTTCCGTCACGCGTTGAGCTCTCTAAAACGCAATGAGTTTGCGCCACAAACAGGAC
>JACQVI010000224.1 GCA_016209795.1 Ignavibacteriota bacterium
ATTAAAAACTTTCAAACAAATGTCAAGAAAAAATGATTTTGAGCTTTATTAAAAGCGCGGATAGATCCAGTCCATCCATGCTTTGCATTAATCCACCACCTCCACATTATTTTATCATC
This sequence comes from Ignavibacteriota bacterium, assembly GCA_016209795.1. Lineage (GTDB taxonomy): Bacteria > Bacteroidota > Ignavibacteria > UBA10030 > SZUA-254 > JACQVI01. The sequence continues at coordinate 120 of JACQVI010000224.1, forward strand.
ATCATTTTCATCGTTTTGCTGTATGAACCAGCCTCTAGTTTATACAGATACACACCTGCTGGCACATATAATCCGAAATCATCCCGTCCATTCCATGTAACCTCATACTTTCCTCGTTCATATGTTCCATCCATCAGGGTTGCAACTTCTTGACCAAGGATGTTGTACACTGCTAAGCGAACAGTGCCATGCTGTGGTATTTCCACGTCGATCTTCGTAGATGGATTAAACGGATTTGGATAGTTCTGTGAAAGATCGTACACAATAGGAACAACGTTTGGCACTTCCTTCACGCCCGTGAATCCCCATGCTTGCCAATATTGCCAGAGTGTATCTGCTAACGAAAGGTCAGTTGCCTCAGTCCAATCGGTGAGTGTGGGATCACTCGCAATACCAAACGAAGGAACCGTTGCAGTCGATCCCGACGGATTGCGATGACAACTCGCCGCACAGGAATTTAACATTCCCTTTGTCGGAGACGTAACATTTGAATATCTCAGCGTTTGGATTGGAGGTACGACCGCAAAGGTATGGGTATGAATATCGTACGATTTTGCAGTTACTGCTGTTTTCGTCATGTGACATTTTGAACAACGTCCACTACCGCCTGTGCTCAGCAAATTTTCAGGATCATAAAGAAAGTGTTTTGTATGTTGATTGACCACTGCGCCGATCGAATCCTTGTACGCGACGGGATCGTGTACCCAGGCTTTGGGCATGTTACTAAATGGACCATGTGTTGCATGACATGATAGACACAGCGTGTTATTATCATTTTCCACTTCAAATTTCTCGCCATCAACATCAAGTGAATCACGGAGTTGATGATCACGCGTGGAATTGCTGTGAGAGGCATGACATGTGAAGCAGGTGATTTCTACCCACGGATTATCATAATGTTTCGAGCCTAACATTTCCTGATATTGCTGATGGTGCTGTCGAGCGGTTACCAAATCGGGCCAGGTGCCCGGACCACCTGCTTGATTCGGAGGCGTGCTGAAATTCATGAATTGAGATAGTGGACGCGTTGTATCTTGCGGATTGAAGTATGTGTTTGTCAACTCATCCTTTGGATATTCATGGGTGCCTACAAGACCCGCGCCTCTCCATGACGATGCTCTGTTATGGCACTGTCCGCACACTTCAAGCTTCGCTTGCTTGGTTGAAAGTTTTAATGGATTCATCTGATGACCCGGACCAGCACCGCCCTGGTAGGGACCATGGCACGACTCACAGCCGACAAGTATGTTCTCCTTTGAACTGTTATTTGCCCAGCTTGCATGCCACGATGTATCGGAGCCAGCGACAGTCATGTCGACTTTTCCGCCAGTAACATGGCACCCCATACAGTTTTTATCCCACGATTTGGTTCTGAATGCATTGTTGATGGGTTTGATGGTTCCATCACTGTTAAACCAGTTCCCTGGATTATACGTCACCCACGTTCCAGAGGAATTATCCATATACTTATTGAGATTGTACTGAATCGGAAGCATGTAATAACTCGTATCGATCTTCACCAAATACCGCTGCTTGAATCCCCAGCCATACGTCCATGCAATTTTATATTCCGTTCCACCTTGTCCGACTGTGGCAAAGAAATCATTCCCACTCCTCCTCAAAAAGACTTTAGCATTCCCATACGATGAACCCATACTGATACTATCACTGTTAGTGAACGATGAGAGGGGACGTATGGAAACAGTATCCGGAAGCAAATGTATCTTGGAGTGGAGCGTCTGAGACCATTGAGTATGCTGCACTCCTCCCACGGCCGCATTATCATGGCAATTCTTGCAAAACTGTGTTCCCTCGTATGTCTGTGCAGCGATTGGCTGTAAGCTAACTACCAGCAATACCAAAAAGAGTAACAACGTGACTGCAAAGTTCATGTAAATGCCCTTTCTGTTGGTTATGTGAACGTAATTTGGATTGCGATATTAGTTCTTTAAGTGAAGCTGTTCTTCAACATCTTCTTCGTTAATCATTTCATCACGAAGTTCCTGCGGTTTTACTGTGAGAACTGGAACTGTAGAATGTCTCACAACTTTTTCAGCAACACTTCCAAGTAACACATGTGCTAACCCCGTTCTCCCATGCGTAGAGATGACAATCAAATCGATTCCCTCGTCTTCCGCAAACTTGACAATCCCTGCATACGCCGTACCTCTTCGCATAGCCTCCACAACATGTGGATACTTATTTAAATGTTTCGAAGCTAAATACTTGAGTTTACTTGCACCATCTGCCTCTGCATCTCGCAGAGCAGTCTCTGAAGCGGCATCGACGGTTGGAAATACTACCTTCGGAATGGTATCTACAACGTAGAGAAGATAGATTGTCGCACCCTGCGTAGCAGCAATTAAACAAGCGTAATCAAGAGCTGAAAGCGATAGCTCTGAAAAATCTGTTGGGACTAATATTTTATGAATGTTTTTCATTGTTGCATTCCATGTATGTTATGAACGTTTTCACTATAAACTAATTCAATGCTTAAATGTTTTCTACAATGTTTGTTTATGCAACTCAAACCGGAATGGAACAGCGACCCAAACAGCGACTGGTCCACCATTCATAATTGCAGGTGTAAATGACCATTGTAAAGCAGCCTGAATCGCTGCATCATTTAAGATCTCAGCATTACTGCGAATGATAACAGCTTTCTTTGCTCTCCCTTCCTTATCGACGAGTATTTTCACCCAGACAGTCCCTTCGATACCAGATCGGCGTGCAATCTCCGGATATTCAGGCTTTACCTGTTTTACAGGCATTGGATTTTTCTCAACTGGAATGAACGCATCTACCTCTGGCTCCTCTTCTATCTGAATATCCTGCTCAACAACTACTCCGCCCCCTTCTGTTCCTTCAGCGAGCACAGGGCTCTGCATTTCAGAAAGTTCTCGCTGTGTTGCAATTGTTTGTTCAGGGTTGATTTCGACGTCCGGAACGGGCACGGGAATACCCACGCTCGGCTTGACTGATGCCACTGAAACTCCAACGGAAGGAATGTGTTCTGTGCTCATAATGGAAGGCGGCGGTCCTAGCTCACTATACTTCATCAGTCTCACTCGAACAGTCGGCAATTCTTCTCCACTTTGCAAATATTGTCCAGCGTAATATCCACCGATTACTAAAAGATGCACCACCACAGAAACAATAAGTCCCCGCACCAAATTCTTAGGAAATAGCTTGTAAAATTGAAGTCTTTGTTGACTCTCATAGTCTACACTGTTAATGAAATACACAGCGTTCATCGTTGTTACCTAATTTCATGACTCACCAAGTCGTTAATACTCCGTGTCACTTCCACCAGATCAACCGGCTTAGAAAAAACAACATCGATACAATTGCGAACGGATTCAGGAATCTGCATATCGTCATAGCTCGAGACGGAGAACACCATAATGCGTAAGAGGGGATTCTCACGCTTCATTACTGCAAATCGCTGCTGCATTCGTTCTGTTGGTAACGCATCAGCGATAACAAGGTCTGGTTGCAGTGTCCTCACCATAGTCAGGAGCATGCTTGGATCTGTTGTCGTGACAATATGGTATCTGTCTTCAAACAGCATTCGAAGGCTGACACAGAAATCGATATCTGGACTGTATAAAAAAATGGTCTCCTTTCTCTTCTCAAGATCCATCAATGGTCTAGGATGGGAAAAATTATTTAGTCGTGTTTCAATCATGAGCTGCTCCTTTGGCTACAGTATCGAATTGTATCGATCTGTTGCTCAATATCTATAAGACGTTCTTTCAATGCGATCAATTGGAACGTATGTCCATTTAGGAATCGATCGCGTTCAACTGTATGGATTAAGTTTTTTAAAGTGGTATGTTGGCGAAGCAGCCGTTGTAACTCTCGATAGAAATGCAAGTTCATTCTCACTGACCGTTTGTTTTTCGCTTTTTCTTTTGTAGCGCTCATTTTGAGTACCTGTTTACTTCCCTCCTAAGAAAGCGCAAGCTTTGTGCCAAATCTGTGAGTGTTGGTTCCCCCCTGCAAGTAATAAAATTGCCTCATTTATGCAGGTTCTACAGTAAATCTAAAGAGAATACAGTCCGCTTTTCTCATTGATGAAAAGCGACAGAAGCAGAGGTTTCAGGATTGAAAAAGAAGCTCGAAGTCGAGAGAAGCCTTAGGAACTGATGGTGCGTAAAGCATCAATTAAGACTTGGAGTTTTCTTAAGTAGTAATCCCTAAGTCCTTAATTCGCCTGTACAATGTGGGAAGGCTAATCTGAAGCTCTTTAGCGGTTTGTTCCTTATCAAAGTTGTTTTTACGGAGGATAGTCAGAATGTATTGCTTCTCAAAATCATTGATGGCAATTTCGAGCGATGCCCTATCGGCAGGCGTTGTGATTGCAGATTCGGCATGTAAAAATTCCGGTAGATCTTGCAATGTAATGAAATCACCAGTACAAAAGATAACGGCACGTTCAATGATGTTTTCGAGCTCTCTGATTTCACCTTTCCATTCATGTTGCATTAAAAGACGCATGACATCGTTGCTAACACCCTTAATATCCTTTCGCATCTCCTTTTTATATTTTTCGACGAAATGCTCAATCAGCAGGGGAATATCTGCTTTACGCTCGTAAAGAGACGGCAAATGGATTTCGACAACGTTCAGCCGATAATAAAGATCCTGTCGAAACTTACTTGCTGCAACTTCCCTGTGCAAATCGCGATTCGTTGACGCAAGAATTCGCACATCGATTGGGATGGGTGTTGTCATTCCAACTGGGGTTATTTCCTTTTGCTCAATTGCACGCAGCAACTTTACCTGTAATTGAAATGGCATGTCACTTATTTCATCAAGCAATAATGTACCGCTATCTGCCGCCTTGAAGTACCCGACCTTATCCGCAACAGCACCAGTAAAAGAACCCTTCTTATGACCGAACAATTCACTCTCGATAAGTGTCTCGGGAATTGCACCGGCGTTCACCGCAATGAATGGCTTTGATGCCCTGCGGCTATTGAAATGAATTGCTCGCGCCACAAGTTCTTTTCCCGTACCACTTTTTCCCGTAATAAGCACGGTACTATCCGTCATCGATACTTTTTGAATCGTATCAAATACTTTTTGCATCTCTGGACTTTTTCCAACAAGATTTGAAAAGTCATACTCTCTGTTAATCTCTTTTCTGAGATATTGATTTTCTAAGGCAAGCTTTTTGTGTTCTAATAATCGACGGATCCGCACTAATAGCTCATCGAACTCTATCGGTTTCAGGATGTAATCGCTTGCACCTTTTCGCAATGCAGCAATAGCTGTTTCTAACGATCCATACGCTGTTATGATGATAACTAACGATTGTGGATTGATGTGTAATGCATGATCAAGCAACTCAATCCCCTTGATCTCAGGCATTTCCAAATCGGTGATGATGAGATCAAAGGAATCCCCTTGAAGTTTTTCATACGCATCTTTTCCATTTGCCGCCTCAGTGACGAAATAGCCTTCCTTTTTGAGAACGAAGGAAATCGATTCACGAATAATTGTTTCATCGTCAACGACTAAAATTCTGTCTGCCATAATTGAGTATCCTTATTCTTATTTTAAGTCTGAATGGAGCGGCAAGGTAATTGTAAAGGTTGTTTCCAGCCCTTCATGACTCTTCACCTGGATAGTTCCTTGAAAACTCTTGATAATACCATAGCTCACCCACAGTCCTAAGCCAGTTCCTTCTCCAACTTTTTTTGTTGTAAAAAAAGGTTCAAAAATTTTTGGTAACATATCTTCGGAGATGCCTTTCCCATTATCCTGTATTGTTATGACAACATTCTCCTCGTTCACCGTTGACCGCACTCGAATCTCTCCCGGTCTCATGTTCTCCGGTTTATTCAAATGTTTATTAGCATCAATGGCATCGACGGCATTGATGAGGATGTTAATAAAAACTTGTTCAATCTGATCCGGCACTAAGGGCAATTTTGGAATATTATCATCCGTGTCAACATGAAAGGATATTCCTTTCGCCTTTTTGCCTACACGAACAATCTCGATAGCTTCCTGGAGACTTTTATTGACATCAGTTAACTGAACTTCATAGGATGAACGCCGTGAAAAGTCAACAAGGTCACGGATGATTCGTGAAATACGTATAATCTGACTCTTAATAAGCTCCAATTTTTCTTGAGTAAATTCATCTTGGGTCGTTCGTTGTATGACTTGGACAAGGGAAGAGATCGATGTCAATGGGTTACCAACTTCGTGCGCGAGACCTGCCGCAAGCATGCCGATACTTTCCATTTTCTGAGCGTGGATAAGTTGCTGCTCAAGATACTTTTGATTCGTAATGTCCCGATGCACGCCAAAGTATCCAACAATAGTACCCTCATTATCAATAATTGGCGAGATAAGCAAATGCGTAAAAATTGGTTCCCCAGTCCGGCGACGGTTTTCAATTTCGCCAACCCATACTTTGCCTGATTTAATCGTATCCCACATTTTTTTCCAGAAGCTTTTGGGATGTTTACCACTGCCGAAAATATTTGGATTTTTCCCAAGCAGTTCTTCTTTTGAATAACCACTCGCTCGCTCAAACGCAGGATTCACGTAGATGATTTTGCCATCAGGATCAGTGATTTCAACCGGGTTAACTGTGTAATGTGCAATGTTTGAAAAACGAAGAAGATCAAGTTCTTTCTTCTTTTCTTCAGAAATATCTCGCCCGATGAGAACACAGTATCGCCTTCTCACTCTTCTTCTTGATGGATAAGAAATGAGTGAGAGATCCACATCGATGGTCATTCCATCACCTATAGACAGTTTGGTCTGAGTGGGATGTGCCTCACAGGAATCGAAACATGCTTCAACAAGGTTTTTCATCCGTGCTCGCTCTTCAGCTACACAGAAATCGTAAAAGATTCTATCGAGCAGGTTATCCTTCGTCAACTTCAGTACTTCAGTCGCGTACCTGTTTGCTTCAACGATGGTCCCGTCGGGAGTGAGAACGATGACGAGACTTGGCAAGAGATTTAAAAGCTCCGGGGGCATAACGCCTTGCTTGTAATTTGTTTTTTGTTTTTGATTCTCTCTTGCCATAATAATAAAATCAGTAGTTGATGAAATGATATAACCCTCTGAAGCTATCACGTGCATTCTCAGCTCCGACTGTCACCGTGATGTAACCTGTATAAGGCTTCAGAGGATAACCACATGCTAATTTATAGAATATTGTGGACAGATCAAACTGTTTGTGAATAAAGATGTTGTCGTCTTGCACCGCTGGATAGGTATTTATCAAAGCACATGGCAATGTTACGGAGGAAAAGTCGACCAAGCGATGTTACAATGACATGGGTAGGCGTGGAAATGACAAGACCATCCTCGGAAAGAGATTCGAGGTTAGCTACAGAATCAGCAAAGAACTCCTCGAAATTGATCCCGAATCTTCCCTCAACCTCGATTTTATTCAAGCTCAAGTTGCACATAAGCCGCATGATAACGAACTTACGAACTTCGTCATCAGATGTCATCCGGTATCCAACATGCGTGGCAAAGGTTCCACCAGCAATTGCCTCATAGTATTCTGAAAGTGTCTTTGCGTTCTGAGCGTATGTTGTGCCGAAATGACTAATCGCCGACATTCCCAGACCATAAAGATCAGCATTAGCTTTCGTCGAGTATCCCTGAAAATTACGATGCAAGCTGTCAGTGCGCCGCGCAATAGCAAGCTCGTCATCAGGTTTTGCAAAATGATCCATCCCAATGTACATGTACCCTGCATCGGTAAGTTTCTCAATGGTGGTCATCAGGATTTTAACTTTTGTTTCTGGAGAAGGAATATCTTCGATGCGAATAAGTTTCTGATGCTTTTTCATCCAAGGAACGTACGCAAAGTTGTAGACAGCGATTCGCGCAGGCGAGATATCGATAATTTTGTCCAGAGTTTCGCTAAACGATTGTACCGTTTGCAGTGGCAGCCCGTAGATGAGATCAATATTGATGCTTGTGAATCCCAGCGTACGGCTCCAATCGATTGCCTGACGAGTAATGAGTTCATTTTGCTCACGGTTAACTGCGTGCTGAACTTTTAGATTAAAATCTTGAACACCAATACTTATTCGATTGAACCTATTCTGACGTAATGCACAGAGGTGATCGTACGTTAACTCCCTCGGATCAACCTCAACACTTAGTTCGGCATGCTGGTCAACATGAAAAAAACGCCTCATGTATTTGCTGAGTTCATCTATCTGTCTAGGGGAAAGATACGTTGGTGTTCCACCGCCCCAATGCATCTGAACAAGCTTCCGCTGCTGATTCAACATTGGAGCAAGGAGATCAATTTCTTTTTTCAGATATTGCAAATACAAATCGATCTGCGTGCGATTGTGAGTGATTATCGTCGTGCAACCGCAAAAGTAACAAAGAGTATCACAAAACGGAATGTGGACATACAAAGACAGATCTACGTTCTCAGGATTTTTCTCCGCCTGCACAATTGCATCTTTGTATTCTACTGCACCAAAATCTTTTGAAAAGACTGGCGCGGGTGGATAACTTGTATACCGTGGACCGCTTATTCCATATTTCCGAATCAAGCTGAATAGGCTTTTTTCCATCCCAACATGTCCCTCAGATAAAGTATCGGAAACTCTTTCAGATTAATTGAGCCAACATAAACATCACAACCCTGGGCAAAAGTTGTGCCGCCAAAAGCGAGTCTGAACGAGGTCAAAAAATCCGTGCGTTTCTCAACTCGTTAAACTAAGACCGATCTATCTTATCAATTCTGAGAAAAAAGAAAAGGGATATTATCAAGGGTGAAAATTTAGTTGATTGCTTTTCAAGAAAGTACAAACATCTGTTAATCACAATCTACATTAATACGATTTTGAGACTTTCAGAATTCTGTTATGCATCCCATTAACTATGTATAGAGCAAATCGATATATTTCCTTGCACTCGATTCCCACGTGAATCTTGATTTTTTTGCCGCCATTCTGATATTTTCCCACGTACATTTATCTTCAAGAAATATCCTTATCGCCTTTTGAGTCACTTGCACAAAATCATCGACTACTTGTTGGAATGAGTTACCTGAAAACGTAAAACCATTGACATTATCAATTACGGTATCTTTCAATCCACCGACCGAATGCACTACACAGGGCTGACCATCCCGCATGGCAAGCATCTGGCTGATCCCACAAGGCTCATACAGACTTGGCATGAGAAAAAGGGTACCTTTCGCGTACAGGGCATTAGCGATTGCTTCCGAATATTCAGATATGAAAATAAGGTGTTTGTGCTTCCTGGATGTCTCTCTCAATAATTTCTCATAATCAGGAGTTCCGCTTCCCAAGAAGAAATACAGACCCTCAAGTCCTGCAAGCATATTCAGAATTTGATCCAATGCTGTTTTGCCATTGCTCCCCTTTTCAAAAAAAAGTCCTACTTTTTGTTCCACAACTCTTGTAATGCTTGTCAGCATCAATGGGTGTTGCAAATGTTTCACAGTATCAATTCGACGGATTAGCTCATCAATGAAGCTATCCTGATTTCTCTCTCTCCACCGTATCAATTCTGATTGTATAAGTTCACTAAGATCCATAATCGACATATACGCACTCGTATACTGATTGGGATACTCACAGCCATTCAATATGCCAAAGAGCCGCCGTTCATTTTTTGCTTGCTGCAGGAAGCTTTCCAATCCTTCTCCTCGGTACCATCCCTGTTGATGATCACTTGGTTGAAGTATTTCCTCAGTGTAGTTCGGGGAAACGGCATTCACTTTATGTGCATATTGAATACCAACTGCCATAGGAGTATACAACGGCTCCTGGTAGCGTGGGTCCTTCCAGTGCGAGATCCAGGCTGAATCTTCGAACAACTCAGGGAACCAACTTTGAACAGAAGATGCATGTCCTCTCATCGGACGCGTGCCTTGAATAGCAAGATTATGGATTGTAAATACCGTGTGAAGACTTTTTAAATGAGAAAACCTCGGATGTAGTTCCATCAGCATCAAAATCGTTGCCGTGTGCCAATCGTGAAGATGAAGAACAAATGGAGAAGGTTCTTTGAGGAGAAATTGTCCAACGGCGGAGCAAAAGAGTGCGTATTTTGTCGCATCGTGCATGAACGGACTCTCGGGCGGGTCGTTGACATAAATTGGATTCCCTCGTATAGCTGGATGCTCTACAACAAGATGTCGTATATGCTCATACGGTACCTTAGGAGTTACTTTCCACAGTTCAGCCTGCTCTATTTTTCCAGCAAAGGGAAAGTTTATCATTGAATGTAATGTTGATGGATTATTGTTGTGCAGATAGCCGTAGGAGGGAGTCAAAACTGTAACCCGCCATCCATATTTTTCCAAGGATACAGGTAAGTTTCGGATGACGTCACCAATACCGCCAACCTTTCCTCCCCGCAGAGCATCGTTTTCAGATGCAACCATTACTACGTGTCGCTTCTCGTTTGACATTGCCTGGGAAGAATCTTTTCCGTTCGGAATGACCGTACCTTAGATCACGGTATTATCTGGAATGATGGCGTCTTTAATGATAATGGTAATACCATTACGAATCCAATAGCCAGCACTATCGCGTTCTAAATTTTGCACGCCGTTCTTATTAATGATTTCCACATTTTTGCCAATGCGGGCATTCTTATCGATGATTGCATTTCGAATGACCGTATGTTCTCCAATACCAAGCGGCGGAATACCCGTTGAGAGATCTGCAGACCGCTCTTCGTCCATCTGGTAGTAATCAGCACCCATCACAAGGGTATTTTCAAGAGAACAATTATTGTCCAGCCTTGAGCGAATGCCAATAATCGAATTTCTCATGCTTGAACTCTTGACAATGCAGCCATCGCAAATCATCGATTCTTCAACATGACTGTTCAGAATTTTGCTTGGGGGCAAGGATCGGTGATGTGTATAGATGGGGAATTCAGCATCGAAGAAGCTGAACAGCGGCTTCGGCTGTTTCACCAAATCTAAATTTGCCCGGTAAAACGTTTCAATAGTCCCGATATCTTCCCAGTAGCTTGTAAAAAGATATGTTTGTACATTGTAGTCAGGGATAGCAGAGGGAATGATGTCTTGACCAAAGTCTGTATGTGACAGATTTCGCGCAAGAAGATCGTGCAGAATCTTACTTCTAAAAACATAAATACCCATTGAAGCAAGATAGGGTGTATTCGTTGTAGTATTGGATGTCCCACCGGAAGTCTGAACATCCACCTCCATAATACGCAAGGCATCTCCTTTTGGCTTTTCTTTGAAATCAATGACACGTCCATTCCTATCGATCTTCACCAAGCCAAAGTTTGTTGCTTTTGACTCATTAACTGGTATTGCAGAAATAGTTACATCAGCATTGGTTTTCCTGTGATGTCCAATGAATTTCCGATAATCCATACGGTACAAATGATCTCCTGCCAGCACAAGATAATCGTTCACTTTCACCGGCGCGATCACCCATAGGATTTTTCGCACTGCGTCCGCAGTTCCCTGAAACCAATCAGGAGTTGCCGGGGTCTGCTGCGCGGCAAGTACCTGGACGAAACCCTTAAAGAACGGAGAAAAATGATACGTGTTTGCAATATGATTATTCAATGAAGCTGAGTTGAATTGGGTAAGTATATAAATTTTCAGGACATCCGAGTTGATGCAATGGCTCATCGGAATATCGATCAGACGATATTTGCCTGCCAAGGGTAAGGCTGGCTTTGCACGGTATTTAGTAAGTGGATATAGACGACTCCCCCGCCCGCCGCCCAATATTATTGCTGCTACGTCGTGCATATCATAAACTAAAGTTTGCGAGGTTGTCTATTAAGAGAATTAGAGAATCCTTACGTCAGACTTATTCGCATAGTGAACAAGTATTTCTGTTAATTGTTCCACCCTGTAATGAGTTTTCTCCCCTACCATCAGTAATTCTTTGAAACGGCGATAGCTGGCTTTGACTACTTCCTCAAGCTCACGCTGTGTGTTACCGCTCGTTTCTATGTCCTGTAGAAGAGAAACAATGAACAACCAACGGACCAGAAGCTCAAAGCGCTCTTTGTTGTAATACCATATACCATTATAAGAATTTATGAGCAGGAATTCACGTCCATTCTGGTCGTTGAACAATTTCAGTAATGAATCTTGATACCATCCCCCCTCAGATGCCATGGGAGGTTTATGGCAAAATAGAAGAGCCTTGAGTAGTGGAAGTGTTGTTTCTCTCTGGTTGTTATCATATCCATGACCTTCCATGAGCTGATCGAATACCTCATTGAGATGCAAAATGTCAAATACCATGTCACTGTGTTGTATTCTACTGTCCGGGATTAACTTGCCCAAATTCCGTAACGATATCCATGCAAAGACCACCAACGCATCGTGATGCCTGCTTGAATCAAGATCAGAGAAAAACAATTCCCCCGGTTTATCAACCCTTTGATCGTGTTTGTCCACAACTGAAAAAACATCCGTTAACATCCTCATCGCACGAACATCCTTCAACATCTCTTCCACAATCACAACTTCATGGATGTGAGAACCAAGATGGTGTTGCACCTGCCTCAGCAACTTAGCATAATTATCGGATATCACGTCAAACGACACATTCTTCTTTGAAAACCAATATTCTTCAAGTGTAGCCAGCGTATCTCGGCTCAAGAGTTGTTGGAAAGCTTCATGAACTGGAAGCAGTTGCAGTTCGTCGAGCGCTTGCTGCATGCTTGGCACTCCACGTCCATGTAGATTTTCCGAAAGTCGTTTGTAGTCTCCCTTTGCATCATACACTTCCTGAAAATCAATAAACAATTGGTGCTGATACGCTTGTAATTCCACATAGAGTCCTTCTTCGTAAAGCTCCTTCCCAGAACGAATGAATTCCAATGTGGAAATATTCTCTTTAAAG
>JACQVI010000019.1 GCA_016209795.1 Ignavibacteriota bacterium
ATGTAGCCGTTACTTTACATGATGCAATGTTGCCTTGAATAATGCTGGTATCGTCGGAGCAGTCAATATAATAACCCTCGATGCTATCTCTTGGACAAATTATTTTTAGATGTAACTCTGGAATAACAATAGTGTGAGAGGAGTCATTATCCGTTACAATTGCTTTCATCCTATTCTGTGCAAGACAATACTGACTTACAAAAAATAATATTGAAACTAACAAGACCCTTATAAATAACTTTGAATTTTTCATGGAAATTTTGCCTCCATTTATTTAATGTTTGTCAACACTTTTCATTATCGTCGTCAGATCCTTCTCCCCCCGCCCTGAAAGATTCACAACCACGATCTCATCGTTTGGTGTCTTCGGCATCAATTGCTTAAGGTACGCAAGGGCGTGAGCGGATTCGAGCGCTGGTAGAATACCCTCAATGCGAGTTAGCTCAAGTCCAGCGTTGAGAGCTTCGTCGTCGGTGACTGAGACATATTGCACACGGCCAGTGTCCTTCAAATAGCTGTGCTCAGGACCAACGCCGGGATAATCGAGTCCAGCAGAAACAGAATGTGCTGGTGTAATCTGTCCATCGTCGTCCTGGAGAACGTAACTGTACGAGCCATGGAGGACACCGGGTGATCCTGCCGAAAGTGTTGCAGCGTGTTTGCCAGTCGAAATCCCAAATCCTGCGGCTTCAACGCCGATCATCTTCACATCATCGTTGAGAAACTCGTAAAAGAGACCGAGCGAATTGCTTCCACCGCCAACGCAGGCAACGAGATAGTTTGGCAAGCGTTTTTCTCGCTCAAGGATTTGTTGGCGGGTTTCTTTTCCGATCACAGACTGAAAATCTCGCACAATCATCGGGTAGGGATGAGGACCAACCACAGAGCCAATGACGTAAAATGTATCGTGCACATTTGTCACCCAATCCCGCAGCGCCTCATTGATGGCGTCCTTCAATGTTCCCGTTCCAGCGTTCACAGGTCTGACTTCAGCGCCGAGTAATTCCATGCGTTTCACGTTGATTGCCTGTCGCTCCATATCTTCTGTGCCCATGTACACGATGCACTTGAGTCCCATCTTTGCAGCGACAGTCGCTGTGGCAACGCCATGCTGTCCAGCACCAGTCTCAGCAATGATGCGGGTTTTGCCCAAGTGTTTTGCAAGCAAAATCTGTCCGATTGTGTTATTAATTTTGTGTGCACCGGTATGGCAGAGATCTTCTCGCTTGAGGTAAATTTTTGCTTTATCATATTTTTCCGACAGACGCTTGGCGAAGTAAAGCGGTGTTGGTCGTCCTGCATAATCTCGAAGTAATTCTTGTAATTCACGTTGAAAGGTTGAATCATGTTTGAGTTTCATGTATGCGTGTTCGAGGTCATTCAAAGCGGGCATGAGCGTTTCAGGAACAAAGCGTCCGCCGTATTTGCCAAAGTGGCCTTGATCGTCGGGTAACGTGTTAATCTTAAAGTTCATAAATCTACTGCCATGTTTATCTAGACTTCACCCCAGCCCCTGCCTGCCGGCAGGCAGGCTCTCCTAAAGGGAGAGGGGATATTTAGAAATAATTTTCATTGAACTATCTCAGCGTTAACGGTGTTTCTTGTGAAGGTTCGATTCATGATCGGTGCAAGCTGCTCTAATTTATCCAACAGCAATTTGAACTTTGACGGCTTCAAGGATTGGTAACCATCGGAAAGTGCCATCGCTGGGTCTTGATGCACTTCAATGATGAGCCCATCGGCTCCAGCCGCAATCGCAGCTAACGACATCGCTACAACACCGTCCCACACACCGATGCCGTGACTCGGATCGACGATAATAGGAAGGTGGGATAGTTTTTTAATAATCGGAACGGCATTCAGATCAAGCGTATTGCGTGTCGATGGCTCGAATGTTCGGATGCCCCGCTCACACAAGATAACGTTATAATTTCCTCCATTTAGAATGTACTCTGCTGCCATCAACCATTCTTCAATGGTTGCTGCCATGCCACGTTTCAGAAGGACTGGTTTGCGCTGTGCACCAACTGCTTCAAGCAATGAATAATTCTGCATATTTCTCGCACCAACTTGCAGGACGTCCGCACACTCTGCTACCATGGGAAGCGTTTCGGTGTCTTTGACTTCGGTTACTATTCTCAGTCCTGTTACATCTCGAACTTCCTTGAGATACACGAGTGCCTCAGTTTTGTATCCCTGAAACGAGTAGGGTGAGGTGCGCGGTTTGTACGCTCCGCCACGGAGAAATTTTACACCTATTTCCTTGAGTGTGAATGCAATATCCATGATTTGCTGTCTGCCTTCAACTGAGCATGGTCCGGCGATAATGGTCAATTCTCTGTCGCCTACTGGTTCTCCATTGACAGTGATGACGCTATTGTCAGGTTTAAAGTCTCGACTTACGAGCTTAAAAGGCTTCGTTACGGGGATTGCGTCAAGGACACCCGGAAAATTCAGAAACAGTTCAGGCTCGAGTTTTTCTCTGTTGCCAGTGATACCGATAGCAAGTCGTTCCTGTCCTGGAATTTCATGTGGAGTGTATCCCAGCTTCTTGATCTTTTCTTTCACTCGCTCCACGTCAGCACGTGGTGCGTCTAACTTCATTACGACAAGCATACTCTATCCTGCTAAATTATTTCAGGTGTTCTAATTTTTCGAATAACAATTTGACTTTTATGTGATCTTTTTTTCCGGGAGATGCCTCTAGGCCGCTGTTGACATCGATAGCATAAGGTTCTACCAATCGGACTGCTTCAGTAACATTCTCTGGTTTCAACCCACCTGAAAGAATCACAGGATGGTATTCTTTCATTTCAAGTGCAACAGCATAATCTGGCAGTATGCCCGAGCCACCGTATAGGGTACCGCTTGCGCCTTCTAACATTGCCGCGGCGATCTTGTACCGTTTTATTTGTTTGACTTCTTCAAGATCGAAGAGACGAAATGCTTTCCAGACCCTTGTTTTGAATCTTAGACAATCATCTGGTGATTCATCTCCGCTGAGCTGAATGATACGAATACCGGTTTCTGACACAATTTGTTCAATGACTTTTCGTTGTTCATTCACGAAAACACCGACAGGGGAGATATAGCCAGGGAGTTCCTCGATAATCTTAGCTGCGGTAGATGGCTCGATGTACCGTGGACTTTTCTTATAAAAGATAAATCCGAGCGCATTTGCGCCCACCTGAGTGCAGAAGAGCGCATCATCCAAATTTGTAATTCCACAGATTTTAACTTGTGGTCTCATTCGTAAGACTTTCTAATAGTTTTTTCAATTCTTTTCCTGGTTGTTCTGCCTTCATGAAATGTTCACCGATAAGCGCTGCTTTAATTCCCACTTGCTTAAGTCTCTGGAGGTCATTGGGACTGCTGATCCCACTTTCACTCACAAGTGTAATGTCATCTGGAAGATGCTGTGCCATCGTGATGGAGCGATTCAGATCAACCTCGAACGTTCTCAGGTCACGATTATTAATTCCAACGAGCTTCATTTCATCGAAAGCAATTTTGTCAACCTCTTTTTCTTCGTACAGTTCTACCAGACACTCTAATCCCAATTCGCTTGCCGCTGCGTGGAGGTCTCTTAGCTGAGTTCGTTCGAGAATTCCGGCAATGAGTAGGAGTGCATCGGCTCCGTAGGCTTTTGCCTCAAAAGCTTGATACTCATGGATAATAAAATCCTTTCTGAGTAGTGGGATCTGTGCCACCTGTCTCACGTAGCACAAATCATCGAGCGTACCAGAGAAAAATGGCTCGTCGGTGAGCACGGAAATAGCCGCTGCCCCGTTTTCTGTGTAATCCTGTGCAATATCTACAGGCTTTGAGTTTGTTCTTAAGATGCCAGCCGACGGTGATGAGCGTTTAATTTCTGCAATAATTCCAAAGACTTTTTGACTTTGCAGAGCGTCTCGCAATGATAAAGGATCTCGTTCGAAAGATTCCATATCGGAAAGATCAGAAATTTTTATCTTCTGCCGTCGTCTGGCAACCTCTTCTCGCTTATGTTCGATAATTTTTTCAAGTATATTCATGAGTTGTAAATGCTTTCAGATCACTCAATTTTTTTAATGCCTTGCCTGAATCGATTGATTCTGCCGCTATGCTCACACCTTCTTGAACTGTCCGAACTTTTCCTGCAACCAAAAGTCCAAACGCTGCGTTGACTATAACAACATCACGGTGTGGACCTTTTTCTCCCTGGAGAACCTTTAAGGCTATCGAAGCATTTGTCTCTGCTAAGCCGCCACGTAGGGCATCTTTTGTTACTATCGTAAGTCCAAATGCTTTTGCATCGACATTATATTTTCCACTAAACAATTGACTGTTTACATCATAGACTGTCGTGGGGGCAGATAGAGAAACTTCATCGAGTCCGTCATGAGAATGCACTAGCAAAACTTTGATCGCATTGAGTCGTGTGAAGACCTCTGCCATTTTCTGTGCAGCATCGTGATTGAATGTACCAACAAGCTGACGTCGAACGCCTGCTGGATTTGTCATTGGACCGAGAAGATTGAAGCATGTTTTCACACCTAACTCCGAGCGAGCCTTCGCTGCATACTTTATGGCAGGATGGAACAAGGGTGCGAAGAGAAATCCTATTCCAACCGTGTTAATGCAAGCCTCTGCTTTTTCTGGCGGAATTTCAAGATTTACCCCCAGTGCTTTGAGAACATCAGCGCTGCCGCAGGAGCTTGACATTGCTCGGTTGCCGTGTTTTGCTACTGTCACACCAGCCCCAGCAACAACAAATGAGGCAACTGTCGAGATGTTGAAAGTGCCCGATCCATCGCCACCTGTTCCGCACATATCGATTGCATCGGGATCGTCGATGTCGACTTTAATGGATTTTTCTCGCATGACTTCTGCAAATCCAAGAAGCTCATCGGGATCTTCGCCTTTTACTTTCAGAGCCATCAAGAAGCCGGCAATCTGTACATCAGTTGCTTGATTATCCATAATGATCCGCATTGCTGACGCAGCTTCATTTCGGGTTAAGTTCTGCTTTTCACTGACCTTTTGGATGTATTCTTTCATATTTTTTCTCCGTGATTAGTTGAGTTTAGTCTGTGCAGACTAAGGTATAAATTCGAAACTCGAATATCGAAATTCGAAACAAATCCAAAATATTAATGTTCAAAGTCATGAGCCCTTTTTCATTTACTTTTGTTTAGAATTGCACCGAATATATTCATCAATTCTGTAGATTCCTGAATCAATTGCTCACGTTCCTTTTCAAGCTCAGTTTTGTTATCAATGTAAACTAAACCTAACCAATATTTACTTTCTTTCGCTTCTTTCCTGCAAACTTTAATTCTAAAAATAAAATCTTTCTTGCTCAGTGCTTCATTAGCTTCAATATAGTTG
>JACQVI010000220.1 GCA_016209795.1 Ignavibacteriota bacterium
GCCTTTGACTTTGTCCGAATATCTAAAAATGATGAAATTTTTTATCATCTCTCAGTTCACCCAGTTTCGATCTGCATCTATAATCAATACATGGTCACGGCATCTATCTCTTATGATGTCATAGTCTCGATAACCTTGAAAAGTTGAAAAGGAAAAAAGAAGGATTAGTTTAGCCATAGGACGAGAGCAAGCCACATATGTTTGTGCACGCAATTCGGGCTCCGCTAAAAAACCAATTTGTCCAGAAGGATTCTTGCGCGCAAAGGAAATGATCACGCAGGGATATTCCCGACCTTGTGCTTGGTATATAGTTGTGCAACGTTCTTGTAGGTGGGAATTTTGCAAGTATCCTTTGATGGCACCAACCTGAGCACTGTAGGGTGAAAGAATAGTCGGATACAAGGGATTGTTATTTGAGTCTTTATAGGAGTTTGACGAAGCTTCAGCTAACCTAGCCGCTAGGGAAGCTTCATTCGGGTAGTACTTTGAACCCTCAAAACCTACTTCTTCCTCTCCTTGTAAATTGTCTGTGTTTATGATGACACAAGGATTGTTCGGTCGTAAGATTTCCTGAAATTCAGCAGGGCACCTTGCATCATCCCACCTGTAACCAAGAACATCAAGTGATCTTTGGCGAGCCGAATCGTGAGTCTCCAATGGATAAGAGTTAAGAGATTCCCTTAGTGCATTAACTACACGACAGATCCTTTCATGCATTCGATACTGAATATTTAACTGATGGGGTTCATAATTTCTCCTTGTGAACACAAATATGCCTATATTCGGCCTAAGCAAAGGCTGAGAAGTTATGACGGGTAATTGATTCGGATCACCCAAAAGAATATATCCTGAAAGATTTCTTTCCGACCTTCGAACTTTTGAGATTGTAGAAAAATATAATGGCGGAGAGACTTGACTGAATTCATCGACGATAATTAGAGATTGTGTTTGAACATCAAATATTCTTTTAGAACCATGCACTGTGCTAATAAGAATGGGAGTATTCCGCAAGCGTCTATGCTGATTAGGGGTCAAATCACTAGGCTGATTAAATGCAACATAAAATTGGCTTTGTTGCCTTCTCCCGCGGTCTATGACACGCAAAACTTGATCTGGCGTAAATCCTAATTCGATGAATGCCTCAAGAGCTCTGTCAGCGGCGAAATGCGTGTACGCCAAATAAGCAATCTGTGGTCTTCTACCTTCCAGCGCATAACGGCTACTTGCAATTACCCCCACCGTTGTCTTTCCAGTTCCTGGTGGACCTTCGACAATAGGTAAAATAAATTCCCCTCTTCTTCCTTGCCATCCTTGTACTATAGCGTTAACCGCGCTTTGCTGAGTTTCATTCAGATTACTAAATCTCAGCTCGACATTTCGAGATATTTCACTCATGCTCATTCTCTCTGAATTGGTCTTATACCAAAGATCGCTTCTAGCAACTGGATTACCGACCTTTGCTGAGCACGATTTAAATTATCAGCGCCAATGTGCTGCAGCCTAAAAAGAGCAGACTGTGTCTGACGGTCAAGGAATGTTAGGGGCTCCTTCATAATAGGAGGTGAAATTTCAGAAGGCAGAAGAAGAACTTCATGAGATATAATATTTCTATTATCCTCATACTCCATAAAGACGTTGTTTCCCCTCACCCTTATAAGTCTCGCATTTATTCTTAATCCACAGAAAACCGAACCATAAGGAATAATAGTACAATATTCATATCCCCGAAGTGAACTTGCTTGTCTTCCAATAATTTCAATTTCAAGTTGATTTCCTGAAGAAGAAACCATTCTGGCTTCCAAGATCAAACCCCGATTTATAAGCTCTTGCCTACTCAACAAGAGAAGTTGATACTGCCAAAGGTGCCCCTTCCATTTCTGTTCCCATAAAAGGAGCCTATACCATGGTTGAAAAGCCTGACGAATCTCTGGACGGCTTTGCGGATACGGATAATTGTGAACAAAACAGTTGATGAAGGGATGAGCACAGACAGGGTGAGGATTCACTGGCGTGCATGCAGCGTTTTCAAATACCTCTTGATTAACTCTCGGAGATTCTGAAAGACTAATGTCGTTGATCCACGCATAGGAATAATGTGTATGCGTTACAAAATCTGAATTGTCAAAAGGAATAGGGAAATCATTAAAAGGCGTTTCGACAAAAAGACTGAAATCTTGAAAGCGAATCCCATTCCAAGAAGAAGGCATTTGATTTAGCTCCAATGAACAAAGAAGTTTTGCCAATAACCAAACTTGATAATCTTTTAACAAAGGCGGTGTATTATCAGTAGAGCCACCTTTTATGGTGCGTTCTATTATTCTTCTATTTGTAAAGTCAATCTCATCAATCCTTCCTCTCAAAGGATAATTACGAATACCAGCATCGAGAGCAAAGGGAATATGGTCGTTAGCTACTGAAATCTCAAAAAAGAACTGATCACTTGGAGAGATATTGATCAATTCTCCATTTTGAAGTTTACGTCTAGAGTAAGGCTCGACATACTCTCTCCATAAATCGCCTGCCTCATTCAGAGAAAAACCTTCCCTTTGAGCAAAGCTCAAAAAGTGAGTTCGAATCCTTCCTTGTTGTGTCTGAATATCATAGCCTGTCAGGGTAAGACTGCCATTTCTTATTGCAAATTTTAAGTGCGCTATGAATTTTTGGAATAGTTCGCCTCTCTTCTCCTGTGGGTATTGACCCATAAGAGCATTGTCAAGACCATGTAGTAGGTCATGATATACTGCTACAGGACAGAGATTTGCATTTACTAAATTTGTAACAGTGGGAAATGGAGCAAAAGGAGGTCTTCCCGAAGGAAAGACGCTACTCAAAGTTTGGGTATCGGGATATCTCCACCTTGGTAAAGGTTCACGGATAGCAGTCATTCTATATCGCCTCTGGTATTCGAAAAACGTCGGTTGTCCAAGACATTTGTTGCAGGGGTGATATTTCCAAATTCTGTTTTAAATCATCGATCAACTTCAGTTGATCCTTTTCAAAAAGTGCACCTACGTTTGTCCAAATAATCCCGATGAATCTAGGAGAATTTTCTTCAATCATAGGTAGGAGGTTAGCAAATTCCAAAACAACTAACGAAAACCAAAAAAGTCCAAGCATTTTAATAGTCTCTTGGGTCAATATCACCACGCATTCATTCCACTTGAGAACTTTCTTGATCTTCTGGATAGTTCCGTTGTCTCCATCGAAGGGGATAAAAACCTCACCCATGTTTCTAAGTCCTAGTTCGCTAAATAAACTCAAAGCCTCATCAGAACTGTCTATTTTGCCAACCCGATTTGCTATTTCTATTCCAAGTTGTGGTGAGGATTGTACTGTTTTGATTGCCCAATCTTTGGGACTGAAGCCTTCTTTAAGAATTTCATCAACCTCTGATGGCAAAGCTGAGGATTCAAGCATTTTCCACCATCCTATTGCAATTACTTTTGGCCAATGTTCTTGTGAATCTTTAAGCTTTTTGACTAGGTTTTCAAGTAGCTTGGAAGCATTTTCAAGCCGCTGTAAGTCAGCATCAAGCACTTCTTTATTTTTCAGAAAATAGTCCAACTGTTTGAAAAGAAGATCAAATGACTTAAATTGTTTCCGTGTCTCTATATTTGCAAACTTAAAACGAACCATGCCTTTTGAATTCTTTTCTATTATCTTCGCTTTGAAAAGATACTTCTGCTCAGAGGGGAGTAAACCTAAATCATCAGTCGCTCTATAACCAGCTTCACGTTGTTCGACTCCATTGATCAGGTCCTCTATGAGTGCTTGAAGCAACCTTTCTACTTTTTTTTCACCGACAGTCATTTAATCATCTTAAAAATGGTGCACCAAAAGCACAACTATTAGATGTTAACAGTTCACCTTCCATACACCCGTTCTCCCGGCTGCCAGCGGGTTATTGCCACGGGCTGATACTCAATGCGTGGTGGATCATGTTCAACCTCATATGCTAAACTATGAGCAAGGAATTTCTGATCATCTCGTTTTTGATAATCCGTTCGTTGGTGAGAGCCACGTGACTCTGTCCTTTTCAACGCCGATTGAATAATTGTCTCGGCGACGTCCAGCATGTACGAAAGTTCGATGGCGGCAATGAGTTCCGTGTTGAAGGTAAAGCTGTGGTCAGAGAGTGAAATGTTTTGCAGTCGCTCCTGCAGGTTTCGAATGACATCTGCTGACTTTTTCAAGGAAGCTTCATTGCGATAGATGCCGGCACTTTCTTCCATCGCTTTGTGCATCTCACTTCTGAGTAAAGCAATATGCTCGTTTCTTTTTCCATTTCCAAAAAATTGATTCTCGATCCGTCTCTCCTCATCCAACACAAGTAGCGCAACGGCAGGACTGGGATCATTCTGACCTGAAGCAAATTGTGCTGCGGCTTTACCTGCTCTTGCACCAAAGACCAAGCACTCGGTGAGAGAGTTTGAACCAAGCCGATTAGCGCCATTGATGCTGACACATGCAACCTCACCAGCCGCATACAAACCGGGAAGAGGTGTCGCACCATGAATGTCGGTATGAATCCCGCCCATCATGTAATGCACCACGGGCCGAACAGGAATCATCTCTTTAACCGGGTCAATGTTCTCGTACTTCAAACAGAGTTCTCGAACAAAAGGAAGTTTCGTATTGATAACTTCTTTCCCTAAATGACGAAGATCCAAATGCACATAATGTCCATAAGGACCAACAAGCGTCCGTCCCTTTTCCATTTCTTTGACGAATGCTTGAGAGAGGCGATCGCGAGGACCAAGCTCCATCGAACGCAACACAGGTTTAGGCTCGGGCTTGCCAAGATCGTAATCTTGCAAGTAACGATAACCATCTTTATTGAGCAAGTAGCCACCCTCAGCACGTGCGGCTTCGGTGATGAGGATTCCAGTAAACGGCAGTCCTGTGGGATGGTACTGCACGAACTCCATATCTTTGAGCGGTACGCCAGCACGATACGCAAGCGCCATCCCATCACCATTCTTGATGTTAGCGTTTGTGGTAAAGGGAAACACTCTTCCGCATCCACCCGTGCAGAGGATAACGGCTTTTGCACTGATCGCTTCAATTTTTCCAGTGGCAAGTTCGAGTGCAATGGCTCCTTGGCAGCGTCCGTCATCGACGAGCAATTTTGTCACGAACCATTCATCATATCGGTGGATGGTATCATATTTCAGAGTAGTTTGGAACAACGTGTGGAGCATGTGAAAACCGGTTTTATCGGCAGCGAACCACGTGCGTTCGATCTTCATACCGCCAAAAGGGCGCACTGCAATCTTTCCATCTTCCTGTCGACTCCATGGGCAGCCCCAATGCTCAAGTTGTAGCATTTCCTCCGGCGCTTCTTTCACAAACGCTTCTACAGCATCTTGATCGCAAAGCCAATCGCCTCCTGAGATTGTATCATAAGCATGAAGGTCAATGTTATCGTTCGGCTTGATCACTGCTGCAGCACCTCCTTCTGCGGAAACGGTATGGCTGCGCATAGGATACACCTTTGAGATCACAGCGACGCTCAGCTTCGGATTGGTCTCGACTGCAGCAATCGCGGCGCGTAGTCCAGCACCACCACCGCCTATAATTAAGATGTCATGTTCATTGGGTCCGTATCGGGACATAACAATATTCTCGCGTCATGGTAGGGCAGATCTTAGACCTACCCCTCCCTAAATTTTATTGGAGAATGTAACAATAATGTCTAAAACTATCAAACTAACAAGATACTAATAGTACGGAATGGACTTGCAAAGTGCAAACTCTTCCTTAGAGCAAGCAGTTGGTTCTCAGAGGCTCTCGTAGGATTGGGGTGGGTACACCTATGGTTGCGTAATTTCAATCGTTCCTGCACTGCTCCATGATTTGTACTCATTTGTGTAGTAAAGGTAGGCGGATGAAGCGGGGGATTCATACGCTCCGGGAATCTCGGCTTTGAGATCGAGGTTGATCACATGTGTCTCATTCGATCTCATCTGTCGGTAGTAAAATGCAATGTACCTGCCGATGATCTCATAAAAATCTACAACCCCTTTTTCTTGAAGTTCTTTTAACTGCCAGGGTTGGGGACTCAAGCCTCCGGGGATGCCAACAACTGCTACTGTCATCGGAATGTCTTCCTCTGCTCGATTGACAAGCGTTGTTGTGAGCCTGACTGTTTCACCCATCCGTACAGTTGATTGCAATAATTTTGTATCGAGAGATACTTTCGCAGAGTCAGATGAAGCTGGTAGCATTGTGTTCCATGTGATGAGCAGCGAGTGCGGCAGTGCATGCTTTGCACCAGCCAAATTCATCGTAATACGTTGCTCTCCTGCGTCGAAAAATTGTTCTAACGACCCGAGCACAATCGGATCGCGTTCACCAGCAGCATACGATCTGGTTGAAACTGTCTTCTCATTCACGCGAACGCTCACAGTGCCCGATTCGGCAATTTGTTTTGAATATCGAGTATATTCTGTCAGTGCTTTCAATGCAAGAATCGTCCCCTGTGTAGAGCCAAATCCACCATACCCTGAACGCGAGGCAAGGAGAAACTTTATTCCTTTCTGCAGCACACCCGGATCCCGATTTTCAGCTTTCAGCATTGCTAAAACTGCGAGTGCAGTTGTTTCCACCTTCAAGCTCATTCCTGATGATCGAGTGATCGAATGGGTTTTTCCTGTCCAGCTACCATCTTCGTGTTGCGTTTTCAACAATTCACTCATGACTTTATCGGAACGCACCTTATAGTTCACACTATAGAGTGCATTTGCAACGAGTGCAAGCTGATATGGATCTTGACTTTTCAGTGCATTCTCGTACGCACTGCTCAGTTCGGTCTCGATATCGGTGTATCCTGCTTCAGCTAAGGCATAGACAATGTAGGCATTGGTGATTTCCTGACTTGCACGACCAAACGAATCAAGTGCCTTTGGATCGCGCAAGAATCCTCCTTCACCATCTCTGCGGCTAAGGAGCCACGCGGTAGTTCTGTCGACCATTGTTTTGTCAATACTTGCGTATACTGGTTCCATATCCTTAAATTGCATCAAGGCATAGGCAGTTAATGCCTCATGTGGTGGTGTACCGCCAAACCATTCATATCCTTCTTCCTTGGTCGCAAATGTGATCAGTTTCTGATAGCCTTGATCAAGTAACTTCTCAGCACGCGACATCAGTGCAGCATCCTTTAGACCGTATTCGCGCAGATAGCGGAGTGCAATGACGTTTGGATAGTTGATCGAAGACGTTTGTTCAAAGCAGCCGTTGGGTTCTCGAAACATCGCCTCGACACCGGCAAGCAAATTACTCGCTACTGACGGATACAGCGTAAGCTTTGCTTGAATTGTTCCTGCGATTGGTTGATTGAGCGTGACATTATACGAGCGCTCTTTCTCACTACCAGAGAATGAAACGGCTTGAGGAAATCCTTTTTCACACACGAAAACTTCCTGAGAGAAACCATCTCGCAGTCCCTGGCTCTCGAACACTATTTCCAACACGTCTTTACCGACATCGTTCTGGATTTCAAACGGGATGAAGAGCGTCTTTGTGCTTCCAGCAGCAAGCGTTTGAGTGAAATTCGTCGTGCTCAACGGCTTCCAGCCCATCGGTGGTTTGATGTTTACTCCGCCGGTAAGCTCTCGCTCGGTATTGTTTTTCAATGTGAGAGGAACAGAAACCCGATCGCTCATGGAAACTTCAACGGGAACTTTCGCTGCCATGCTGAAGGGGAGTTGCGTATAGTATGTTTTCTCCACTCTACCCACAAGTCCATTCTTGTTGATTCCCTCTATCGTCGCTCGGAAGGATGTGATTTCGTCTGAGTTATAGAATGTGACTGCAGTTTTTCCTGTATGATCAAGGACAATATCGCCTTTCCAGAAAATCGTGGAGCGGAAATCGGTACGAACAGAAAGCACTTCTTCTGGCGAGTAGATCGGTGCAGGAAATGCTCTTGCGCGATAGTAGTGTTTTTGTTGCTTCGCTGGTGGCAACGGTGCTAATTCAAGCCCTCGTCTCCTTGCCTTTTTAACTTTGCGCAAGCTTCTATCCTCCTTGAGTCTTTCTTCTATTATGCCACCTTCGCCACGTATATTATTCGTTGGAACTCCATCGGCAAGATATTTCACTTCATCGGCTCTTCCACCACGCAGGAAAAGGTTATTCCCTTGCCCGACTGCTCCAGCGTGTACGGCTGATTCCACCCCTTTAAACTCCTTGACATCTCCAAAAGCACCTTGGAGTTTCAATGCATCCTCAGCAATTTTCACATTTGGAATACTTTCAATCTTCTGTGCGCTCACGATAGTTTGTGTCGAAGACGTTCTCAAGGCATTAACTATACCATGTTCAGCTGTGACAGTGACACCCGCAATGTGAACTTCAGTGGAGGCAAGTCTCAAATCGAGAAGGGTTGTCTCACCAGCTCTGATCTCTACGTTCATGGCTTCAACAGGCTCATAACCAACTTGACTGGCTCGCACAGTATATCTTCCAATTGGAACACCTATGATCGAATATTTTCCATTGACATCCGTTACAGCACCGCGATTCGTTCCTATCATGAGGATGTTCACAGCAACAAGTGGCTCACCGATTTTAGCATCGACGACATTCCCTATGATCATTCCCGTATTGCCAACACGCTGATCTTTCTTTACATCATTGGTTGGTTCTTTGATATACTTTACTTCGAATCCCCCTACAACCGTAGTTTTACTACCAACTTTCCATAGTTTGCAGTGCAAGTTTTCGGTGTATTCGCTTACGGTTGTCTGGAAAGTCTCGTATCCCCGTTTTGATACTGTAACGACCACGGACGCACTAAGATCAGGGTATCTGAGGAGAAACTTACCATCTGAATCGGTAGTTGCGGGGGGAGTTTCTATTGAGACGGCAGCACCTTGAATCGGTTCCCCTGTGCTTGCATCGACAATCGTTCCTGCAATCACAGCACGCTCTGGCTGGTACTTGATCTCTGGAAGTTGGTCTGCAAGAATTTGTTTCCATGTGAAGCGTCTCCAGCCGCGTGTCATCATCAGGTAATCGAGTGCCTTGTCTGCTTTCGGTTCCTTCGGATCAAAATAGAAATTCGGTTCTTCAACTTTCCCTTTCAGATCCGCTTCGAGAAGCAGCTTTGACAGGATATGCCCCGACTTATCGTCCGCAAACGAGATGAGCTTGTCATCTACAACTGCGAGTGAAAGATTTCCTGAAGCTGGCTTACCTCGCTCATCCGTTGCTTTGATTGTCAATGTTACTTTTTCTCGCGGGAGATATCGTTCCTTATCAGTTGTTACATCAACCGTGAGCTGTTTGGGTTTGTTGACGAAGACCAATCGTTCTGCTTGCTCAATCCCTTCGCTATCGAACAACGTTACCTGAACAACACCCGCCGGTAGATCGGCGGTCAGAAAGGGTATTATCGTTGTGCCAACATGTACAGTGAATCGCTTAGTAAAATAGAGCTTCCCCCTCATCTGTGCAGTTAGATACAGTTCTTCATTCTTCATTGATCCAACAATAACGTTGATCTTCCCTGTTGAAGTGCGTTGGACGCCAAGTGTATATCCTTGAGGAAGTACTTTGGGGAGACTGAAGGATTCAGCAACACCTATAGGTTTCGTAATGTTCACATGGTAACTTCTGTGTGCTTCAGGTGTAAAGGTAAACGCTCCCATGCCTTGATGGTAACTGATGAACGTTGTTATCTCACGGTTCTGATCATCGAGCACAACCCCTTCGACATCTGCTGGCTTGTTGAACTCGTTTAGTGCTTCAAACGCAACATCGCTTGTAAGTCCATTGACGAGGTCGCCGCCTTCCGGGTACATCGTGAACTGGATTCTGTTGAGCACGATAGGGATCGAACGGGAAATCGACTCGATCTGTCCCTCGTGTTGAACCAATATGCCGAGCAGTCCATCCGTTGAAGAAAGATCGTTGGGAAGATCAAAACTCACGTAGGCTGTGCCGGTGCGGTCGGTCTTTTCGATCTGTTCCATGAATGTCGTTCCAGCGATCTTGACCACATACTTGAAATCGACATTGGCAAGAATGCTATTCTCCAGTGTACGTGCCTCAAACTTTGCAGTGACGTTGTCACCAGGACCAAATGCCTTACGCTCGAAGTCGAGTTTCATCTTCAGGCGCGGCAGTACTACACTTTGAACCTGGATTTCCTTCTCAAAGAAGAATGGATCCTCAAAATTTTTCTGCCACTGCGTATATGCCTTGACCTTATAGATGCCACCCGGAACATCGCTGCTGAGATCAATATCACCGCTTGCGACACCATCTTTGGCAACGAGTGTTAGTTGTTGAGTAATGCTTCCCTTGGGATTAATAAATTCAACGTGGAGGATGTCGCTGTGTTGTGAAGCTTTCAAGTCATCGCTGCGAACGTACGCCCGAAACCAGATTGTTTCTCCAGGTTTATAGAACGGTTTATCGAAGTGGAGATACACTCGATCGCTCGGAAGATGCTTGCTGTATTTGACAAATGATGTTTGTATACGACGGAGAAGAACATCTTCACTTGCTGCAATTACAGGTTCTTGATGAAGAGATGAACCTTTGGAAGTAACTGTGGTGCCTTCAGTCGCTATTGATTCTTCCTGTTCGGTTTGTTTCGACGCTGTCTCTGGAGTGATTTTTTGTTCACGTGGACTGGTTGTGGATGCATCAATATCCTGAGGTTTTTTTGTCTCTACAGCAATTTCCTGTTGTTTGGCAGAGGGCTGACTTACTTGAACTTCTTTTTGCTCTGGTTTCCAGTTCTTCAACGCAAACCAGATTGCACCGGCTGCGACGAGAATGAGAATCGTTGCAGCAGCACGAAGATACCAACGTGGCGCGAGGACAAACAACTTAGGCAGACGGTGTGAGACATGAGGCTCGTAAGGCAGAGCTTTGCTTTGCTGTTGTTCTGATTCGCTCCCAGGAGACGCTTGTGTATCTTCTGTTAGTTTTATCTCAATGTCTCGCCAGAGATCTCGTGCAGGCTGAATGCCCTTCGGTAGATTTGCGATCTTAGCATGGAGTTGATTGAATTTTTCTAATTTCTGCTGACACGATGGACAGCTTTCAAGGTGTCGTTCAAACTCGATCCGCTCGGCAGGCGTGAGCATGCCGAGGATATAATCATCAAGTTGATTGTGATACTCTTTTCCCAAAGGGATCATTTTTGACTCGTTCATTGTTCCAACCTTTCTCTCAAAAGTTTATGTGCCCTGTGAAGCTGGGACTTAGAAGTTCCGGGCGAGATGTCCAGCATGATAGCGATTTCTTCGTGCTGGTATCCCTCGATGTCGTGCAAGACGAGGATTGTTCGCGCCTTCAGTGGAAGAAGTGCAATCGCTTGCTCGAGATCCGCTATGACTTCCGGCGGATCAGAATTATCAGTGTAGCTCTCGAGATCGTCGCTATACTCGATTCGTGCCATTCGTCGTTGATTTGTTCGATAATCCACCAAGACCACATTCACAGCGATGCGATGGAGCCATGAAGCAAACGCACTTTCTCTTCGAAAGCTGTAGAGCTTTTCCCATGCCCGGACGAACGCTTGTTGTGTCAATTCCTCCGCACGTGAGATGTTAGCAGTGATTCTTAAGCACAAGGCATAAATGCGATCCACATTCTGACGGTACAACTGCTCGAAAGCTGTCGTATCGCCATTCTGCGCTCGCGTGACAAGATCTGTTTCAGTGATTGCCTTATGTTCTTCCAAGATAAGCTCCACAGGTGCACGCGTTGATAGTTTTAACCTTTCTCATTGATTGGATGCCAGCTAGGTTAAAAAGGTTGGAACGGTCCTTACTTTCTTAAATGTATGGAAAACTTTCGAGGTTTCCTCTTTATGAGCGTGAAGAAGTGATCTTCCGAAACCACAGTACCATGAAGGCGACCAGAGCAACAGGAATCCAGACATAGATAATTTCAGTACTCATCACCTCGACGCCGCGCATCGTAAAAAACGATCTGATGCCAATAGGTGAGGAACGGATTGGTCTCCAAGGAAAGAACATGCGTGTATCATCGAATGGGAGGAAGAACGGAATACCTAAACCTCCATTCGTCATCGCGTCGAGCACAGGATGTGATGCGGTGACAACAAAGAAATACAAGACCATCGACCACCACTGCTTTGATCCACGGGGAATTTCTCGGAAAGCACTGAGAACAACAGTGAGGCTAACGAACAAAGCAAAAGGGAGTGAATGTGTAATCCCACGATGCCCAAGGAATGAACCATACTCGACCCTGAAGTAATGAAAAATTGCATCGCCGTCGGGCAGGGCAGAACAGAACACTGAGAGAAGCCAAAACCGTGCTGTCATTTTTTTCCCGGACCAAGCCTTCCCTGCAACACTTGCGACAAAGGCATGAGTGAAAACGGACGCCATATATTATTGTTCGATCCTTTCCAACTACGAGAATTCGATCTGTGTCATTCTCAAAGCTTTTGCCTCACGGAATGAGGAATAAGATGCAGGAGAATTCCGATCACTGAAGCAAACACTCCAAGCGCTGTCAATGGTCTCATGGGAGATGCCTGTATAGGTTCCGTGAAAAAAGCCCACGTAAGCAACACTGGTGCGATGAGGAAGAGTAATGATCCAATACTTTGGAGTCGTTTTCTCCATCCCACCTGATGTAGTGCAAAGTATAATCCAAGAGCTACGTTGAGCAGCCCTGAAAACAAGAGATAGATGTGATTTGCACGATACAGGTAGCGGATGCTTTCGTTGGTTTGATAAATCTCTGGGAAGTGCGTGCGCATATACATACCGGTGAAAAGAAACACGGCTATCGTTATGATTCCAACGATAAGATGAACTCTA
Source organism: Ignavibacteriota bacterium (assembly GCA_016209795.1). Lineage (GTDB taxonomy): Bacteria > Bacteroidota > Ignavibacteria > UBA10030 > SZUA-254 > JACQVI01. The sequence continues at coordinate 12,819 of JACQVI010000220.1, forward strand.
GCGATAATCTTCATTTCATCTTTCTAGTCCAATAAAAAAATGCTGGAAGACCGAGGAGGATAATCCCCAAGCCAATAATTGAATCTCTAGGATCCTCTATCAGAGTGTTGAGTACAAGATACAACGAAAACAAAATGAAAACAATTGGCGTAAACGGGTAGCCCCACGTTTTATACGGTCGCTCAATGCCTGGATACTTTTTTCGCAAGATGAACACGGCACCCGCCGACATCCCATAGAAAATCCACGAAGCAAAAATCACATACGTATAGAGCTGATCGAACGTTCCGGTCAGTACCAAAAGGCTTGCCCAAGTTCCTTGGCCAACGAGGGAAGGAAGCGGTGTATGGAATGTTGGATGGACTTTCTCAAACGATGTAAAGAACAGACGTTCTTTTGCCATCGCATAGTAGATTCTTGCTCCTGTGAGAACGAATCCATTGCTGCAGCCAAATGTCGAGATCATGACTGCAAGTGCAACAGCAGCGGCGCCGGTCGAGCCTAAGATCACTGTGGCTGCATCAGAAGCGACCAGTTCGGACTTGGAAATTGTGTCGAGCGGAAGAACGTGCATGTACGCAAGATTGATCGACACATACATCGCGATGATGAAGAGCGTTGAAAAGATCAGCGAGCGAGGAAGGTTGCGCTGAGGGTCACGCACTTCTCCTGCAACGTATGTAATCTCAATCCATCCATCGTACGACCAGAGCACTGAGACCAATGCAAGCCCAATGGGACCGGCGATGTTTGATAACGATATGGGGTGACAAACGGAAGCGAGGTTGGAAACGGACCCCGAACTTGTCGGGGTCAGAACAAAGCCCAGGATAGTAAGCGCACCGAGAGCTCCCATTTTCAAAAAGGTGAAACTGTTTTGGACAATTGCACCTACCTTGACTCCAAAGCAGTTGATAACAGTGAGGAAGACGATAGAAGCGATGGCAACGAGCTTAATCTCGATAGCAGAAAGTGGCACGAAATATCCGAGATACGTTGCAAAGCCGACAGCAACCGCAGAGATGGATGCACTGATAATGACCATAAAGCCAGTCCATCCATACAAAAATCCCCAGAGCTGACCGAACGCTTCTCGCAGGTACACATACTGTCCACCGGCTTTTGGATACATTGCGCCTAACTCTGCGACGGAGAGAGCACCGAAGAGACTCACAATTCCACCAATGATCCAAACAAGAATGACTAACCATGACGATTGAAGGTAAAGCGCAATTGTTGCCGGGACGAGAAAAATTCCCGAACCGATCATACTCCCGATGTTGATCATCGTAGAATCGAGGAGGGTCAGGTCTCGGCGGAGCTCACCTGAGTTGCTTTGGGTTACCTGTTCCCCCCGTCCGTGAGGTGGAGATTGAGGAGGGATCATGGCTTTATCATGAGGTGATTTGCTTTAGAGGGACTGAATTGTAGTTAATTCAAGATGGAATGATTGAACGTGTAATCCGCGTTGGTAGCGGATGTTGCATGCGTGATGATGAAAAAAATTTGTGCGTTCATTTAGCCAAGCCTATTTGCCGCATGAAAACTTGGTTGTCCCAGAACAACGATTCTTCTATCATTTTGCCATCTTTCCAGTGAGCAACGGTGCACATAGGGAGTCTAAATGCCTTGCCTGTCGGCGGAATCGTTTTCCCGCCTCCGATGGGCATGGGTTTCGTAAAGGTGCCGGCGAAGATGCCCGTGACACAGGTCCAGTCGCCAGAACCAAATTTGATCGGGTGCGATTCTACCCTTGTATCCGGTGCGAACACAAACATCGCTTTGAGGTCTTCAATGTGTTTTGCGATACCTTTGGTTGAATGCCCATCGGGCCAGTTGACGACAATATCATCGGCATGACTGACACTGAGCAGGTCCCATTGTTGATTGCTGAACACGTCAAAGTCCAAAGAGTCGAACCGTGTAAGATATGTTTCTATCGTTGTTTGTTCATCGGCAAATTTTTTCAATTCAGTTTGCAGCGAATCTATTTTCGCCTGCAACGTCGTCCTGTTGCCATTGGAGCAGGAGGCAAAGCCTATGATCACAAAACCCAAGAAGAGTGTCGAGATCAGACCGATTGAATTGAATGCTGCTTTCTTCATGATAAGCCTCCTCGTGATGATGATATGTGCCGTATTGTTGTTATCGTTTAAGAAACTCGCCAACGATTTCATTTTGTAGTTTTGGCGTTCTGCTGTTCATCAAGAAAATAAGAACGTTATTTCTGCAACCTTTATTAGGATAGATTCTCTAGATTTTCCCACTCACTTTGTTCCCTGTCCTCATCTAAGATTTTTTCAAGATATTTTAGATATTCTCGGTCTGAGAGTAGCTCTTTGGCCAACTTCACCAAGGACGCTGATCTTTTCTTGCTTACTTCCCACGTGGACTCAGCAACTCTTTTATCGTACACTGGAATATCAAACTCGGAGAGAATGGGATTGACAGTGTTTATTGTTGACGATCGATTGCTAAGTTTGTGAATTGCCTTGATTGTGAAGTAGCATTTGCCCCGCTTTAAGACTGTGATAATGTCGTATTTGTATTGTATTCCTTGGATGTATGTTTTCATTTATAAATCACTGGAATATTCTCTACTGAATTCTTCGAGGACGATTCTTAAGAGAGGTTTGGATGACCAGGAAGTAACCATTGAAATGATGTTTTATTTTGAAGATTGTAAAC
>JACQVI010000221.1 GCA_016209795.1 Ignavibacteriota bacterium
ATATTTACATCAGAAATAACTGTTAGTGTTCCATTAGGAGATTTTTACCATAAGTTTTTGTTAAAGGTTTATAGATGCTCGACAACCCCCGTTTAGTGGGGAATTGAAGGCATTGTTGAACGCTGTTGGTAACCTTTGGCAAAGCTTAGTTCGTGTAAACAAAAGTTTAGACCGAATGTCAGGGTTCCGACATTCGGTTTTTTATTTTCTAAAAGAAACTCGTGCATACCGCACCCCAACATAATATCCTTCTGCTCTTGATAGTACTTACTATCAGTTGTGGATTGCTCCAAGTCTTTGGATCAGAAGAACAGCCTGTAGATGTGAAGGTTCGCCTATCTACTGCGCAAGAACTTATTCTTGAATACTATCCTGTGTATCAGAACCCCCAGCAAGTGATTTCACAGGGGAATGAATTCACTCGGTATTATTTTGAAGGTGGTCGACAAGAGGAAAATCAACCGCAAGGTTCGCCGGAAATCTTTTTGCGTTCTCTCCTCTTAAACTTTCCTGGGACTAGTAACAACAGTGTCGAGGTCACCACCGTCGATTATGAAGATATTCCTAACATCATGCTTGTCCCTGTGCCGATGCTTCGAGGTGGGGAGTTGGGTCCTGTCCTGGAGTACAGTCCTGATGCAACACATTACGGGCACGCAGGCTTTCTTCCGCAAAACATAGCTGCTCTTGCAAATATTGGGGAAGCAAGAGGAGTCTTTCTTGGGGAACTTCGCTTATATCCTTTGCAATATGATCCTGCTCTCCGCACACTGCGGAAGTATACTCGTATTGTTGTGAGAGTGAGATTTGGTGAGAGAGAAACACCGACCGTACAGCCAGATCGATCAATAGTTGGTTTATCGTTAAATAAAGAAGCATTCGAGGTAAGTCAAATTCCTGTTGCAGTGTCCAAGCAGAAAGCTTTGCGCAATAGTGTTCTTAGTAGTGGACCTTGGTTCCGTTTGACCGTGAGTGAGGATGGAATCTACAAACTCACCGGGCAAACATTGTTGAATGCTGGAATTCCTTCTTCAACAGATCCGCACACTATTCAGATCTATGGTAATGGAGGATTTGAAACACCCTCCGATGTCAATGCTCCATATATCGATGATCTTCTGGCAAACGCAGTCTACGTCCATGATGAGGGAAATGCACGGCAGCTCGATGCCAGCGATTACATCATTTTTTATGGCAAAGGGACTCGTGGATGGAAATATAACCCAAGTAACAAAACGTTTAGCCACTACATCAATCATTTTACGGAGACAAATGTGTACTGGCTGACGTACGGAACAGCACCGAGCAAGATGATGGCTGAAGTTTCTTCGCTCTCAGATAATGTGTTCTTTCAACCATCGACGGTGCAAGGCAAGCTCTTTCGTGAGGATGATAAGGTTAATATTCTTTCCTCGGGCCAAGAGTGGCTGGGGCAAGTGTTTAATGTGGGGGATCAAATAACTTACGTGCATCCCCTACCGGGATTGGATGTCACTCAGCCAATCCGTTATAAATTTCACGTTGGTGCTCGCTCACGGGGGTTTTCGACGTTTGACATCTACGAACATTCACAGCGTCTCTTAACCACTCCATCTATTCCAGGAGTCAATGTTGGAGATTATACGCTTCAGTTTGCAGAGACTTCTCCGCGGGAATTGCAGATTTCTCAGATTCCAACTTTTAATGATGGTCAAAGCCATTTACGCTTTGCATTCAATTCGACAAATTCAACCGGCAACGGTTATATCGATTGGTATGAGATTTTTTATAGACAACATCTCGTAGCACAAAGCGATGTCTTCAGCTTTCATTCTGATGATACGACTGCTATTGTGGAATATAATGTAACCGGATTTACTGGTGGGGGAGTGCTCGTCTTTGATGTGACACGATTTGATAGTGTATTCAGGATTGTCAATGTCCGTCTCTCTGCAGACTCGTGTAGTTTTAAGGTTGCATTAAATGCAGGTTCTGTCAGAGAGTTCTATGTCGTTGGACCGAATGGCTTCAAAACACCCGGGGTGTTAACCCGAGTTACAAATCAGAATCTTCATGGAGATATAACGGAGGTTCAGTATGTCATCATTACACATCCAGATTTTATGGATGCTGCACGACGGCTGAAGAATTTCCGTGAACAACCAGGAGACCAGTTTCTTAGCACGATTGTCGTCGATGTCAATCAGATTTACAATGAGTTTGGGGGCGGCTTACAATCTCCTATGGCAGTTCGGAATTACCTTCGCTACATCTACACAAATTGGTCATCACCTCCGAAGTATGTTTTGTTGTTTGGCGATGGTGATTACGACTATAAGCGTATTACTGCAACGGGAACAAACTGGATGCCTCCTTGGGAGACGCCTAATTCATTCTACCCCCTTAGCTCCTATGCCACCGATGACGATTTTGTCAATCTGACGAATGACTTACGTATTGACATTGCCGTTGGGAGGCTCACAGCCCGTTCGCCTCAGGAAGCCAATACGATGGTTGATAAGATTATTGAGTATGAATCGAGTCCTGTCCAAGATCCGTGGAAACTTCGAAGTACTTTCGTTGCGGATGATGGTCTTCAAGGCCTTAATCCTAATGGTACTATTGCGAATGATGGATTTATTCATATATGCCAAGTCGAAGGCTCGCCGGAGTGTGGTTATTATGCAGGAAGGGGAATATCACAATTAGTTCCAACCATGTTTGAGAAAAGAAAAATTTATCTCTATGAATATCCAACAGTCTATGCTGCCGCCGGACGAAGAAAACCAGATGTCAACATTGCAATCCGAAATCAAATCAATCAAGGGACGCTGATTCTGAATTTTACAGGGCACGGCAATCCACGTGTCTGGGCACATGAAAATGTCTTTGTCCGCGAAGCTGATTTTCCGCTGCTTACAAACAAAGGAAAATACTTCTTCCTTGTCGCTGCAACATGCAATTATTCGCATTTCGATATATTAAGTGAACAGAGTGGTAGTGAAATGTTGGTTGCTATGCAAGATGCAGGAGCAATTGCTGTAGTATCAGCGACTCGAGCAGTCTATGCAGACCCAAATCACGTTTTAAATTTAACATTGTATCGTCATCTTTTTCAAACGGACACTCAAGGCAAACTCTTGACGCCTCGATTAGGGGATGCTTGGTATAGTACTAAACAATCTCTCACCAGTGATAACGACCGAAAGTTTTTCCTTTTAGGTGATCCAGCGCTTCGCATTGGTTTTCCAAAACTCTATGCCACAATTGACAGCATCAACCGAGTATCGACCAGTCAGGTTGTGCAGCTTCAGGCGTTGAGCCGGGCATCCGTCTCTGCAACGGTACGTGACTCACAATCCAATCAAGGTGGAGGTTATTCTGGTAATGCTGAGCTTGTTGTCTATGATGCCGATAGAACAATTCAAATCAACGATCCACTTTCAGGCATTTTTACGTACAAGACACGGGGTGAAATTCTGTTCCGAGGACAACATACGATTCAAGATGGCTTAATGAATGCGAATTTTGTAATTCCCAAAGACATATCGTATAACAACGATTTCGGCCGGATGACACTCTACTTCTCGAATTCAACAATCGATGGTGCTGGGTATTCAACAAGTTTTCGCGTAGGAGGTACAGATACCACTGCAGCCCCCGATGCCAAAGGACCGGAAATCCAGTTATACCTTGATCGGCGTGACTTTCGATCGGGAGACGTGGTAAGTGAATCACCACTTCTTATTGCCGAGCTATTTGATACCAGTGGTATTAACACCTCAGGTGCTAGTGTAGGTCATCGTCTCGAAGCGTGGACGGACGATTCCCCACAAGGTATCAATCTGAATGATTACTACAAAAGCAAATTAGATACGTACCAGGAAGGTACTGTTGAGTATCCTTTGGGCACTCTTTCTCCGGGAACTCATAAATTACGTATGCGTGCATGGGATACCTTCAATAATTCGTCAACTGAAGAAACTGTGTTTGATGTTGTTACGAGTATTGGCTTACGCTTATCCAATGTGTACAATTATCCCAATCCGTTCACGTCGTTGACAGTCTTTACATTTGAACACAATCAGGTTTTAGTGATAGATACTGAGGTGAAAATTTACACCGTAGCTGGTCGATTAATCCATGCTTTGAAGATGCCTAATGTTACTACACCATTTGTTCAAATTCCTTGGGACGGGCGTGACAGAGATGGTGATCTTGTTGCTAATGGCATTTATCTGTATAAGGTGATTGCAAAAACGCAAGATGGTAGATTTTCGAGTGAAGCGTTAGGAAAACTGAGTGTTTTACGGTGACGAGGAAAAAACCCTGAATTCATAAGTTGATTCTCATCGTAAAATGTGGTACATTATAGTCCCCAGATTCCAGAGTTGTTTAATTCATCAATTCATTCGTTTTATTTCAGAAGGAATATTGTTATGAGAAAAAAGAAAAGGAGAGTATTCTCCATGATAGCGATTGCTTTTATGCTTGTTGTCGTCATAATTCCACAGGCACTAAAGGCTCAAGGTGAATCGGCAGTACCATTTCTGCTGATTGCGCCAAATGCACGAGCAGATGGCATGGGTGAAGCGGGTGCAGCACTTTCAGATGATGCATCGGCTGCATTCTGGAATCCTGCCGGGTTGGCGTTCCTGCGTGGTCAGGAAATCAGCATTACGCATTCCAACTGGCTGCCGGCATTCCAGCAATCGGATTTATTCTACGATTTCGTGGCGTATCGCAATCATGTCGATAGCTGGGGCGGTGCAATTTCTGCTAGTGTTACCTATCTCAGCCTTGGTGAGTTTGTGATTACTGATGAGACCGGTCCAGAACCTTTGGGGACATTCAAAGGTTACGAAGTGGCTGTCACTGGTGGCTATGCGACAAAGCTCTTTAGCGATCTTGGAGTCGGACTGAATTTGCGCTATATCCGCAGTGCACTTGCACCAATTGAAGTGCAAGAACAGGGACGCAAAGGCATAGCCTCCACTGTCAGCTTTGATATCGCGACACTCTGGAAACCATCCTCACTGTTTGGATTGCACAATCTCACTGACCGTTTCAGCGTTGGTGTGAATCTCTCAAATCTTGGACCGAAGATGACCTACATCGATGCAAAGCAAGCAGATCCCTTGCCGACCAATCTCAGGTTGGGTTTTGGAGTGGGTGTGTTGAAAACTGAATTCAACAACCTCAACTTCGTTCTTGATTTCAATCGACTTCTTGTACGGCGTCATCCGGCACCGACGGACTCCGCAGGCAACGAAATTGGCGATCCGCCACCACCTGATAATCTTCCCAAATCACTCATCACTGCATGGGGAGATGGTGACGTAAAGAAGGTAAACATTGCAACAGGCGTTGAGTACTGGTATGGTAATCCGAAACTGATTGCACTCCGCTTTGGGTATTTCTATGAACACCCGCAATATGGCAATAGGAAATTCATGACGTTCGGCGCGGGGATTCGCTACGATGTGTATGGCTTTGATTTCAGCTACCTCTCTGCCATTGAAGAAAATCATCCCCTTGCTGAAACATTGCGTTTTTCACTTCTCATTGCTTGGGGTGGAACGCAACAACAATGATCGAATTCTGAAGCTTGAAAGATTGCGCGTATGGTCGAGAACACATAGACTGCGCGCAATCTGCTTCTCATCTCACCATTCCTGACGACAGTCGCATCATGCATTTTCCACTCATCCAGTAGTTCATTTACTCATGTGAACGTTTTGAATCGCTTAACGATCATTACACTCTTTGCATTGTTGACAGTTGCAGGTTTTGCTCAAGAACACAGGCAGCCACTCTTCAGCCATCCGCTGGTGCTTGATAACAGTTCCAGTGTAGTGATTAACCGTTTATCTGTATCTCAATCGATTCCGGAAACCTTACGTATCCTTGTCGCAATGATTGCATTCAAGGAGGATAACGATTCCCGAACGACGGGCAACGGGAGTTTTGAAATGACAACGCCCGCAAGAACAATCATCGATCCGCCGCCGCATGACCGAGCCTACGTCCAGCAGCACATAACGTTTGTGGAGAATTACTTTCGGAAGGTCTCCGATGGCAAAATGATTATTCAGGCGACGGTGTTGGATAGTGTCTATCGTCTTGCCGATTCAATGCGTGCCTATAGCCCGCCTCGAACAAGCACCAACAACATCGAGCTTGGGCGACTGATGCATGACGCATGGCGATTGGTTGATTCTCTGACGCCTGGTATCCTCTATGACCAATATCGTGCATACATCATCTTCCATGCGGGGGTGGGGAGAGATGTTGATCTCACCAGTCTTTATGGATTCGATCCAACGCCCTTTGACATCCCATCGGTCTATCTGACCTTAGCAAGCCTGCGGAACATGTTTGGAGATTCGTATCAAGGTGTGCCGGTACGAGACAGTGCGTTCTTCATAACGAATTCCATGATCATTCCTGAAACTGAGTCTCGTGAGCTTCAAACGGTCACAGGCACAGTGCTGTTGCAGCTTGGCATTAACGGACTGCTTGTAGCAAGCGTTGGGAGTCATCTGGGCTTGCCGGACTTGTTCAACACGAAGACAGGTCGTTCAGGCATCGGGCGATTTGGATTGATGGATGGACAATCAATTTTCAGTTGGAGCGGAATCTTTCCGCCTGAGCCGTCGGCGTGGGAGAAATATTTTTTGGGATGGGTTGATCCTGTGACACTTTCAAGTGGAGATAGCGTGTACAGTTTGCCAGCCGTGAGTCGGACAGCGAATGGTGATTCAATCTACCGTGTCCTCATCAGTGCAAGGGAATATTTCCTCGTTGAAAACCGCAATCGTGACGCTAACCGGGATGGAGCAACGGTAACGATGATTATCAACGGCGATACGGTTGTCAGGACATGGCGGCAGGATACGCTTGGCTTCAATGCCTTTAACCAAGATTCCTTGGCTGGCGTGATCATTGATGTGGATGAGTTTGATTGGAGTTTGCCCGGAGGGACGAACATTCGAACAGGGGAATGGTTCGACGGCGGCATTCTCGTCTGGCACATCGATGAGAATGTGATCGATGCAAACTACGCAACAAACACCGTCAACGCCGATCCTGATCGTCGGGGCGTTGACCTTGAAGAAGCCGATGGCTCGCAAGATATAGGGCAGTCGTATGGCTTCCTCGATCCCGGCTCTGGCAGCGAGGATGGCACGCAGTTAGATTTTTGGTACGCAGGGAATAAAGCACCAATATACAAAAACGAGTTCACACTTACCACGCATCCTAACAGTCTGAGCAACGATTTCGCAAACAGCCATGTGTATATTAAAGAGTTCTCTGCCCGCGCACCGAGGATGACGGCAAGGATACAGGTGGGAGATGGACAAATTCAACAACTGTTAACATTCCCCAAATATATCGGGAGAACTGTTGGCTCGAATTCTATTGCAATGATGAGTGGTTCTGGCATAAGCGAATCGGTTTTGAGTGTTGCTACTCTCTCTCTGAGTGAAATGAATCTTTTGCTTGGGCAGTCTCCTTCACAAAATATTCGAGGCTCTGCGTTGTATGCTTGGCATATCGATGGGACAGCTTTCAAGGGGCTTTTTTCATCTGGTTTAATTGATTCTATTTTTCCAGCCCCTCTCGTTCAATACGAATTTGTAGGTTCACCTGTAATCGGTAAATTTGATAATGACACGAGTGTAGATATAGCTGTTGCCATCAATCAAGGAAGCTATCCGTCCTTACAGAGTCTTTCACTGAATGATGCCGATGGTGATAGCTTGGCAGATCAACTCTTTAATTTAATTTCAGTATTCCGAATGACTTCATCTCTCGTTTTGAGTGATAGCTTTTTGGTTATCGGGAAAGAATATAGTGGAGTATTGGCACTTTCAAGAAATGGAACGTTTTCGGTGGATCAACGATTGGACCCGAACGATACCAACCGCACCGTTGGTATAAATGTTTGGAAACAACCAAATGAGTTCATTACTGTTTCAGGGAATGGCACTGTCAGAACTATAAAAATTCTATCAGCTGGAATTGTAATTTCAATTGAAAAAGATTTTTCTAAGGAAATGAGCTCGTCTTCTATCGCTGGGAGTATCTCTTCAATCCTTAGCAAACGCATTGCCTTCGCTTCGATAGATGGCTACGTCTATCTCGTCGACAGCGCGTTAAATGTTTCAGCGGGTTTTCCAATTTCAACGGGTGGTGAAATCCTCAATTCCCCCGCTCTCGCCGATATCGATGGCGATGGTCAGAAAGATATCATCGTCTTTAGCTCAAACAGAATTTATGCAATCAACGCTGCTGGGGCAGTCCTTGATAATTTCCCGATAACCGTGGCAACTGACAAAACAATCCTTACATCTCCCATCGTTGCTGATATTGATGGGAACGGAACCGTCGATATTATTGCCGTGACACAGGAAGGTTTGGTCGTTGCGTACGATAAGACAGGGAAGATGGCAAATGGGTTTCCTATTCTTGCTGGTATAAACGATGGTTCAACACCAGCAGCATTTGCAATCGAAACTGATTGCTTGAGCTGTCCAATTGGGATTGGTCTCGCAGTTGCTTCAGACGATGGGAACGTCTATGCGTGGCGAACCGGCTCTGTGCCTTCAATGGAAGGTCCTGGGGTTCTGTTGCCCTGGCCCCAATACATGCACGATGCACAGAATACTGGTTTGGATGAATCAACCTTACCGCTCAATCCAAGAAGCAACGAGTTTTTTCCTGCATCGCTTGCCTACAACTGGCCCAATCCGGTCGGTCCCGAGCAGGGCTTCAAAACGCATATCCGCTATTTCGTTCGCGAGAATGCAGAGGTCACGATCAAAATCTTTGATCTTGCTGGTGACCTTGTTACAGAATTTAAAGATCTCGGTATCGGTGGGTTAGATAATGAAGTAGAGTGGGATGTTTCCAATGTCCAGAGCGGAGTCTACTTCGCCCACATCGAAGCGCAGGGAACTGGTGTTCGTGGTGTTGCCGTTATTAAGATAGCAGTTGTGAAGTGAGGTACTCCTGTGCGGTACTGTTTTTTTATATTGGCATGTCTTGCAATTGTTTCGTGTCGGGATATCCAGCCGTTTGAAGCAGAACTCACCGTTAAGGGATATCAAATTAATGGGACGGTGACGACTGAAAACGGTGTTCCACTCGATAGTGTCCAAGTCATTCTTTATTACAATTATAATCTTATGGGAACGACTCCAATTGATACTGTGCAAGTGTACCTGACCGATCTAACACAAGTTGTAGATGTTGCTGTCTACACACCACGATTCGAGTTTGTGCGTCAACTGTGCTTGAATTGTCTTGATACCGTAGGACCGGTTCCGCGTTTTCAGTGGAACGGAAGAGACAACAGCGGCAGGATGTGTCCGAGTGGTAAGTACTTGATACGCTATGTTATCGATAACGTCATTGTGAAAGATTCTCCATTGATTCTTGAGGGACGAACCACAGCTATGACTGATGCAGATGGACGCTTTACGATTACGAATGATCGATTGCCCATTGGTGAAGTCGTTGATCGGTACGACTCGAATGATCAATATCTCGGTACGTTTGAAGTGACACCGACGGTTGAGCTTCTGTTTAATAAATTTGCACTTTATGTACCCTATTCCCTTATTGTAACAAAAGATCGAATTACAACTGGTGTGTTTACTCTTTGACGAACCTATCAAGACATTTGTTGATGTTGTTTCTCGTTGTGGTGTTTACCTCGAACACTACACTGGCTCAGGAGGAGTTCTACCATCCAGAACTTGAATGGCGCACGATTGAATCCGAGCATTTCTTAGTGCACTTTCATACAGGCACAGAGCGCACAGCACGGGTGATTGCTAAGATTGCGGAAGAGATTTATGAGCCTATCACAACACTCTATAACTACCAGCCCGATGGGAAAATCAGCTTCATTATAAAAGATTACGATGACTATTCAAATGGCGCTGCGTACTTCCTCGATAACAAAATAGAGATCTGGGCATCTTCAATGGATTTTGACTTACGAGGTACACACAACTGGCTGAGGAATGTTGTCACACATGAGTTCACTCATATTGTGCAAATTCAAACCTCGTTAAAGTTTGGCAGGAGAGTGCCGGCATTCTACCTGCAGTGGTTGCAGTACGAGTCAGAACGGCGCACGGATGTTTTGTATGGCTATCCGAATGGCATCGTTTCGTATCCGATCTCAGGGTTCATCGTACCGAGCTGGTTTGCCGAGGGTGTTGCTCAGTACAATCGCAAAGAGCTTGAGTACGATTCGTGGGACTCGCACCGTGATATGATTCTCCGTATGTATGCGCTTGATGACAACATGCTGTCGTGGAATGAAATGGCAGTGTTCGGCAAGACAAGTCTTGGAAACGAGTCGGCGTACAATGCGGGATTTGCTTTCGTTCGATTCATCGCAGAAGAGTATGGTGATGAGAAATTGATGGAAATCTCTCGTAATCTTTCGTCTCTTGTAGCGCTCACGATTGATGGTGCGATTGAAAAAGCCATAGGGAAAAGTGGATCACAACTATATGAGGAATGGAAAGCCTCGCTGAAACGAGATTACGCTGATCGAACTGCGCAGATCAAGAATAATCTTGTGGCAGGGGGGATCATTGCCGATGTCGGCTTTGGGAACTTCTATCCGACGTTTTCTCCTGAAGGGGAGAAGATTGCCTATGTCAGCAACAAAAAGGCAGATTACTTCTCTCAATCGTCACTCTATCTGTATGATCTTATCACAAAGACGGAGAAAAAGCTCAAAGGCGGTGTTCGGTCCAGTCTCTCATGGTCACCTGATGGAAAAAAAATCTACTATGCTAAAACCAGCCGAAAGAACGATCACTGGTCAAATCTCTACGACATCTATGAGTACAATATCGAGCGAGAAGAAGAGAAGCGACTCACGTACGGCTTGCGAGCGAACTCACCCTCTATTTCTCCAGATGGTAGAATGATTGCATTCGTCTCAGGAAGTGATGGCACATTAAATCTGTACACAATGAACGTCGATGGGACGAACATGCGGAAACTTACGAACTATACAAATAGTGAGCAGGTTTACAATCCAAAGTGGTCACCAGATGGTAAGAGCATCGTATTTGATTATTCTATGAAAGATGGTCGAGACGTTGCAATGATTGCATCAGATGAAGGTGAAGTCATATTTCTTCTTTCATCACCGGAGGATGAACGTCATGCAGTTTTTACGAGAGATGGATCGAACATTATCTATTCTTCCGATAAGACTGGAATTTTTAATCTTTATCAACTTGATTTGTCGACGAAGGAAGTCACGCAACTCACAAATGTGGTTGGTGGTGCGTTCATGCCTTCAATGAATGCACAAGGGATGCTTGCGTTTGCGTCATACACATCGAGTGGATATAAAATCTCATTATTTGAGCAACCACGCCCCTTGCACAATCCGCCTGTGTACATTCCCATCGTAGAAAGAACTATTCCCCTCAAGCTCGCTTCAGCGAGCAAAGACGTTGGCAACCAGAGTTTTAATTGGCAGGTGTTACGCAAGTATGATGATACAGAACTTCCTTCATTCACTGAAACACCGTATAAAGCCACCGCAACAAGTTTAACCTTTGTTCCATTCCTACGATTGGATAACTACAACCCCCAAAACAAAGGAATTGATCTGCTTAAACTTGGCTTGTATGGATATTCCTATGATGTTCTTGATCGATACGGTTTCTTTGGTGGGGCTGCATTCAATAAAAGGGGTGAACGCGACCTCTTTTTTATTTTTGACTACCGTGGAAAAATTCCTGGATTGTTCCATCTGGGACTTGAGCCAGCACTTTCGTTTGAAGTCTACAACATTACACGTAAGACGAATTCGATTGTTCCTCTCCCATTGGACACAATTCCTGTTGAGGTTTCGTACAATCTCTTGGAGTTTGACCTCGCATTGAAGCAAAAGATCCTGAGTGAAGTACTTGAACTTGAACTGCGCTATGCACATAGTCGGTACACGGCATCCATTGGATCCTTCTTTCTTCCTGAAATCAATGATCTTGTGAAAGCATTTAGTGAGCTTTACTTCATCGGCAATGATCTTTCACTGATTTTACGTTATGACGGTATCGCACTCTCGCGTACACAGGAGATCAACCCCGTAGGCAGAAAAATCCGTTTGCGTTACGACTATGAATTCAATAAGTTTAACCCAACAAGTGAATACGAAGTGGCAAATGGTTTGTTAGTGCCAAAGTACCAACGTCCGGTATTTCATCGTGTTGAGTTGAGCTGGCGTGAGCATCAGAGGCTTCCCGGCTGGAAGCATACGCTTTCATTACAGCTGCGTGGAGGATCGATCCTTGGACCACCAGTGGATAACTTCTTCGATTTTTACATCGGTGGACTTGCTGGCATGAAGGGGTATCCGTTCTATTCGCTTGGTGGAAATGAATTTGTCTACGCAAACGTTACTTATCGCTTCCCGTTGTTCGAGAATATCGATCTCCGTATTTTACAACTCTATTTTGATAAGCTCTATGCCGCCGTGTACAGTGACGTTGGAACAATCTGGACTGATGGTGTGCTGAGGGATCAAAAATTCAAACGGGATGCCGGTGTTGAGTTACGCCTTGAAGCGTTTTCCTATTATGTGTTTCCAACGCGTATCTTCTTTAATGCAACCTACGGCTTTGACGAGTTTGATCGTTATATTCCGAGCGACGGCACAACAGTGCGGTACGGTAAGGAGTGGAACTTCCACTTTGGAGTTCTTTTTGGTTTCGACTTAGATTAACAAGAAAGGGTAAACGATGAGATATCAGTGCATTCTAGTGGCAATAATTTTTTCGGTAGGAGCAACTGTGTATGCCGGAGAACATTCTTCACTCCATCTTACCGGCAATCCTACAATCGATTTCTTTGGTAAGAACACTCCTGTGTTTAATCCGATCTCATTCTCAGACACGGATAAAGCCCCAACGCGACCTCAGCCATCGATGCCTACGTTGTTGTGGGAGTCGGGTAAGCGTGAAAAATCTCCGTGGCTTGCAGGATTGTTTTCGCTTGCAGTGCCCGGTGCAGGAGAAGTGTATGCCGGGAGTTACGTAAAAGGAGCGGCATTCTTCGCGGCTGAAGCAGCTTCATGGATTCTTGCCTACACGTATGATAAGAAAGGTGATCGTCAAACTGATCTCTTTCAGAATTATGCTAATGAGCATTGGAGCGCTGTGCGGTATGTGCGCTTCATCGGTGATCATCTTGGTGAGCTAACGAATGGTGAACTCACATGGAGCGATTATGAAGATGAAGTGTTCAATGATCGATATTATAATGTAGATACTCCGTATAATTGTCGCCCACCGTTTCGATGCATCGATTGGTCCGAATTGAATCGACTCGAGAGTGATATCGCCAATGGCAGAACAAACGGCTTCACACACGTTCTTCCATACTACGGCGAGCAGCAATATTATGAATTGATTGGAAAGTATCATCAATTCAGCCGCGGGTGGGACGATGCAGATACCAACGATGCAGCGACTCCACTGCGAAGTAACTCAAGAAGATTTTATGAATATGCTGCAATGCGCGCAAAGGCAAACGACTACTACAGTATCGCCAGCACGTTTGTGAGTGTAGCGGTCGTCAATCACTTCCTGAGTGCATTAGATGCATTCTGGACCGCAACACAGTACAACAAAAACTTGTATGCTGAAGTGAGGATGAGAGTTGTGCCGACACCCTACGGTGTGGTGCCCGTTGCTGTAACATCAGTGAAATACACTTTCTAAATGATGGTACCGAGTGGCAAGTATACTACTTAGGTATTTGTACTAACGCGTACAGTCCTGCCACGAAGAAGATGATGTTTGCCAACCATGCGGTCAGCAAAGGATGCAAATCACCATTGTAGCCAAAAGCCTGACTGATGTGAAGGAAAATCATATACATGAAGCAAATAGCTATTGCGATTCCAAATGCAACGCCTGGTCCGCTTCGGCGCTTTACCGATGCAAACGGTACGCCGAACAGAACAACGATAACACTTGCGAAGGGGAAGGCAATCTTACCGTAGTAGTCTACCAACCAGCGTGCAACCTCGTGTCCTGCCCTTTGTTGATTGTGTATGAATCGTTTCAAATCGGTGTAACTCATTTCTTCGGGTCGTTCCTGCTTCTTACGGATATCCTCAGGCGTAAAGTTGAGCGGTCCAATTTGTTGTGTGGTGAATGGTGTGATCGTTTCTTTATTACCATTGAATTCCCTGAACGTACCGTTCACCAAGGTCCAAAACGGAGTATCTTGGTTCCATTGCATCTGCGCGGCGTCATAACGAATGATAACACGCGTTAAGTCTTGCGGATCGAAATCCTGAATGCTGACACGATACGCCATATTGCGCTGATCATCGAACATATTGATGGAGAGTATTCGTGTCTTGGAGTCCTGGATAAATATATTATTCTTTGAGACGAACTCGATATTTTTTTGAAAGTAAACTCGTGCAATTGAAAACTTCTTTTTGTTTGCACGGGGGACAACCCAGCCGTTGAAGTAAATCAGCACACCACTCGCGAGCAATGAAAAGATTAACAATGGCGCCATGAAGCGATACAAACTGAGCCCACTTGACTTCAACACCGTGAGTTCATTGAATGCTGAGAGTCTTCCCGTCGTAAAAAGTGCCGAAAGAAGCATTGCCACAGGTGTCATCAGCTTGAGGATTTCTGGAGTGAAATAAAAGTAGTATGTTGCAATAATATCGACGGTGGCATTGCGGTCAATGAAGTCATCAAGATTTTCCATCATGTCGACAGCGATGAAAATGATTGTAAATGACACAAGTCCAAACAACGCAGTGAGGATAAATTGTTTCAGGAGATACCAATCGATCTTATTCATACTCCGGACTCACGTTTAGAATTCACATCTTCTAATGATCGCAGAGGTGCTGGGACGAACCGTCGGAACCTTGACCAGTCTATCGTGGGCGTTTCCCGCGCCATCTTTAAGGTTAGATACATTCCGAGAATACCGAGAACAATGTTTGCCATCCACATTCCTATCCATGGTGTAATAATACCACGGTCTGCAAGCTTCTCGCCACCTATGAGCGACGCCCAATAGAGAAGAAAAAATCCTAAGCTTATTGTTGCTGCTGTGCCAAATGTTCCTCGTCGAACTACCATACCCAACGGTGCCCCAATGAACACGAAGACAATGCATGCAACGGGAATAGCGTACTTCTTGTGAATTTCCACCAAGTATTCATTAATGGACTTTTGATAATAGTTCATGATCATCATCTGGTTGTCAATCAGTCCAGCCAAGTTGCGAGCACGATGCAATGCCATCTGAACCGCCTGCTTAGGAACGGGAGTTGCTGTTGGTCTCGTTGGTATTCTGGCGGCAAAGATTGGTTGCTCAGAGATTATGTTCATCGCTTGCTCTCGTGCAGATGTTTTCAGTTGCTCCAGGCTATCGACGTAGTGTTGCATGACTTGTGCGCTCAGTTCTCGATCACCGCGGGAGAATGCATTCTCGCCGGATCGTTCAAAGTCAAATCCTTCAGCATTCATAACGATACGGTGTTTGTTGTATCGCATGCGACGATAACTTTGCATATCTTGGCTGCTGACCTGATGGATTTCTCCATCTAACAAATCCATGATGAGTTTTTTATAATCGGGTGTGAAGGAAACTCTTCCACGCTTGGCGGTTACGACGGTGTTTGTTGTTGGATCGGTGTAATCGTAGATGGTAACACCTTCAAGATCGTTAGACCGTTCGAATGTCTTCCGAGCAAGGATACTATAGCCGGAGATTTCTTGTGAAAAAAGTCCCGGTTCAATGGTAAGCGTCGGCTTTGTGCGGCGGATATCGATGATGAGTGTTTTAGCGCGATGGTTTGCTTCGGGTAACACGTTATTGTTGAATTGAATGAGCAAATACGTGAGCACAATGGACAACAACGCCACAGGCATCATCATGCGATAGAGACTCATGCCGCTCGATTTGATAGCGGTTGTTTCATTATTCGATGAGAGGTTGCCGAATGCCATCAGCGTTGCAACAAAGACGGACATCGGGACAGCGAGCACCACCATCCATGCAAGATTCAAGACAATAAGCTCTGTGATTACCCATCCGCTTAAGCCTTTGCCGACAAGCTGGTCTATGAACTTCATAAGGAATTGCAACAGAAAAATGAACATGAGTGTTATGAAGGAAAAAAGAAATGGACCAACGTGGGCTCGCAGTATGTGTATGTATAAACGCATTCTTTCTTTATGAATATAGCCTCAAAAGTTGGATTTTACAAACCTTCACTTTTCAACAGATTTGTGATAAATATGAAAATCCATTTGCAATTGTAGAACCTTTTTCCTACATTTTCCAGTGATCTCCTTACAAAAATGGGGAGATAAACTGGTAATAATGGTGATTGAATCATTTCGTTCATGAAACGTGAAAGGAGCCGTTGATATCGATTCTTGGTAGCAGTTAACAAGAGTGCGCAACTGTAAAAGTTGCGACTACTGCTTTTTTATTGAACATAGGATCGACATAATCAACGTGGCTCTTTTTCATCAGCATTCCCAGGGGTATTCTTCGTGTAAGTGTACGTGTGTACTGAGTTGTCTACGGTGCATCGTATGGCTTGGATGCCTGATCGTAGGTGTGTTTTTCAGGCATCCATCGCTCAATGCACAGCAGCAGCCATCCCCACCGCCCTGGCCAGGCTTGGCTGATGATACAACAAAGGTAGATACGAGCCGCAATCTATTTCCGTCGCCTTTTCCATTCGACGTTGATACATCTGATACCTCAAGTCGCAGGTTGATTGATTCACTTCAGCGCGGTCGGGATTCTTTACTGTTCCCACATGAATTTGAAGATTCATTACGATCCGGTGCCGATACTTCGGTAGAAGAAGATACAATACAAACGTGGGAAGTCTACCTTGATTCAACGGTACGCGTAGAACAATTCGTCCACCGTCGATACGACGCTCCTGTTGTCAATATTTATCCTCCGATCAATTACAGTCTGTACTTAAACATTAAATCACCGGCATATAAGCGTGAACTGCAACTCGACTCCACAGGGAAGCTTGTCACTATTCGCGAGACAGTAAACGGCTTAGATGTCAAAGTACCCCTTGTCTTGCCACTTGAAGAGTACATCCGCCTCCGTCTCGAACAAGAGAAACAAACCACCTGGCGATCATTTGCGAATGAGTACACAAGTCAACAAACAAAGGATGCATTAGGCGGCTTGTTAAGCTCGCTGACAAAAATTGAAATTCCTGTTCCTGCAAATCCCCTGTTAAGCATTTTTGGCAAGCCAACCATCAACCTCAACATTTCTGGTGGGGTGGATATCCGTGGTGCATTTCGCCGTCAGCAATCGGACCAGGTTACGTTCTCCGCGCTCGATAGGGTGAGAAATGAACCTGACTTTAAGCAGGATGTCCAAATTAGAGTCGATGGAAAGATTGGCGATAAACTCGACATTGGTGCCGACTGGAATACGCAACGGACGTTTGAGTTCGAAAATCAGTTGAAGATTAAATATACCGGTTATGAAGATGAGATTGTGCAGACTGTTGAGGCGGGTAACGTTTCTCTACAGACCCCTTCGCTCGTTGGGGGTGGCCAAGCGCTGTTCGGTATTAAAACACACATGCAAATGGGTCCACTGAAGTTAACATCGTTACTATCACAAAAGAAGGGACAGTCGCGGGAGATTACTGTTTCAGGTGGTTCGCAACAAAGTGAACACGGTATCTATCCCTATGGGTACTCGAAGTCCTACTACTTTGTTGATACACTTTATAGAAAGTATTGGGAAGTATTCCATAGTGGACAGATTCCTCGTACATCGAGCGAGATAGAAGCGACTCAGATCGTTAGAATTGATGTGTGGGTAAGTCGTACAGGAACATTACCTGATCCCAGTGAACGCCAAGCAGACGCATATATCGACCTCCCGGCTCGTTCTGTCGCGCAGCCATTTTCGCCAGGCGATACTGCTGGATTGAGCCAGGAACTTGGAAGATACGAGACAGGTCGATTTATCCGACTTGATCCAGCAAAAGATTATAAATTCACCGGTAACCAGGCATACGGCGGTTACATCATTTTAAATACTAATGTAACTGAAGAGCAAGTGATAGCGGTTTCATATCGAATCGCTGGTCCCGATCGTACAGGGGGAACAGAAGACGACCTGGTCTATGGTTCGTTAACTGAAGAAGACACGATCAGCGGCGGGAGATTAGTGTTCAAGCTGATCAAACCAAGGTTCTTAGAAAAGAATCCGAACTACAAACCAGCATGGGATCTGTGGCTGAAGAATGTGTATGCTATCGGCGGTAGAGATTTGAAGAAAGAAGGCTTTGATTTTCGAATCATTCGTCGAACAAACGGTCCTGAAGCAGAAGATCTCTTTGGACATAACCTGCTGCGTGTCTTCGGACTCGATAGGTTCAATCAAGAGAACGCGGAAATTCCCGATGGCGAGTTTGATTTTATTCCAGGTACTACCGTTGATATTGAGAGGGCAGAAATCATCTTTCCGACACTGCGTCCTTTTGACTCCACTATCGTGGGATATTTCCGGACTCTTCCACAGCCAATCGATGTTCCTGACTCGCTGCTCTTTAGTGACGTTTACGATACGACACAGCAAGCTGCACAGAATAATACCATCAAGAACAACTATACCATTAAAGTTACATCGTCAACGGCACAAACCAGCCGCTACAATTTGGGATTTAATGTTGTTGAGGGTAGTGTGCAGGTGTTGTTAAACGGCTCACCCTTGGTGCCCAATGTTGACTATACTGTGGACTATATTGTTGGGGAGGTTATCCTCCGCAAGCCCGAAGCCCTCGCCCCGGGTGCAAATGTTCAGGTCAAATATGAGCAGAACGATCTGTTCCAGCTCGCGTCAAAGACATTAATCGGAGCGCGGGGTGAAATGGATCCCTTCCCGAATACTAAGCTGGGGTTCACAGTCATGAATCTCAACCAGGCAACGTTGAGTGATAAGGTAAGAATCGGTGAAGAACCGACGAATAACTTGATCATGGGTATTGACGGTTCAACAGCGTTCAATGCGCCATTCCTTACCGATGCAATCGACGCACTACCGTTTTATCGGACAAAAGAAATGTCAACAATTAAATTTGGCGGTGAAGTCGCGTACATTCTGCCAGATCCGAATACGAAGAAAAGCACAGTAGCAAGTGATCGCGGAGCAAGTATTGCATATATCGATGATTTTGAAGGAGCCCGACGTACAATACCGCTTCCCATTAATTTCAGTGGTTGGCGTCTTGCAAGCCCACCTGCCGATGGTGTTCCCGATACTGTCAAGTATCGAAGAGCGAGATTCAACTGGTACAATCGATTACCAAGTGATGTTTTATCCAAAGACATTTGGCCCGATCGTGATGTGCGGCGCGGATCGGAGTATGTCACTGTGTTAAATCTGGATTACGATCCCAATCGAAGAGGACCCTATAACTTTTCTCCCAATTTGCCGCGCGATATTCGTACATCGCCGGATAAAAACTGGGCTGCCGTTATGCGGTATATCTCTTCTAGCGCAGGCAACATTATCGATCAAAATATCCAGTACCTCGAACTCTGGATGAAAGCCTCTAGTCTTGATAGCCTTGACTTGCGTCGTGGGCGATTGTATGTCAATTTAGGTCGAATCAGCGAAGATGTCATCACCGATCCATCAGGAAAATTACATTCTGAAGATTTGGTTGTCATCCAAATTCCAAACGGTGTGTTGAATCCCGGTGAAGATGTTGGGTTGGATATGCTTTCGGACGCGCAAGAACTGGTTGATCCAACAATTCAAACATTTCTTGAAAGTCCATTGAATGCAGGAGATCCTGATGTTGACCGGACAGATCCGAGTGGAGATAATTGGTTTTCCTCAGGGTTTACTGATTATAGCGGTAGAAACGGGACTGAAGCCAATGGGACAGCAGATGAAGGACGCTTGCCTGATACCGAGGACCTGAACGGTGATGGCGAAGTCAACACCACTAATTCATATCTGGAATACGAAATTCCTCTCGATAGTCTTTACACAACCTCACTCAATGTAGATACTGTCAATACCTACATTGTTGGTGGTGGGATCAACAGGAATAAGTGGTATCAATATCGAATTCCACTTGTTCTGCCGGCAAGAATTGTTGGAGCACCATCAGCACAAGCTGTGTTGCAGAATGTCCAGTATGTGCGTTTATGGGTCTCAGGGTTCAGTCAACCGGTGAGTATCCGCATTGCTGAAATAAATCTCGTCGGTAATCAGTGGCAAGAGCTCTTGAAGAATGACTCAATCATGAAAGTTACTGTTGTCAATATAGAGGATAATCCTGAGTACGCTGCAGATCGACCACCCGGCGTTATTCGTGAACGAGATCGCACACAGCCTGATCAAATTATTGAGGGCAATGAACAATCGCTTGCACTTGTCCTCAACTCTCCCGGATTGCAGTCGGGAAATTCTCGTCAGGCAGTCAAGTACTTCACTGCGAGACCTCTTGATCTTTTTAACTACAAGTCGATGAAAATGTTAGTACACGGTGATTCAAAGTTCATCTATTTTGGACCGGACAATTATGATGCAGAAATTTTCATTCGCTTCGGTGCCGACACTGTGAACTTTTATGAGTATCGGCAGCCACTCCATCCGGGGTGGTACCGTGCAGGTAGTGGAGATCTCAATGAGATTAACATTAATTTTGAGGAATTGACCGCTGTAAAAGCGACTCGACTCGACTCTTTGAACAGATTTGATACTGTCGTTGCGCCAAGTGGACCGCCCGGAGCAAAGTATGGTGTTCGAGGTAATCCATCCTTGCGACAGATCCGTTACATCGGAATCGGTATCACGAGTAGAGCACAACGTCCTCTGACGGGAGAGGTATGGGTGAATGAACTCCGTCTTGTTGATGTCGATAATTCATCGGGCATTGCATATCGAGTCAGCACTGATGTGAAGTTAGCGGATATTGGAGCCGTTGGATTTAATTATGCACAGACTGACCCGAATTTTCATGCCCTTGATCAGCGATTCGGCAGTCGCAACACAACAATTAACTGGGCTGTCAATACAAGCTTTGCGCTCGATCGTTTTTTGCCGTCAATCTGGCAGGGCACCTCGATTCCGATCGGATATAGCCATAGAGAAAATATTGTACAACCAAAATATCTTCCTAACACTGATATTGTTGTCGAAGAGGCAGCAGGTCGTGCCGCGCTCGTCAGTCCTCAGGATGCAACGAGGGTGAGAACAGAAGCACAAACACTTGGCGTGAGTGATTCGTACTCTGTGTCGAATTTCAAGATTGTTCCTCCAATAAAAGCATGGTATGTCAGGGACACATTTAGCAAACTCTCGTTCGGATTTAACTATGCGAAGTCAAGTGCTCGTGATCCCTCGTTTGCCGAGAGAAGAAACTGGTCGTGGAATTTTAAGGCGAACTATGGTGTCTCGCTTCCAACAGACTACTACATTCAACCGTTCAAAAAACTTTTTGGTGGAGTGTTCATTCTGAAAGAGTTTAAAGACTGGAAGTTCTATTATGTTCCGTTCACGAATCTGTCAGGTAGTTTAACGGGACAACGGTCTCGTACATTTGAAGTACCTCGAGCGAAGAATAGTGTGCCACGAGATACGCGCGGTTTCGGTGCAACCAAATCTTTTGGATTGGGCTGGAAGTTAACCGAAGGTGGACTCACGAACCTCTCGGGCAATTATGATCTTTCAATCGATCGCAACTTACTGAGCTTGGATACCGATTCTTCGGGACGTGATTTCTTTTCGATTGTGAAGACAATGCTCTTCAAAGGTAGAGATAGCCGATATGGCCAGCGCGTCACGATTAATTCGAAGCCGAGAATTTTCAACATTCTCGGTATCGAGAAGTACCTGGACCTTTCGATGAATTACGGTGTAAGTTATGGGTGGCAGAATGCCTTTCAACAGGGTGATATCGGGAAGAGTGCAGGTTGGGATAACTCCATCAAAATGGACTTGAGTCTCAGGTTGAAGTCGTTGACGGATCCCTGGTTCCAGTTCAAGGAAGAACCTCAACAACCCAAGGCACCTCAAGAGAAAAAAGATAAAGATACCACAAAAAGTAAAGAGACAGGTGGTAAAAAGAAATCACAAGATATTCTTACTCCTCTCAAGACGATAGGCAAAGTGTTCATTAAAATTCCATTTCTTGATTATGAGACGATTTCAATCGGTTTTGAACAGAGGAATCGATCAGGGAATAGTGGAGTGGTAGGCACAACAGGATTCTTAAATTTTTGGGGACGGCTGCCGTTTCAAGGCTCAAGTATAGAGTACGGTCCATCGCGTCTCTACCAGTTGGGCTTGATCAGTGATCCCTCAGGAGAATTGCGGTACTCGCCAAAGTCGAGCTTTCCATTCATTGGTTGGGAGACGATCCGCGGACGGCGCGCCCCGAATGCTTCCCTTTCCGATCAATTCTCTCAATCCAATAACATTACGTTACGAACAAATCGACCGTTGTGGCAGGGAGCTACGTTGGATGTTAACTGGAAAGTGGGATGGCAATTCAGTAAAACAACCACACTACGGACAGACAATCTGGGCAATCCTACACCCGGAACAATAACGACCAGTGGAAGCGTCGAGCGGTCTTTTCTTACGCTTCCACCGGTGTTGTTCCTTACAGTCTTCAAGAGTAACCTCGAGGATGTTGGAAAAAAATTCGACAAAAAGATTGAAGAAGGAGAACCTGTAAGCTCTGCACTTGCTGAGTCCTTTGAGGAAGGCTTGGAAGCGCTGCCGATTCTTAACAAGGTTTTTGGACAATTTGTGCCGCGCCCGAACTGGACACTACGCTGGGATGGGATCGAGAGAATTGCCGGAATAAAATCGTTTATTCAGCGGATGTCTTTGGAACATAGCTACAATTCCAGTTTCCGTCGTGATTTTCGAGGAGATCCATTACTCGGTGAACAGACGACGTCGGAACGCGTCTCGTATGGGTTTTCTCCCCTTGCAGCAATCAATGTCACATTTAAAGATATGCTGAAAGGGCATCTCGACGGAAATGTTCGTTTTAACTCCACAACGACCTATGACTTGAATGTCACAGCACAAAACATTGGCGAAACATTTTCCCAGGAGATAGCGCTTTCCTTACGATATTCGCGTCGGGGGTTTTCATTCCCGATCTTTGGGTTGAATCTCTCAAACGATGTTGATGTGAGTTTAACCCTCTCTCGCACGAAGAACTCCAGACGGACACACTACCCCCGAACACTTGCAACAGATCAAGATGGAGTTCCACTGGAAGGCAGTACACGCACACAGATTGAACCTCGTATTCAGTATGTGTTGAGTACACGGGTAAGAGCAGCATTGTTCTATCGCTATACGAAAGTCGCTCCCGATGAAGGCGGTTCGCGCATTTTCGGTACCACGACGAACGAAGCAGGTCTTGATATTCATATCTCGATCTAACCATGCTCTCTTGATTGATTCTCTATGATGAAATAATTATTTTAAGAATGAGGTGAATTGTGGATATTATGACTTCGATAAAAGGAAGAATTCTGTGGGTTGATGATGAAATTGAGCTACTTCGCTCGCACATCCTTTTTCTTTCAGAAAGGGGGTATGCTGTTGAAACAGCAACCAACGGCGAAGATGCTCTTGAGATGGTCAAGACGAAAGCCTTTGATCTTGTCTTCCTTGATGAAATGATGGCAGGCATGGGTGGGCTGAAGACACTTTCAAAGATCAAAGATTCACGCCCGGAACTTCCCGTTATCATGATCACAAAGAGTGAAGACGAAGGGTTGATGGAAGAAGCCATTGGTGTGAAGATCAGCGACTATCTGACGAAACCGGTTAATCCCAGCCAGGTCCTTCTTGCCTGCAAGAAGTTTCTGGAAGGTAAGAAGATCACCAGTGAGCAAGCCTCCCGTGATTATATCAAGGAATTCAACGAAATCTCCCTTGCTCTTCAAGGACAACTCACTACTGGTGACTGGACAACCATTTACACGAAACTAGTTGATTGGCAGTTAGAGATGGATCAGCTTCCTGAGTTGGGCCTCAAGCAGACACTCAACGATCAGATTCGGGAGTGTAACGTCCAGTTTTGTAAATTCATTGAACGTCATTATCGCCACTGGCTTGAGCAAAAAGATCGGCACCCACTCTCAGTTGATGTTGTAGATCGCTACCTCATTCCCGAGCTTAAGGCAAACAACAAATCGGTTTTCTTTTTTGTGATCGATTGTCTTCGCCTGGATCAATGGATGACGTTGGAAATGATTCTGCGGGAGTATTTTACTATCACACGGGACTATTACTATTCGATTCTTCCGACAGCGACACCATACTCTCGCAATGCAATCTTTAGCGGTGCGTGGCCCGAAGAGATCGAGGTGCGCTTTCCCGAAATCTGGGAACAGTGGGAAGATGACGATAATAGCCGTAATCGCTATGAACACCAATTTCTAGACAACTTGCTCGAGCGTCGTAAGATTCAACTCAAGCCCGATTCAAAGTATGTGAAAATTCTCGATGCTGAGTTTGGACGTTCTATTGAGCAAAACATCCTGTCATACGCGAAGAATCGTCTCACAGCTATTGTTGTCAATTTTGTTGATATGCTTGCCCATGGTAGATCAGATTCCCAAATCCTCAAGGAGATTGCACCGGATGAATCTGCCTATCGTTCTCTGACGAAGTCGTGGTTTATGCACTCATCGCTCTTCAACATGCTTCGTTCCCTTTCGCGAGAGAAGAACGTTACAATTATTCTTACGACTGATCACGGTAGTATTCGCAGTCTGCGCAGTGCTAAGGTCATCGCTGATCGCGAAGCATCGCCAAATCTTCGCTATAAATTTGGTAGAAATCTCAGGTGCGATGAGCGCTATGCAGTCTTTGTAAAAAATCCAAAAGATTTTCGGTTGCCCAAACGCAGCGTCACGATTAACTATCTCATCGCAAAAGAGGATTTCTATTTTGTGTATCCGACCGACTACCATAAGTACGAAGCGCAATACCGTGATAGTTTCCAACACGGTGGCATTTCGATGGAAGAGATGATCCTGCCAGTGGTGAAACTTGAACCTAAGGTATGAGCCAAACGTTCAAAACATGTAGCGAAGAGGAAACTATCGAACGAGGCGTTGAGTTTGCTCGGCAACTTCAGCGAGGTGATGTTGTTGCGCTCACTGGTGATCTTGGAACGGGAAAGACACGCTTCATCCAAGGCATCTGCAAGGGGCTTGGTGTTCAAGAGCATGTTGCTAGTCCGACATTCACCATCGTAAATCAGTATGATGCTCATGGCATTATCGTGTACCATTGTGATTTCTATCGCGTACATTCAGTCGCTGACATTCGAGACGTGGGTTTTGAGGAATACGTTTCGAGCGGTGGTATCTGTTTGATCGAATGGGCAGAGAAGGCTCACCAATTGTTACCAGCTCAGCGATACGATGTCCACTTGCGTCTCGGGAACGATGAACAGATAAGAGAGATTACAATCGAGAAAATTGTGGAGGTTGAAGTGTGAAAGTTCTTGCCATCGAAACCGCTACGGCAGTGTGTGCAACTGCACTCGTCGATTCTGGAAAAGTTGTCGTTGAGCGATCGATTGTTGCTCCACACATTCATTCCGAGAAGCTGATAATGCTCGTTGATGAAGCACTCGCAAGAGCAAAACAAGATTTAAGCACACTCGATGGGATTGCGGTTTCCATCGGTTCTGGCTCCTTCACGGGGCTTCGGATTGGGTTGAGTGTGGCAAAAGGACTTGCGTATGCAACAGACATGCCACTTGTTGCGGTCCCGACACTTGAAGCGTTGGCATGGAATGTTGTACGATATCATTACGCTCAACAGTATGACTATATCATCCCGATGATCGATGCTCGGAGACATGACGTCTATTGTGCTATCTATCGCTTTCGGAACAATACGTTCGAAGAAGTGCTTACTTCTCATCTAACGCTTCTCAATCAACTTCATGAGTTTATTCCAGAACGAGGACGCATTGTTATTGTGGGCGATGGAGTTGTGAAGCTTATGCAATACATTCAGAAAGCTCAACCTCCGTTTGCATCACGCATCGCCATTCTGCCTGAACATGTACATCGTTGTAGTGCATCATCCGTTGGACTGTTGGGTGAACAGCAACTTCTGTGCGGGAAAATTCCCGACCTTACTTCCCTCGAACCCCTCTACGTGAAAGACTTTTATACACTGCTGAAAACACAACACCCACAGGTGAACTTGTAATGGCATGGTTCAGGCGATCAAAAGCGAGTATTGAGACTGTTCCGCAGCGCAAAGAAACTCCCGATGGGATGTGGTCAAAATGCGATGGCTGTGGTGAGATCATTCACCGTAAGCAGCTTGAACTGCAATTCTTTACCTGTATTAAATGCAATTACCATTTCCGAATAGGCAGTAAGGAGTATCTTACAATACTTGTTGACGAAGGAAGCTTCAAGGAAATGGATCGTAAGATGCGATCCACGGATATGCTGGATTTCAAAGATACCAAGCAGTATCGTGATCGTATTAAGGATTCTATTCGCAAGACGGGATTGAATGATGCTGTGCGAACAGGCTTGGGCAAAATCAACG
The DNA here is from genome assembly GCA_016209795.1 of Ignavibacteriota bacterium. Lineage (GTDB taxonomy): Bacteria > Bacteroidota > Ignavibacteria > UBA10030 > SZUA-254 > JACQVI01. The sequence goes on from JACQVI010000221.1 coordinate 26,641, forward strand.
GGATTGAAGTTGTTGTGGGTGCGATGGATTTTAGTTTCATTGGTGGGAGTATGGGTTCCGTCGTTGGCGAAAAAGTTGCACGTGCAATTGATAAAGCGAGGAAATCAAAGCGACCGCTGATCATCGTCTCTTCCAGCGGGGGAGCGCGGATGATGGAAGGTGCTCTCTCCCTGATGCAGCTTGCTAAGACAAGCGCACGTCTTGCCCAGCTTTCCGATGCTGAGATCCCGTATATTTCTGTGATGACAGATCCGACAACCGGTGGTGTCACTGCCAGCTATGCAATGCTCGGTGACATTAACATCGCTGAACCTGGGGCACTCATTGGATTTGCCGGTCCGCGCGTCATCAAACAGACGATTGGCAAAGATTTACCAGAAGGCTTCCAGCGCGCTGAGTTTCAGCTTGAGCATGGTTTTGTGGATATGGTGGTTCACCGTAAGGAGATGAAGGAGACGATTACGAAGCTGTTGAGGTTGATATGGGAATGATAAGAAATATGAATAGAAAAAGTATGATCTGTTTGATAGTGTTTGCTGAATTAGCATTTTCACAAGACTTGCCCTTTTTTCCCCTTCACGTAGGTGACAGATGGACATATAGGAGTCCATGGGGAGATTCACTTTTTATTTCAATAGAGCAAGAAACTGTTTTGACAAACAATCTACGATATTTTAAGACGCGTGGTTTTTTACCTGAATATATTCGATCTGAAGGTTCAATTGTCTATTTTCGTTCTGATAGTTCTGATTATAAATATTTCGATTTTACTGCTAGTCCTGGCGATACATTCATGAGATCGCTGACAATATATGGTGACACTCTTATACGGGGATTATGTTGCACTGATAGTTTAACAATTTTTCAACAAAGGAAGAAAATATGGTATTTTTATCAGGATTTAATTGGATACTACGACGTTATTAGTTTTGAAGACGTTGCTGAGGGCATTGGTATAGCTGCTATTACATTTTACCCAGCAGGTAATGAATATCGATATACTCTTCGGAGGGCGATTATTAACGGTGTCGAGTTTTCTGAACCTACATCAGTAGAACACAATGACGTTATAGGATTCATGGAATATCGACTTACTCAAAACTATCCCAATCCCTTTAACCTACAAACAACCATAACATACGAGTTGCCACAGAAAAGTCTTGTTTCTTTGAGGATTTTTAATATCTTAGGAGACGAAATGATGACATTAGTGAATGAAATTCAGGAAGCTGGGCAGAAACAAGTGAGTTTTCGTGGTACTTCTCTTTCTACGGGTGTCTATTATTATCGGATCGTTGCATTGAGTGCTGATCATTCGTTTGTAAGAACTCGCAGAATGATCTTGCTTAAATAATGATGCACATTTACATCATGGGTGTACCGATGGATTTAGGCGCAGGACGGCGTGGTGTCGACATGGGTCCATCGGCTATCCGTATTGCAGGCATAGGTGATCGGCTCAGAGAGTTAGGCTACAAAGTGATTGATGAAGGTGATCTCACGATTAAAACACAGGAGGAACAACGCATCAAGGATCCTCATGCCAAGTATCTCCCAGAGATTACACGTGTTGTGAAAATTCTTGCCAGAAAAGTAGAACGCATTGTGCATCATAATCACTTTCCTCTTGTTCTAGGAGGTGATCACTCCGTTGCTATAGGTACGATCAGCGGCATTGCAGCACAAGCGAGAAAGAAACGTAAAAAGCTTGGGGTATTCTGGATCGATGCGCATGGTGATTTCAATACGCCGGAGAGTTCTCCATCAGGAAATATCCATGGAATGCCGCTCGCTGTATGTGTGGGATTGGGTCCGCGCCCACTGCGGTCAGTGGCAGGATCGTTTCGCAAAGTTGAGCCAGAAAATGTTGCCATCGTCGGATTGCGGACACTTGATGGAGGCGAGCGTGAGAATATTAAGAAATTTGGCGTCAAGATATTCACAATGGAAGAAATTGATAAATATGGGATTCATCGTATTATGAGGCGAGCATTTGAACAAATCGCTGAGAAGGTAGATTACCTTCACGTCAGCTTCGATCTCGATAGCGTTGATCCTGTGTATGCACCCGGTGTCGGAACACCGGTTAAGGGCGGACTTGATTACCGTGAAGCACATCTCATTATGGAAATGCTTGCGGAATCGAAGCGGATGACGTCGCTGGAAATTGTCGAGGTCAATCCAATTGTTGATAATCGAAACCAATCGGCGGAGTTCGCCGTAGAGTTAGTGCAGTCGGCGTTTGGTAAGAAAATCTTATAATCTATGTTCAATGTGAGGAAAATGGTATGGACGTTTTAGTGTGGTTTCAACGAGGGGGAGTGGTGATGTACCCCATTCTTTTGTGCTCGTTAGTTGGTGTGTATATTATTATCGAGCGATGGTTGACATTGCGGGCAGCTAAACCGCCTACAGGAGCGTTTCAATTAAAACTCCGAAAGATGCTTGAGGGGAACAACATCCAGTTAGCGCAAGAAGTGTGCATCCAGGAGAAATCGCCTGTTGGACGAGTGATCAGCGCAGGATTGGAGAAAATCCATCATGGTCCCATGCGCGTCAGGCAGGCGATGGAAGATCAGGGTCGCGAAGAAATCACGCTGCTTGATCGGCACCTTGGCGTTCTTGCATCGATTGCAGGTATTGCACCGATGTTAGGGTTTCTTGGTACTGTCACAGGATTAGTCGTAGCCTTCCAATCTGTTGCTGCAGCCGCTGGACAACCATCACCAGCAGATCTTGCGGACGGCATCTGGGAAGCACTTATGACAACAGTGTTTGGATTGGTCGTTGGAATTCCAGTTGCAGCCGCATACAACTATTTATTGAACAAGGTACAAATCATCGCCTCGAGTTACGAGCGCATCGCACGTGATACATTAGATGCTATTGAGGAGTGTGTCTATCATGGCAAATTCCCCAGTGGCGAAGAGGAAACTGTAACACTGCGGCGCGAGGAGGCTACAGCATGAATTTCAAGCCAGCGGGACAGCGGAAGTTCCTTGAGTCATTTAACTTCTCATCACTGACTGATGTCGTTATGCAGCTTCTTATCTTCTTTCTGTTGACGTTTTCTTTTGCAAACACACGCGGCATGAATGTTACTCTCCCGAAGACGGCTGTCGGGCAGCCTCCGATACGCAAGACAATTTCGGTTTCAATCGCTAAGGACAAACAGGTGTTCATCAACAATGAAACAATTCAGAAGGACATTCTGGCAAAGCGACTTGCTGGGTTACTGAAGCAAGACCCTGACCAACAAATTGTCGTTCGTGCTGACAAGGATCTCATGTTGCAAGACGTTGTGGAAATATTAGATATTGCAAAAGGTGCTGGTGCAACGAGACTGTTCATTGCAACCGAGGCAGCTAAAGAGGTACAATGAATTACGGGTCAATTCCCTATCCTGATAGTAGAAAGATTCGATTTATCTCGGCAGTTACAAGTTTTGCCATCCACGTACTCCTGCTCATGCTATTTTCCTTCATCACTCTTTGGCGTCCTAAAACCCCTGACCTCATAGAACTTGACTGGGGCAGCAGCAGCGGCGCACCAAACCAGTCGATCCTGCAGGCGGAAAATAATCCAAACCGCCAGCAAGAATCAGCCCAAGCTGGAGGTTCACCCTCAGATTCCAAAATCAATGTTCCGGAAATGAAAAGCCCTTCTGAAGAAGTTATTCCTGTGGCAAAAAAGAAAAAACCAAAGGCTGTACTCGGCGAGCGTAATCGTGAATCCGCCGAGCGTGCAACTACTCCGCGTTATCGACGAGAGCGCTCAGGCACGGCGGGAGGTGCCGGGAAATCGACCGGGTATTCAATAGAATGGTCGGGCACTGGATCACGAAGGCTTCTGAGCGGAAGAATTCCAACATATCCTGAAGGTACAGATAAAGAAATGCCAGTGCTACTTCAATTTACTGTTCTTCCAGATGGATCAGTTTCGAGCATCATTCCACTCAAGCGGAGTGATGAGCTGTTGGAGCGAGAGGCAGTCTCAGCGCTGAGGACATGGCGCTTCGATCCATTGCCTCCGCAGTTTGAGCAAAAAACCCAGAATGGCATAGTTACTTTTATCTTTAAACTTGAATAACTCATTCTTAAAAGGAGTATTGCGTTCCATGATTATTTACCGAAAGATAGTGTTGTGCTTCATTATTGGTATCGTGATTATAGTCTCTACACATCATCCAGTGTGTGGACAGGAGAATAGAAAGCTGCAACCGCACTGGTGGTTTGGTGGAACCGCAGGACCGAATTTCAATTTTTACAGTAGCGAGATACGAACACTCAATTCAACGCTTACTGTGCCAAACGCATTTTCCGGTGGTTCAGGTACTGGATTATACTTAGCACCGCTTGTCGAATTTCGCCCGGATCCGATCTGGGGTGGAATGTTTTCACTTGGTGTTGACAGCCGTAACGGCTCGTTCGATGATATTGCCGTTGCAACTGATACTACGGCATCACTCTCTACATCGATGAACTATCTGAGTCTGGAACCAAGCTTGAGGATTTCACCGTTTCCATCCGGTGTCTACTTTTTTATCGGTCCAAGGGTTGGTTTTAACGTGGGCAAGTCTTTTACATATCAGAAGCAAGCTGACGGCTCGAGAGAAGAAGACTGGAGTAATGTACGCGGGACTGTGCTAACGGGTCAATTCGGGGCTGGTTATGATTTTCTGCTTGCACCGGGTAGCAGCGAGTCGCAACTCAGTGTCTCACCATTTCTCGCACTGCATTTTGGACAGGGACCTCGTTCTCTGGAACGTTGGACATTAACTACTCTGCGATTAGGTGTAGCTGTCAAATATGGAAGTGCGAAGGAAGCGCGTGAGAGAGTCGAACGCGAACTTCAATTTTCTGTTCAGGCACCACGGATTATACCAATCGAACGAAAGGTGAAAGAAACATTTCCTATGCGTAACTACGTCTTCTTTGATGAAGACCAGACAGACATATCTTCACGTTACATTCGATTGACAAAAGAAGAAGCAGCATCATTCCGCGAAGAACAACTACTCGAACCACAGCCGAAAGATCTTACCGGTCGCTCACGCCGTCAGTTAACCGTGTACCATAATATTCTCAACATCCTCGGTGATCGCTTGCGGCGATATCTGCAAGCTACTGTTACGCTGATTGGGTCTTCGGAAAATGGAATTACAGATGGTAAAGCTCTGGCTGAATCGATCAAACGCTACCTTGTGGATACCTATGGGATTTCAGAAGCACGAGTGAGAACTGAGGGACGGACAAAACCAGAAATTCCATCCGTGCAGCCGGGTGCTACGCGTGAACTCGATTTAGTAAGACCCGAAGATCGCCGCGTTGACATCACGAGCGCATCGCTCGAACTCCTTCAGCCGGTGCAAATTATCTCTCTCCAGGAAGACCCATTCGACAGTGACGTGTTGTGTACAGTTTCACGCTCTGAAGAGTTACTGGCGTCGTGGTCAGTGGAATTCACGGATCAGAATGGGAATGTAAAACGCTTCGGTCCATTCACACGGGATCAAGAAAGAATTCCAGGCAGATCAATCCTCGGTGACCGTTTGCAAGGAACGTATCAAATTGTTATGTCGGGTCAGACAAAGAGCGGGCAAGCAGTGCGAAAAGAAGAATCAATTCGTCTCGTTCGTTCCGATGAACCGGAGGGCGACCTCGGATTGCGTTTCAGCATCTTGTTCGAGTTCGATCAATCAAAAACTGTTGCAACGTATGAACGGTTTCTCACAAACGAAGTAGCACCACTGATTCCTGAAGCTGGAAGCGTCATCATCCATGGTCATACGGATATTATCGGCGAAGAAAGTCATAACTTGAAACTGTCGAGAGATCGTGCTCACGAGACGATGAACGTTTTTGAGCGTGCATTGGCAAAAGCAGGAAAGCGGAGAGTAAGATTTGATACGTATGGATTTGGTGAGGACATACGGCGTGCTCCGTTTGAAAATAATTTGCCTGAAGAACGCTTCTATAATAGAACTGTCATTATCGATATTGTGCCTGAATAACCGCGTCTAGTCGCTATGAGTCGCAGACTTCTCTTCTTCGGTTCCATTCTCATCGTCGTGAATGGACTCGCTTCACTCTCCGATGCACAAGTTCCGCCAATGCAAGGAGTCACGTCATCCAATCCGCGTGATCGGGCACAACAGTGGATGGAAACAAAATCGTACCACGTTGCTCGACGAGAGCTTGAATCGATCCACTCACGAACCTCAGTCAGTCCAGAAAACCGAGATGTGCTGTTCATGCTGATGAACAGCGCATTTGAGGATAAGGATTATCAAGAGGCGTATCAATGGGCGTCAGAATTTCTCGTTGACTATCCAAAAGATGCTGAACGGGGAACTGCACTCTTGATTCAGGGAGTGAGTGCATTCCAAATCCAGCAAATAAATGATGCAATTAATGCTTTGACTACATTTCTCAGTGAAGCGAATGGTCATCCACAACGTGCTGCAGGGTATTTCTGGCGAGCGATGGCTGAGATTGAACGAAAGGATTGGGCTTCAGCGGACGATGATATCCAGCAATGTTACGCTGATCCACTGGCAATCGATTACAAAGATAATGCCTTGATGGGTTGGGCGCTTGCGCTGGAACGTCGTGGCTCTTTTAGTCAAGCTGACGAATATCTCAAACGTCTGTTGGCTGAAACTCCACACAGTGAACTAATAAGCGATGCTCGCTTACGGCTTGCCTCGCTCTCACTGCGTCAGGGCAGTCCTGAACGTTGTCTTCAATATCTCCAAGAAATCAATCCATCAACACCTGCACAGCGCGAAGAATACCTGTTACTCCGTGCAGAAGCCAACTTTCAGCGTGGACGATATCAAGAAGCACTCGAAGACTATGGGTCATTGTTAGATCAATATCCTGAAAGTCCCTATGCCTGCATTGCCGAGCTTGGATTGGCGTGGTCGAAGTTACAGCAAGGGAATTGGGTTGAAGCACAGGAGGCATTTGATTCGATTAGTGTACGCAAGCGTGATTCCACTGCCTATGCGGCAATGTACCAGAGCGGCATTCTGGCACTTCTCCATAATAATATCACAGCAGCTCTTTCAAGATTCGATACCTTAATTAATAGATCGCCATACGATGAATTTGCGGAACGAGTGTATTTCCAGATGGGCATGCTCCAGTACCGCAATAAGCGTTATCGAGAAGCACGAAGGAATTTTCAATTAGCAGCACGTCTCTTTCCAGAAAGTCCTTCTCGTGCAATGGCATACCGCATGCTGGGTGAAGCTCATGTAGCAGTGAATGATTTTGCTAACGCTCAGCATGCGTTTGCTCAAGTGAGAAGATTAAGTAAATCGCCTGAGCTGCTTGCAGGCACCATGTTTCAAGAAGGGATTTGTCTCTATCACCTCGGTCGTTTCAAGAGCAGCACTGAAATTTTTGAGAAATATCTTCAGCAATTTCCACATGATATACATATTCCAGAAGCCTATGTCTGGAGAGGTGAGGCATTGTATCAAGATGGAAGATACGCAGAAGGAGAACGCTCGTATGCTGATGCGTTGCGGTTGTTTCCTGGTAACCCGAAGCGAATGGATGCCTCGTATGGTCTCGCATGGTGTTTGTTTGAACAAAAGAAATTTTCTCAATCTGCAGCTTCCTTTGATCGCTTTATCAAAGAGTATCCTGAGAGTGATCGAGTCCTTGAAGCGTCTCTCCGTGAAGCCGATTGTTATTTTTTCATGGGTGAGTATGGAAAATCCAGTGCTCTCTATGCAGCACTCGCAGAAGAAAAGAAGAGTGGCAGACATGCTGAGTACGCAGCGTTTCAACTCGGAATGTCGTACATACAGCGTGGTGAATCTGAACGAGGGATTGAGCACTTACGAAAGTTTCTTGTTCGCTTCCCGGCTTCTATCTATAACGAAGTGGTGCAATTTAATATCGGTTGGACGTACTTTTCCAAGGAACAATACAGTGAAGCTCTCAGGGAGCTTAGAGTTGTTGTGAGTTTATATCCCGAAAGTCAATTGATGCCTCGTGTGCTTTTCAATATAGGTGATGCCTTTTACAACCTTAAGCAGTACGATAGCGCTCGGATCTACTATCAACGAGTGATAAGAGAGTTTCCATCCAGTCCGCTTGTGACCGATGCGATGACGGGATTGCAATATAGCTATGAAGCAGAGGGTAAGACTACTGCTGCGTTGGCAGAAATCGATACGTTACTGCGTGCTATTCCTACTGGTACTTCACATGAAGAACTGCTCATGAGAAAAGGAGATATTCTGTTTGGTCAGGAAGATTTTGGTGGTGCTGTTCTGGAGTATCAGAAGTTACTTTCACTGAAGCCAAGCCGTGCAATTCATGCAAAGGCTCTCCATCAAATTGGGCGAGCCTATGAACTTGAAAATAATCCGAAGCAAGCCATAACATACTATGAAGGAATTTTAAAAAGTTTTTCAGATACAGATGTCGCTCCTGCTGTCGCACTGGCTCTTGGAATTTCATATATCAAAACAAAACAGTATAAGAACGCTATGACAACGCTACAAGATTTTGATCGTCGATATCCTCAATCACCCTTGCTTTCTGAAATGAGGTACAATCTTGGAGTTGCTTATGTGAATCTCCGAGACAAGAAGACCGCGCTGACTCAATTTCAATCAGTAATTCAAAATCATTCTGATGACATTTTCGCCGATCGCAGTCGATTGCAGATTGCACGGATGCACATCGAAGACAAGAAGTTTAGTGCATCATTGGATACACTCAATGGGCTTGTTAATCGTCGGAATGATGATCTTGCAGCAGAAGCGCTTCTGATGATTGGCGAGAATTATCTTTCATTGAAGAAACCTGCCGATGCACTCCAGGCGTTTAAGGATGTGTATGAACAGTACACAGAATATCCTCTTCTTGTTGAGCGTGCTCGCCTCGGTGCTGGTGAATGTTACGAACGTCTCCGCGACCTCAAACAGGCTGAAGCGTTGTATGAAGAAATTGCAAGCACCGCTGTTGACCCTGCAATCAAGAAGGACGCTGAAGAACGTTTGAGGAGGTTACGGAGATGAGAGTTGTTCGTCGTATTCTTCTTATGCTTTGTCTCGCGCTCTGGCTGGCATCTGCTGGAAGAGCGCAAGAACAAGATACCGTGGCAAGACAGAAGGAGTTACCGAAATTGGAAATTCCAGAAATAACGATCATCGGCAGGAAAGCCATCACGCTTCCTTTTGCACGCAAGGGAGAAATCTATGATGTCAACATTTACGATGCACCTCCACCGGATACAAGTTTGCTGCTCGATAGACCCGGTGCACCGTTGCCAGTAGGTTCACTGCCGCGCTATGAGCAGCGTGAACAGCCATGGCGTGCTTCGGTTCTCGGGTCGTTCGGTAGCTTCAGTACAGGAAATCTTCATGGTTACATTGACTACAAGGCGCAACAGTGGGGCATTTCGAGCAGTATCGGTTACAGCACGACTGAGGGACATACTGTAAACGCATCGGGTTCTGCTGTACGTGCGGGGTTAGCGGCTTACTCTCTTATTCATACGGACAATGACATCCTGCGAAGCCTCCGTGGTTCTCTCGGACTACGTTTCGATCATGATTCGTATGGAATGTTTGGTGTTCAAACTGCACATGTTGAACGTGAACGAGACCATGTGGTGTTGTATGGAAGTTTAGGATCGTTGAGACGGCAAGGCACGGTCTTGGATGTTAGTTTTGAAGCTGATATTTGGACAGTCACCGATGCTCGAGCTGGTGTTGATTCAGAGGTTTCGGTCGTTTCCCCTAAACTTACAACATCGTTTGCTGCGGACATTGGTGATATCAGGTTACTCACAGGACTATCCTATTCAAGTTCATCTCTGGATTATCGGACCTCCACTGAATCTCCCACACTGATTGATCTCTCGGTGGCTGCGCGATGGCAATTACAGGATCAATTGTTTCTCCAGCTTGGAGGAATGTATGCAGGAGGTTCAGATTATCAAGGCAATTCTCGAACGCTTCTTGCACCTCGTGCAATGGTCAAATATGAAATTGATCCGGGCAGAACTCTTGCTGTCTGGTTTCAACCTGAGATGCAACTATCGACATATGATGATCATACTCAACGAAGTCCATATGTAGTGATGGAAATTGGAATACGTCCAGAACGGAAGCCAATTAGCATCGGAGGCACAGTCTGGTACAATCGAGGAATCTTGGCGCTTGAACTCACTGGATCATATTCTGAAAGTTCAAACAAAGAAGTTACTCTGGCAGACAGCGGCAACATTCATGTAGAGTATGTTGATGCGAGACAAGTACACATTCAGGCGACAGGCTCAGTGAATGTTTCTGAGCGTGGACGATTAAATTTCACTGGGGTGATTCAACCAGCTAGAGAAAAGGGTGGCAATAGTCAATTAGCGATGCTACCACTTGTCGTAGTCAGGGGTCGCGGAGAAATTGATTTTGACATTCCTCTTAAGGTTTGGTCAACGGCAGAATACCAGAGTAAACGCAACATCGATCGCACTGGGAATACATCACTTGGAGATTTTATCACACTTGGAGCCGGTGCTTCATCGAATACCGTTCCTCGGACATTACTCTCTCTTGAGGTATCAAATATTTTCAACACCGCCTATGAGTGGTGGAATGGTTACGTTGCACCGGGTCGACGCATTCTGCTTGGAGCTAACATACGCCTTCAATGAAAATTATTGAAGCAATTCACGAAATGCACCATGCAGCAGAGGATCTTCGTCAGCAAGGAAAGCGAATTGCCGTTGTTCCCACGATGGGGTATCTGCATGATGGACACCTCAGCCTGATCAGAGTTGCAAAGCAACACGCAGACGTTGTTATTACAACAATCTTTGTTAACCCAACACAATTCGGTCCGAACGAAGACTTCACTAAGTATCCCCGTGACCTTGACCGTGATAAGAAACTTGCAGCTTCTGTCGAATCTGACATTCTCTTCGTACCTTCGGCCGAAGCAATGTATCCCGAACTCTATCGCACGTATGTTATCGTTGAGCAACTGTCAGAAGTCTTAGAGGGGAAATCTCGACCATCGCACTTTCGCGGTGTAACGACAGTTGTTACAAAACTATTTAATATCACCAGACCTCACGTTGCAGTGTTCGGACAGAAAGATGCCCAGCAGGCTATCGTGATCAATCAAATGGTGAAAGATTTGAATGTTGATATCGAGATTATTGTTGTGCCAATCGTTCGTGAGCATGATGGACTTGCAATGAGTTCGAGAAACCTTTATCTTTCAGCAACGGAGCGTATGCAAAGCACTGTTCTTTTCCGCTCTCTTCAATTGGCGGAAGAGCTTATTGATAGAGGAGAACGACAATCATCGGGTATCATCTCTGAAATGACGAAACTGATTACATCACAGCCATCGGCGCGGATTGATTATATCTCACTCACCGAACCAGCGACGTTGCAAGAAGTATCAACACTGTGTTCAGGTAAAACTGTCCTCATTTCACTTGCAGTGTGGATAGGCACGACACGCCTGATTGATAACATCCTCAAAGTAATTCCATGAGCGAATTAACGAAGCCTTCAAAGTTAGCCGTTGTCATTCTTGCCGCTGGCAAAGGAACGCGGATGAACAATCCCGAGATCGCGAAAGTGATGTACGAAATCAATGGAAGACCAATGGTGGACTATGTTGTTGACGTAGCAGCAAAACTACAGCCAACTCGAATAATCGCCGTGGTCGGTTGGCAAAAACAATCAGTCATCGATTATCTTTCAGCGAAGTACCCTTCGATGGAATTCATTGACCAGTGTGAACAGTTGGGAACGGGTCATGCAGTTATTCAGACGTCTGAACCATTGAAGGATTTCGATGGTGATTTACTCGTGCTCTCTGGGGATGTGCCTCTTCTGACGGAGCAAACGGTGAAAGCACTCATCGGCTATCATCGAACAAACGACTCCGTAGCCACAATCCTGACTGCTGAACTTGATAATCCGGTTGGCTATGGCAGGATCGTACGGAACCAGGAAAACAACGTTGAAAAAATTGTCGAGCATAAAGATGCCACCAAAAAGCAGCTTGCAATACGGGAAATAAACTCTGGGATTTATGTGTTTGTCAAACAAAAACTCATGGAGTGTCTTCCACATCTCAGCGTTAATAACGCCCAGGGCGAATATTACTTAACGGATGTGTTCGAACTGTTCTGGAAGCATCGCTGGAAAGTCTCGGCGGTGAAAGCCATTGACGCCATTGAAGTTATCGGAATTAACGATATTCAACAGCTTGAGGAAGCCAGAACCATCATGGCAACTCGAACTGCTCATTAGAGGTTGACTCTCACACTCTTTTTGTGTATAATATAATGAAGAAATTTTCCGACATGTGTTATTTGAGAAAAGGTCCAAGTATGAAATATCTCGGTGGTCTACTTCTTGTGTTCATGCTGATGTGTTCCGTAGCGAGTGCGCAGTTTAAGTCACAGACTGAACAGCCCAGTGTCTCTCGATCACTCATTCATCCGCGTACAAGCATCAGCAGTTTTCTCGGATTACTGAATCCAGACAATTTTATGATGCGGCACAGTGTTTCATTCAGTTATGCTACCTCCGGGGGAAAAGGGATTTCGCTCGCATCCTACACAAATAGTATGTTGTATCGAATTTCCGACCCGCTCAACGTTCGCTTCGATGTAACTCTGCAAGGATCACCGTTTGGGAATTATGGCTCAGGGGTGCAGAGCGAATTAAGTCGTTTGTACCTTAGTCGTGCAGAGCTGAACTATCAACCCTCACAAAACTTTTTCATCCAGTTGCAGTATCATCAGTTACCTTTCTATTATCTCGGCAGCTATAATCCGTTTCTTACACCATCCGTTAGAGGAGATGAATAAGCGCTGTTGAACACGGTGCTTGGTACACATTTCGTAGAAACGTATACAATGGTAACGTTCTTTCACCGAGAGCATTCCAGTGCTTACTTTTTACTTTCATATACCGGTACATGAATTTCGATCAAGCACCGAAAGCTACATCAGTAAAATTCTCCTCGAGTAAACCCACATCTCTCAAACTCTTTTTAAACGGCTCAATTCTGGCGTTGTTATTAATCGTTTGCTATTTCTCTTATGTTTTCATTACTCGAGCTTCAACAACGGGATCCAAGGAACGAGAAAACCCTAAGATGCCACCAGTTATCCAGCTTGACGTCATGAATGGTTGTGGCGTGAATGGTGTTGGGATGAAATTCGCAACATATCTGCGTGAACAAGGATTTGATGTCGTGGAAGTGAAAAACTATAAGACATTTAATGTACCACAATCAGTTGTCATTGATCGTGTTGGGAATGTAGAAGCAGCGCGCGGGATAGCACGTATTCTTGGAATTCCTGAGAAGCATGTCATACAACAGATTAATCTTGACTATTTTGTTGATGTGTCAGTTATTGTCGGATTAGATTATCTTACCCTGCAAGCAGTACGCTGAAGTAACAAGGATTACGTATTGACATCGAGAACGCTCGCGAAAAAAATCGCACAGTTCGCTCTTTTCAAAAAAGCGTATGATGTTACCATTATGGATCTACGCAAATTGACCGACATGACCGATTTCTTCGTCATTTGTTCGGCTGATTCTGATGTGCAGGTAAAAGCGATAGCCGATGCAGTGATGGAAGGTACTGAAAAACTCGGTGCAGATGTATGGCATCGAGAAGGATTATCTCAGCGGCAATGGGTTCTGCTTGATTATGTTGATGTTGTTGTCCATATTTTCAACAAGGAGCTTCGAAGGTTTTACAGTCTCGAAAAATTATGGGGAGACGCGAAAGTGGAGTGTGTTGAAGATAAGGAGGTGAAAAAGAAGACTACGCGTAAGGCGAAAGCAGTAATAATAACATGAAGCAGTACCTTCAAGACTGCGTGAAAGCAAGCCTCACATCACTTGGACTTACCCAAATACCAGTGCTTACATTTGAAAAGCCACGCATTACCGGTCACGGTGATTTAACAACGAACATCGCAATGGTGATGGCAAAATCCTTGAGGATGCCAGCGCGCCAAGTTGCCCAGAACATCGTTGATCATCTTGAAATCGATTCTACGCTCGTGGATCGTATTGAAATCGCCGGTTCTGGATTCATCAATTTTCATTTCACTGATGAATTCTATCGTAAACAACTCACCGAAATATTACAGCAGGGAAGAGATTTCGGTCGACTGAACCTTGGCAACAGAAAAAAAACGCAAGTGGAATTTGTCAGTGCAAATCCTACAGGACCGCTGACCGTTGGTCATGGAAGAGGTGCGGTGTACGGTGATACGATTGCACGGTTGCTGGAGTGGACGAATTACGATGTCACACGTGAATATTATTTTAACAACGCTGGACGACAAATGCGCATCCTTGGTGATTCTGTTCGACTGCGCTACCTTGAGTTGCTTGGAGAGAAAATAGATTTTCCCCAAGAACACTATCAAGGTGAGTACATTAAAGATATTGCTCTACACTTGAAAGAACGCTATGGTCACACATTACGAGATAATCCACCAGAAGGAATTTTTAAGGAATATGCCGAGCAAGAGATTTTTGACGATATCAAGAAGACGCTGCTCAGACTCAACATCAAGCATGATGTGTACTACAACGAGAATTCGCTCTACGAATCAGGTAAAGTGAATGAGGTCATCAGCGAACTCCGTAAGAAGGGGCTTGCGTACGATCAGGACGGTGCTGTGTGGTTTAAAGCGAGTTCTTTAGGTATTGAGAAAGATAAAGTGATTATGAAAAGTACCGGGGAACCAACATACCGTTTGCCTGACATCGCATATCACAGAGAGAAGTTTCGAAGAGGATTTGAACTTATGATTGATGTTCTGGGAGCCGACCATGTAGCAACCTATCCTGATGTCTTAGCCGGTCTGAACGCTCTTGGCTACGATCCATCATGTGTCAAGGTGTTGATACACCAGTTTGTCACGATCGTGCAGGATGGAGAAGTTGTCAAGATGTCGACACGGAAGGCAAATTTTATCACGCTTGACGAGCTGATCGATGAAGTAGACGCTGACGTCGTTCGGTATTTTTTTCTCATGCGCAGTATTGGAAGCCATCTGAATTTTGATCTCAAGCTTGCAAAAGAGCAATCAGAAGCGAACCCGGTATACTACTTGCAGTATGCACATGCACGTATTGCAAGCATTATCCGACACGCAGAGAGCTTAGGTATCAACCCACAAGTTGTAGGCGATCTTTCGTTGCCTGTCCGCCGCATCCCGCAAAGCGGGACGGAAGGCAAGCTTGTCGAGCGTGAGGAATTGGAGCTTATGAAGATGCTTGCCAACTTTCCGGACGTGGTAGAATCTTGTGCAACGACCTATGAACCGCACAGACTCGCAGAGTATTTGCACGATGTTGCTGGCTGCTTTCACAAATTCTACCATGTTCACCGTGTTGTGACTGACGATCAACAGCTTACTGCGGCACGTATAGCGTTATGCCTTGGAACAAAGACAGTGCTTGCGAACGGGTTTTCGATTTTAGGAATCTCGGCACCAATGAAGATGTAACAAGTAAACTGGTTAGCTATGGGAGATGGGGGAATATTTGGTTTTTGACCAAAATTTTTTAAATTTATAGACGCGTTTTCTATTTCTGCAAGAAAAAATCCTGCATTGTAGATTTAAGAATTCAATGCAGGATTTCTGCTATTACCTTATTCCATTGATTCGCGTGAGTGTGAACCAAAGTGCCAAAATCAAGGTTATATCTATAGTCTTAACATACTTGTAATAATTGGAAGAAAGAAACTTCAACAACTCATAGAATAATAATGACAGACATTAAGCTTCTCAATGAACGCATCCAGCGCGAAAGCGCATTTGTTGATTTACTCCTGATGGAGGTGGGCAAAGTGATCGTTGGGCAGAAGTCCATGGTAGAGCATTTGCTTATTGGACTTCTCACAAATGGTCACCTGCTGTTAGAAGGAGTCCCTGGACTTGCGAAGACGCTTTCTATCAAGACTTTGGCAGCGGCGATACAAGCGAAATTCCAGCGCATCCAATTTACGCCCGACCTTCTGCCCGCCGATCTCATCGGCACAATGATTTACAATCAGCAGCGAGGAGAATTTACTGTACGCAAAGGACCCATCTTTGCAAACTTCATCCTCGCCGATGAGATCAACCGTGCGCCGGCGAAAGTGCAAAGCGCGCTGCTCGAAGCAATGCAGGAGAGGCAAGTCACTATCGGCGAGCAAACATTCAAGCTTGATGAGCCGTTCCTCGTTCTGGCAACGCAGAATCCAATAGAACAGGAAGGAACGTACCCACTGCCTGAAGCTCAAGTAGATCGCTTCATGCTAAAAATCAAAATAGACTATCCCAATCGCGACGAGGAACGGTTGATCATGCGGCAGAATATCACAGACTCGCTGCCTCAAGTCAAGGCTGTCGTAAGCCCCATGAATATCCTGACTGCTCGCTCTCTCGTTCAAGAGGTTTACATGGATGAAAAAATCGAGCGTTACATTCTGGACATCGTGTTTGCAACACGCAAACCCAAGGACTATAAACTTGAAAAGCTCACTTCGCTCATCAATTATGGAGCCTCTCCGCGGGCAAGTATCAACTTAGCACTTGCTGCAAAAGCATATGCGTTCATTAAGCGGAGAGGCTACGTTGTGCCGGAAGATGTACGAGCAGTGTGTCATGATGTGTTAAGACATCGTATCGCGGTGACCTATGAGGCGGAAGCGGAAAATGTAACATCGGAGAATATTGTGGATGAGATACTGAATACTGTGGAGGTGCCGTGAGGGTTCTTGGTTCTTCGTTCTTAGTTGCTCGCTCTTTCTTAAGTTACTTACACAGTGGAAAAAATGTTTAAGAAAATTGAAGAATTAGATGTGTATCGACTTTCAGAAGGGCTGGCAGATAAAGTCTGGGATATTTGTGTTGATTGGGATGCATTTGCTAAACATACTGTAGGCAGGCAATTTGTTAACGCTGCGGATTCTATTGGTGCAAATCTTTCAGAGGGACATGGACGGTATTCTTTAAAAGAAAACATCCAGTTTTGTTACTATGCGCGTGGATCGCTTGATGAAACAAGAAACTGGATACGTCGCTCTTTCAACCGAAAACTATTGAAGGAGAAACAACCGGATGAACTTTCACAACTCCTTGATGAACGTGGACCGAAACTCAATGCATACATCAACGCCTTAAAACGCAAAGCAAGAGACTCAACATAAATACACAAAGAGCCAAGAATTAACACCAAAGAAATGACATTGGAGACTGCTGAGTTACTAAAAAAAGTCCGTAAAATCGAGATCCGAACCAAGGGTCTTGTCAATCAAATCTTCTCGGGTGAATATCACAGTGTCTTCAAAGGACGAGGGATGGCATTTAGCGAGGTGCGCGAGTACCAGTTTGGTGATGATATCCGCACAATCGATTGGAATGTCTCTGCACGATTCAACCATCCCTATGTGAAAGTTTATGACGAAGAGCGTGAACTCACGGTCATGCTCGTGGTCGATGTGAGCGGCTCGGGCGAATTCGGAACTGTTCATCAGATGAAGCGCGAAATCGCTGTAGAACTTTGTGCGGTGTTAGCGTTCTCTGCACTGCAGAATAACGATAAGGTTGGCGTTATTTTCTTTTCTGATATAATAGAAAAATTCATCCCACCGAAGAAGGGTCGAACACACATCCTCCGCATCGTGCGAGAACTGCTCGACTTCCGCCCTGTCCATAAGCAGACAAACATTTCTGAAGGCTTGCGCTACCTGACCAGTGCAATTAAAAAACGTAGCATAGCATTTCTTATCTCCGATTTTCTCGATGAAGGATATGATGATGCACTCAAGATTGCAGCGAAAAAGCATGACTTAATTGGTGTTCGCTTGTACGATCCACGCGAAGGAGAATTAATACCTGTTGGGCTGCTGCGTGTGATCGACGCTGAAACTGGTGAACCGATGTGGATCGATACCAGTGATCGTACAGTGCGAGACGGGTATGCTCGGTGGTGGAGTCAGCGAGAAGAGTCTCGCAAACGATTGTTCCGTCACAGTGGTGTTGATGCGATTGATATCCGTGTTGATCAATCCTACATTAATCCTCTTGTAAAGTTTTTTCAGGCTCGAGAGAGAAGATGGTAAAAACATGAAGCTTCAAATCCAAAAGAACATATTGCAATATGTTTTCCCTGCTGTTCTTCTTATTCAATCTCTTGGCTATGCTCAGGATGTCAGGGCAACAGCACGAGTCGATTCTAACAACATCCTCATTGGCGATTGGCTGAACCTGCAGATCGAGGTCCAACATCCCGAAGATGTCACGGTGAACCCTCCTTCGGTCAAGGATTCACTTATAGGTTTTGACATAGTGAAACACGAGACTCCAGCGGTAAAGAAAGTCGGTGATCGAGTATTCGAAACATTCAAGTACACATTGACAGCATTTGATTCAGGGATGTATGTAATACCGCCGCTTCCTTTTCAGTATACTACTCAAGGGGACACAACAAAAGGCATTGTGGAAACATCTCCGATACCAGTGTTTGTCCACGGGGTGGCAATCGATACCACAAAAGACATCAAAGATATTAAACCGCCGTTGTCTCTATCAATTTCGTTTGCAGAAGTTCTACCGTATTTGATTTTCGTCGTTAGTGTTGGAGCCCTGATTTGGCTCCTCATGTATATTCGAAAGAAGAGAAAACGAGGTGAACCTCTCATTCCAGAAGCACCGCTGCGACCGGCGCACGAGCTTGCCTTGGAAGCACTTCGCGCACTTGAAGCTGAGCGGTTATGGCAGCGCGGAAAAGTGAAAGAATATCATACACGGCTAACTGACATCGTGCGGATGTACATCGAACGACGCTTCACCGTTACGGCGATGGAGATGACTACTGATGAGATTGCAGACTCCGTTCAAATCAAAGCACTTTCAAATGAAGTGAGTGAAAAACTGGAGGAAGTACTCATTCGCGCCGACTTGGTGAAGTTTGCCAAATTCCAGCCACTTCCTGAAGAGAACGAACGGAGCTTTACATTAGCAGTATCATTCGTGGAGTCCACATGGAAGCAGGCAACAACTGAACGTGTTTCTCAAGAAGTTGATACTGAGTCGAAAGCATTGTAAGGTATGACGTTTGCTAATCCGGAATTTTTGTTCTTATTGTTTCTTGTCCCAGCCATGATTATCTGGTATTGGCGAAAGCAGCCTAAACAGTTTGTCGAATTGCAAGTCTCAACGACAAAAGTTTTTTATACTGTGCCGCGAAGCTGGCGGCAGAGACTTCGCCATTTTTTGTTTGTACTACGCTTACTCGCTCTCGTATTGTTAACTATTGCACTTGCCCGACCACAATCAACATCGCAGGGAGAGAATGTTACCACCGAAGGAATCGATATCGTGCTTACGACAGATATCTCCGGGAGTATGCTTGCAGAGGACTTTAGACCAAACAGGATAGAGGCTGCTAAGAAAGTAGCCATTGAGTTCATCGATGGTCGGCCTAATGATAGAATTGGATTGGTGGTGTTCGCTGGAGAAAGTTTTACGCAGTGTCCGTTGACCATCGATCATGGTGTCGTGAAAAATCTGCTCAAAGAAGTGAAAAGTGGAATGATCGAAGATGGAACTGCCATCGGGATGGGGCTTGCGACAGCGGTGAGCAGGATAAAGGATAGTCAAGCCAAAAGCCGCGTTATCATTCTCCTCACCGATGGTGTCAATAATCGTGGATCGATCGATCCATTAACTGCTGCGCAAATTGCTCAAACGCTCGGTATTCGTGTCTATACCATTGGCGTTGGGACTATCGGCATGGCTCCATATCCGGTACAAACACCTTTTGGCACGCAGTATCAAAATGTTCCAGCAGAAATTGATGAAGCGTTACTCCAAAAAATCGCAGACCAAACAGGAGCAAAGTATTTTCGCGCAACGGACAATCGAACGCTCAAAACAATTTATAATGAAATTGACCGCCTCGAAAAGACTAAGATTGAAGTGACGCAATTCCGACGTTACAAAGAAGAGTTTTATCAGGCGGCTATGGTTGCTGGAGCATTTTTGCTCCTCGAAGTGTTATTATCTCAGACGGTCTTTCGGAAAATTCCATGATACGCTTTGCACATCCTGAGTATCTCTACGCCCTGGCTCTGCTGCCGCTCTCCGTTGGTTTTTACTGGTGGATGAGGTTACTTCGAAAGCGTGCACTTGCTCGGTTTGGTAACCCCTCACTCTTGCAGCGACTCATGCCAGCGATTGGGAAATACAAAATTGGTATGAAATTCACGTTGGTCATGTTTGCTCTCTCTTTTTTGGTTCTTGGTCTTGCAAATCCACAAATCGGTACGAAGCTCGAGGAGGTCAAACGAGAAGGTGTTGATATCATGATAGCGCTGGATGTGTCAAACAGTATGAAAGCAGAAGACATTAAACCAAATCGACTCGAGAGCGCAAAGCGAGAAATTTCTGGAATGTTGGATAAGCTGCAGAATGATCGCATTGGACTCATCGTTTTTGGCGGAGAAAGTTATCTCCAACTTCCTCTGACGACCGATTACTCTGCCGCTCGACTCATCTTGAGCGCAATTGATGTTGATGTCGTTCCTATTCAAGGAACTGCGGTCGGTTCAGCTATCAGATTGGCGATGAAGTCGTTTGTAGCAGGAGAGAAAAAGCACAAGGTCATTATTGTCATCACCGATGGTGAAAATCATGAAGATGATGCGATTAGTGCTGCAAAGGAGGCTCAGGACGAGGGAGTGATCGTTCATGCCATTGGGATGGGTCTGCCTGTGGGCGCACCAATTCCAATCTATCAAAATAACCTCCAGGTGGGATTTAAAAAAGATAGAGATGGGAATATCGTCCTGACGAAACTTGATGAAACTGGATTGCAACAGATTGCTGATGCTGGTGGGGGCAGATACATTCGCGCCACAACGCAA
This sequence comes from Ignavibacteriota bacterium, assembly GCA_016209795.1. Classification (GTDB taxonomy): domain Bacteria; phylum Bacteroidota; class Ignavibacteria; order UBA10030; family SZUA-254; genus JACQVI01. The sequence goes on from JACQVI010000221.1 coordinate 47,584, forward strand.
AAGGATGAATTAGATGCTATTTTGAAAGAGATCGAATCAATGGAGAAAAAAGAGTTTGGAGCAAAAGTGTTTACAGAGTACGAGGACCGGTTTCAGTATTTCCTTGGTACAGCGTTATTCTTGTTAGCGGCAGAATTTTTTATTTCAGAGCGTAAGAATCGTTGGTTATCACGATGGAAATTGTTTCGGGAACAATGAAGAACATTATTCTCTTTTGCGTTGTCACAGTGTTGTATGTAGGACGTGTCAATGCACAGTCTGAACGGTCGCTGATTCGTGAGGGTAATCGGCACTACAAGAACATGCAATTTGCCGATGCTGAAGTAAGCTACCGGAAAGCCCTAGAAAAAAATAAGGAGTTACATGAGGGAAGTTTTAACCTTGGCGATGCGCTCTACAAGCAGGGCAGATATGAAGAAGCCGCAGATCAATACAGAAATTCAACTACGAGAGATCATAACCTGAAGGCACAGGCACAGGGATTTCATAATCTTGGAAACGCTTTGTTGAAGGCACAGAAACTCCCCGAAAGTATCGCGGCGTATAAAGAAGCGCTGAAACTGAATCCAAATGATACAGACACAAAATACAATCTCGAATATGCCAAGGCACTTCTTAAACGACAGCAACAGCAAAAGAAGGAACAAAAAAAGGACGAGCAGAAACAGCAAGAACAGCAACAACAGAATCAACAAAACCAGGATCAGCAAAAGCAAGAGCAACAGAATGAGGAACAAAAAAAGCAGCAAGAACAACGGCAGCAACAAGCTCAGCAACAGGAACAACAACGGGCACAACAGAGAAAGCAGCAGATCTCGAAGCAAGATGCAGAGAGAATCCTCGAGGCGTTGAAGAATGAAGAGAAAGATGTCCAAAAGAAGTTACACAAGAAAGTGCCTGCGAGAGTGAAGGTCGAGAAGGATTGGTAATATGATTCGTCACTGGTCATTCGTCATTTGTTATTGGTCATTGATCATTGGTCATTGCTCATTGGTTTTCGCCCAGGACGCTTCCTTTACCGCATCAGTCGATAAAAATCGTGTTGCCATGGGCGAGCAGTTTGAGATCACTTTTGAGCTTACTGGGATGGGAAGTGGGAAAAACTTTCGTCCACCATCGTTCAATGATTTCCTCGTCTTGTCCGGACCGAATCAGTCAACAAGTATGCAGATCATCAATGGTGCAGTCTCTTCTTCTATTTCCTATAGCTATATTCTCCAGCCTCGCTCTGAGGGTACATTTACAGTTGGACCTGCAACAATAGAGTACGGCGGAAAGCAACTGCACACACAGCCAGTCACGATAGAAGTAACCAAGGGCGTCCCTCGTCCAAAACAGCAAGCACGACAATCCGAAGATGCGAATCTGATGAAGCAGATCGGTGATAATTTATTCATGCGGATCATGGTTGATAAAACTCGTATCTATCAAGGTGAGCAGCTTACGGCGACATATAAGATTTATGCGAGAGTCAATGTTGTCAATTACAAGATGTCGAAACTTCCTGCACTTACAGGCTTCTGGAGTGAGGATTTAGAGGTTCCGAAACAAATTCAACTGACCAATGAGATAGTGAACGGCAAGCAATATCGTGTAGGTGTTCTGAGAAAGGTAGCCCTTTTCCCCCAACGAAGTGGAACACTACAGCTTGATCCGATGGAAGTTACCTGTGTTGTGCAGATGCGATTACGCAGACGTGGAAATGATTGGTTCGATCAATTCTTCAACGACCCATTCTTCGGGAATGTCAAGAATGTTGAGTACAAAGTTCAGAGTGACCCCGTGACGATCAGTGTTGTTCCACTGCCAACAAACAATATCCCGCAAAGCTTTAGCGGAGTCGTAGGGAAATTTTCTCTGGAAGCATGGCTTGATAAGCGCCAGACAACGGTGAATGAGCCGGTAACACTCAAGGTCAAAATTAGCGGACGAGGAAATCTCAAGCTTCTTGAGGCACCGCAGATTATTATCCCGGCAGACATCGAACGGTATGATCCAAAGATTTCTGACAACATTTCAAACCAGGGAGGACGCATTGCCGGTAGCAGGACGTTTGAGTATTTGCTGATACCTCGTCACGCGGGAGAACAGAGGATTCCATCATTCCCATTTTCTTTTTTTGAGATTGAGAAAAAAGAGTACGCGACATTGACAAGCCCTGAGTTTCTCTTAACCGTGGAAAAAGCATCTGGCACTGTCTCAACGCCTATTGTAGGTATCAGCAAAGAAGATGTTAAACTATTGGGAGAAGATATTCGGTTTATCAAAAGCGGAAGTATATCATTACGTCGGAAAGGAGAATCCTTTGTAGGGTCTGCGATTTTCTATGCTTGTTCCATTAGCCCGCTTCTTGCGTTTGCCGGATTTGTTTTTTATGTGAAGAAGCACGAAAAAGTGCTTGGTGATGTTGCTGCCCTACGCATTCGGAAAGCTCGGAAAATTGCACAGAAGCGATTAGTACAGGCAAAGAGATATTTACAATCGATGAAGAAAGAAGAATTTTATGCAGAGGTTTCTCGCGCCCTCTGGGGTTATATTGGTGACAAATTGAGTCTTTCACCAGCTGACTTATCTCTTGAACTTGTTCGTCAGAGACTTGAGTCACGTGGTGTAGCGAACGAAGCAATAACAAAACTTGGGTCAACCATCGAGCAGTGCGAGTATGCCCGCTTTGCACCGTCGGCAGATTCATTAGAAATGGATCAAGTGTTCTCTGAAGCCATCGAGCTCATTGCAACCATAGAGGAACAATTGCGATGAGACAGCTTGCAGTTATTTTTCTCGTGTTTCTCTCACACGTTCTGCTAGCTCAAGAAGCTGAGCGCCAATTCGAGCAGGCAAACCAACTCTATCGCAGTGGAGAATACCAGAAAGCTGCAGCATTGTATGAACAGATCATCCTGAATGGCTACGAGGACCCTACTCTCTATTACAACCTTGCTAATGCATACTTCAAGCTGAAAAGCATCCCAGCAGCTATCCTGAACTATGAAAGATCATTCCGTTTATCACCGAACGATGACGATATTTCCTATAATCTTCGGTTGGCGAATCTGCATGTTGTCGACAAGATCGAATCAATTCCACGATTGTTTTTCATCGATTGGTGGTGGGCATTCATTAATATATTTTCATCGGATGAATGGGTAATAGTTGGCATCATCAGTTTATGGTCTGCTGTACTCGCCGGAGGGATCTACCTTGTGATTCGACCTGTCCTACTTCGGAGAATTTCTTTTGTGGTTTCCTCGCTTGCAGTTCTCGTTTGCCTTGTTTCCTTCGTAGGGGCGTATCAAAGGATTCATCGTGAGCGGAGTGAAAACAGTGCTATCGTTTTTTCACCTTCTGTTTCGGTGAAAAGCTCTCCCGATGAACAGAGCACAGATTTGTTCGTGTTGCATGAAGGAGTAAAAGTTGAACTCGTCGATACTATTGGTGAATGGAAGAAAATTCGCCTAACTGATGGGAAGATTGGATGGGTAGAGCAGGAACATTTACAGGTAATCTGACGATCAGGGAAAGATTTCTTTCAGGGAAAACTCTGCATCGGGGAACAGTGGTGTGTTCATGCTCTCTTTGTGCTTAAAGACTTTTACCAGCTGAAAACCTTTCGGTGAGGTTTGATAGACTTCAATTTCTTTTTTCTCAGGAGATACCAGCCAGTATTCTTTCGCTCCACCTCGAGCATACTCTCGGAACTTGAATGTGCGATCACGTTCTTCTGTTCCCTCCGAAAGAATTTCGACAACAAGGTCGGGTGAGGCATTGAATTTTTTCCCATCATTGATGGATGAGCGCTCGTGTGAGAGATAACAAACATCAGGCTGGAACACTATGACATCTGAGAGTACAACATCGACCGGTGCACCCAAAACAATACCGGCTTGTTTCTTTTCAATATAGCGACTGAGCACCATTGCGAGTTTCGTCGCAATCAGTTGATGCTGAATAGTGGGCATAGCGGTCATAATGCATTCTCCATCAAACAGTTCGATGCGCTGGTTAGACTCCCCCAATGAGAGAATGTCTCGATAAGTAACTTTTAGTTCATCTGCAATCTGGGGCATACAC
>JACQVI010000020.1 GCA_016209795.1 Ignavibacteriota bacterium
AAATGGTTGAAGGATCGGAAAGGAAGAACACTCTCGGCAGAAGATGTTGCGCACTATTGCAAAGTTGTAACGGCGCTTGCCGAGACAATCAAGATACAAGAAACACTGGATGAGTTGTTTGAGGAAGTAGAAAAATCAATATTATCTTTTGTTGAATCATGATACCCTTGGAAGCCAGAGATGTCAAGAGATCTTCACAGTGAACCCTTTGATGAAGGCACAAAAGCGAAACTTCTGATATTTGAAGACTACGTTAAATCATGGCTGCCTGTTTTCCTAGCTTCAGGGGTGGTAAGATGGAATAAGATTAACCTCTTTGATTTTTTTGCAGGTCCGGGTGCCGATGTAGCTGGTTTCAAAGGAACACCACTTATTATCATATATGAGTTGTTCCCTTATCATAATCACATCAAGGAAAAAGGTCTGCATGTATCTCTTTATTTCAACGAGTTTGATCAGAAAAAGTGTTCAACACTGAAGAAAAAAGTTGAAGAACTTCAGAAAAAGTATGAGCTTCCTTATCAAATGCGAATTGAAGAAGAAGATTTCAAAAATGCTTTTGATAAGAACTATCAATTGATGAGTGATCAGGATTCGGCAAATTTGATTTTGCTAGATCAAAGCGGAATCAAGCATATCACGCCAGAAGTATTCCAGAAAATTGTTAATCTTAAGGCTACTGATTTCCTCTTCTTTATTTCATCGTCTACTATTAGAAGATTTTCTGAGCTACCAACAATTAGACAATATATAAATGTTAATAAGGCAAACGTTGAAGCAACTGAGTATTACAAAGTTCATAGAGTAGTGTTAGACTACTATCGAAGTCTTCTTCCAAGTAATCGGCGATACTATTTAGCGCCCTTTTCGATCAAGAAGGGTCCCAATATTTATGGATTGATTTTTGGAAGTGGGCACATCCTTGGAATACAGAAATTTCTTACTACTTGTTGGAAAGCAGATCCGGAGAGGGGTGAGGCAAATTTTGATATTGACAAAGAAAAAATTATTCCTGGTCAATTTGGGTTGTTCACGGGTCGTGTCGAACAAACAAAAAAGGTAGATTATTTTGAAAATGAATTGAGAAGTAGCATCTTACAAGCGCAACTCGTAACTGATGAGGATGTTTATATATTTAGCATAACTAATGGTTTTTTACCCAAAAATGCACGTAAGGTAGTCAAAGAGCTTATCATAGAGGGTAAGCTGAAAAAAGCCAGTTACCACCTTGACTATAAGGTTACAAAGCCGAATGTTCCCAAAACTAAATTAGAGCTGATTGGAAATGCCAACTAAGTCTCATATCGAATGGACAGAAATGACCTGGAACCCCGTCACTGGCTGCTCAAAAGTCAGCGCGGGATGCAAACATTGCTATGCTGAGACGATGGCAAAACGGCTGAAGGCGATGGGAGTGTACCGATATAGGAACGGTTTCAAAGTAACCTTGCAACCTGATTTACTTGACGCTCCATTAAAATGGAAGCAACCGAGAATAGTGTTTGTCAATTCAATGAGCGATTTATTCCACGAAGATATTCCAATCGATTACGTCAAGAAAGTTTTTGACACGATGGTTCAATGTCCGCAACATACATTTCAAATTCTCACCAAGCGAAGTAAGCGGCTTCGTGAAGTAGCGGAAGAACTCCCGTGGTCTCCCAATATTTGGATGGGGGTAAGCATCGAGGATAATCGAGTTTTGTATCGTATCGATGATCTTCAGGCTGTCCCTGCCGTTGTTCGCTTTCTATCGTGCGAGCCGCTCATTGGTCCGCTCGATAACTTACCGCTTGAGGATATTCACTGGGTAATCGTTGGAGGGGAGTCAGGTCCGGGTGCGAGACCAATGAAGCCTGAGTGGGTCAAATCCATTTTTAGACAATGTAGAAATATGAACATACCATTTTTCTTTAAGCAATGGGGCGGTATCCGAAAGGATTTGTCAGGGCGCAAACTGTTCGGTCGCACGTATGATGATATGCCGCAAATTTTATCAATGCATTTGCCTGCCAGTGAGTTTCAGTTTGCTAACGCTTGACTATCTTACACATCAATACTTGCCTGCGCAATCAGGTGCGGGAGAGATTGGAGAAAGAATTAAAAGAGATTGATGAGATTGTGAAGGGGATTATGAAACGATAAATAAACCTGGTAGCCGCACCCTTCACGGGTGCGTAATTATGGTGACGCGGTACGCAGACGTAAAGTCTGCGGCTACCGAAAACCATCTTGGTAGGCGCAACCTTCATGGTTGCGTTTATCGACGACACACAGGCATAAAGTGAGCGCAAAGCGCCATCACGATAAAAGCGTGACCTGCGGCTACCATTTGATGATGCAATATGATTCGAGAAAAGAAACACAGACTGTCTCCCGAAACCTATCATGGCTATCAAATTGTTGCTTTCACGCTATGCCTGAAAAACCGGACCTCTTTCTTCACAACGCAAGAACGTTTTGAAATCTTTGAAAAAATGTTGCTCTTGAACGCACAAAAGTTTTACTGTGATGTTCTTGTGTATCTCTTCATGCCGAATCATTGCCATATTATCCTTTCGGGAAACAATGAACGCTCTGATCCGCTTGCGGTCATGAAAACATTCAAACAACAGACTGGCTACTGGTTCTATAAAAACGCACTAAATGTACATTGGCAAAAAGATTTCTACGATCACATCATCCGAAAGGAGGAAGACATTACAAAGCAAGTTCATTATGTCTTAAACAACCCAGTCCGCAAGAATCTTGTAAAAAATTGGCATGATTACCCATTCAAAGGATCAACAGTGTATGATTTTAAGGAAATGGGATTGAACTGGTGCCGCAACCCTGCCTGACGGCAGGCAGGCTTCATGGTTGCGCATATTGACGGTACGGTACGCAGACGTAAAGTCTGCGGCTACCATAAAATAATCAATAAAACATCAAAGGTAAGCACATGACTACTGAACAATTAAAAAAACAACCTACATCATCCAACATCGGCGCGGCGTACATTACTTACTGCCACCAGCGATTGCTGAAGGAATATTTTCCCAAAATCGTCCGATGCCTCGATGAGCTTTCAGAAGACGACGTCTGGTGGCGGGCGCACGAGACGAATAACAGCATTGGCAACCTTATTCTGCACCTCTGCGGCAATGTTCGCCAGTGGATTATCTCGGGCATCGGTGGTAAACAGGACGTGCGTAATCGTCCTAAAGAATTTTCTGAACGTGAACAGATTCCCAAGTCCGAACTCCTTACAATATTGGAGTCAACCCTCCGCGAAGCAGATCGCGCGCTTGAACAGTTCGATCTTAGCAAACTTCTCGAAGTTCGACATATCCAAGTGTACGACGTTAGCTGTCTATATGCAATCTCACAAGTTGTTGAGCATTTTTCACACCATCTCGGACAGATTATTTACATCACTAAGCTGAGAACAGGGAAGGATTTGAAATTTTACAACTTGTAGCTTATTGTACATGGATAAATTGCCTGAGCTTCTCAACCTCTTTTTCAGAAAGCTCTCTGCTTTCACCCGGTTTCAGAGCCCCAAGTGTTAATGGTCCAATTGCAATACGCACCAGGCGGAGTGTTGGATGTCCAACGGCGGATGTCATTTTCTTCACCTGTCGGTTACGACCCTCTCGCAAGGTAATCTTCAGCCAGGCTGTTGGTACGGTTTTCCTGGAACGAATTGGGACCGATCGTGGCGGAAGAATTGGCTCTTGACTGAGCAACTGCACTTCAGCAGGAAGTGTTTTTCGACGTTCAATTATTACTCCAGCGCGCAGGCAATTGATAACTTCCCCAGTCGGACTATGTTCAACCTGAACAAGGTACGTGCGAGGATGTTGGTATCGTGGCTCAATCAAGAAGTGCTTTAATAAGCCGTCGTTTGTAAGTAATACAAGCCCTTCGCTATCAGCGTCTAAGCGGCCGGCAGGATACACATCGTTTGGGAATGGTCTGTAATCTCCAAGTGTTTTTGTTCCTTCTTTATCGGTAAATTGGCAGAGAACCCCATACGGTTTATTAAAGAGAATGTAGCGCAATTTCTTAGGAGAACTTTTCTTCATCGGATTCAGCAATGAAAAATTAGTTGTACCACAACTGCATTTCAAAACCCTTACAATGGACGACCTCATGAGTGCAACATACCAATGCGCTTACTGCGGCGAAGGCAATGAAGCTCTCGTCGATCCATCCGGAGGCGATGAGCAAACCTACACCGAAGACTGTGCCGTCTGCTGCCGACCAAATGTCCTTCATATTTCTATTTCTTCCGAAGGTTCGGTCACGTTAACAGCAGAATTGGAAGGATAACACTACACAATAAGATTTCTCCGATCTTGGGGTAGCCCGAGGCAAAGCCGTATCCGGGTGACTTAACCCACCAACCGTGACAAACGCCACAGTTTACCCATCGCATTCTTTTTTAATTGGCTCTAGAGATTAGAAGGAGAAAAACCGAATGAGACGAAAATACGTATTACCTGAACTCACACGCGAACAACGTATTGTTCATGAATATCTTCTCCTCGATGAAATCGATAAGCAACAGTGGTATGCCATCGTCTATCTTACAATCTGGAAAACAGAAGGACTCATCTGCATCCAATAACCGGAAAGGACACACTGTGAAAACCTGGACAATTGCCGCATTTGTTACAGGACTGGTTCTCATACCATGGATCGTGAAAAAGTTCAGGCGTGGACCACTACCGATTCAAACCGATCCGAATAAGCGCTACGACATCGAGGAATTCATCACCGATCAAGAACTGTAACCGTTAATCTCCGCATCACAATAAATTGTGGTGTTATTTTGTATCCAAAATAATTGGAAGCCCATCTTTACCACTTCCGATGATCACCACCTTTGAGTTATTCGATTCAGCAATCTTCAAGGTTGCTTCGATCCCTTTCCACCGCAACAACTGCTCGCTTATTCCAGCCGCGACAATCCTCTGAAAATCAGCTATCCCCTGAGCCTCAATACGCTTCCGATCTGCTTCCTGCTTCTCTTTCGTTAAAACAAACTCCATGCGTTGACTTTCTTGGTCAGCTCTCTGTTTTTGTTCAATCGCTTCGGTGAGCTGCGTTGGCAATGCAACATTGCGGATTGGGGTATTCTCAATAGTGACACCCCGAGGTGCGACTGTCTTGGCAAGCTCTTCCTGAATCGATGCACCGAGCCGCTCCCGTTCGGTTGAATACAGCGCGCTTGCCTGAAAGCTTGCCGTGACTGCGCGGCAGATGGAGCGGAATTGTGGGATGAGGATGATAGTTTCGTAGTCGCCACCGGCAACAGTCTTGTAGACGCGAGCCGCAGAGTCGGGGTTGAGCCTGTAGAGCGCGCTGACCTCCAATCCAATGGTGAGTCCTTCGCGTGAAAGCACTTGCATTGTTTCCTTATGCTCTTGAGTCTGGATAGAATATTTGACCACTCTCGCCAGAGGATTTACCGGATTGATGCCTGCTGACAATGGTCTTTCTGAAACCATACCGAAGAAATCTACCACACCGACATGACCCGCAGGAATCACCGTGAAGCATTGTGAAAGAGCAACAATAGCAGCAAACGCAGCAACAACTCCGCTGACAACCATCGCAGTGCGATACGTCAGGTTACGCTGGAGAACAACTTTCTTCCGCGCATTTCTCATTGCAACGAATGCCGCAACAGCTACAAGAAAGAAAAATATGAACGTCATAACGATCTCCTTTTGATTGTGCTGAGAAAGTGAACTATAACTAAAAGTACAAAACTTGAGCTGTAATTGCAAACCAGCATGAGGCGCTTTGAAATTCATACAGATTCTGAGTATCTTGCCAACCAATTATGCATGGTGTGAAACCAAAAGCACTGCGTCGCGGAGACGTCATAGGCATCTGTGCACCGGGAAGTCCACCAAGTTCTGCAGAAAAAATTGACAGGGGAATTGCGTACCTTGAACGGCTGGGCTATCACGTTGAACTCGGGCGTAATCTCTATCGCAAGCGTGGGTATCTTGCTGGTTCGGATACTCAACGCACTGAAGACCTCCATGAATTGTTCGCTAACCGGAACGTGAAAGCTATGTTCACTGTGCGCGGCGGGTATGGCTCGCATCGCATTCTAAACTTGCTGAACTATAATCTCATCAAGCGCAATCCAAAAATCTTTGTCGGCTATAGCGACGTTACTGCATTGCAACTAACACTTTTTAGAAAAACAGGTTTGGTCTCATTTTCCGGTCCAATGGTAGCCGTTGAAATGGCGGCGGGCTTGAGGGGTGAGGCAGAAGAACATTTTTGGAGAATCCTCACTTCGACGAAACCGCTTCCGCCGTTAAAAGGTAAAACAAATGAAAGGCTCAGCAGAAGAAAACCAAAAAGTGTAACCGGACGTTTAATAGGAGGAAACCTGTCTATCGTTGCAGCTCTTCTTGGCACGCGATATTTTCCAACCATAAACAATCTCATCCTGTTGTTGGAAGAAATTGATGAACGTCCATACCGCATTGATCGGATGTTGCAGCAAATCCAATTATCTGATCTTTTTCAAAGACTGAGTGGCATTGTGCTCGGAAAGTTCAAGGATTGCGTGCCTGAGCGGGGGAAACCTTCGCTTACATTACAGCAGGTCTTCAGAGATTCCTTCAAGGACTTTAACTGTCCTATCCTTTCTGACATTCGATATGGGCATATAAATAATTCCCTGACCATACCATTAGGTGTTCGAGTACGTATCAATGCTCAAACTCGCAAGTTAGAATTTCTCGAAGCTGGTGTTTCGTGACCGAGATGTGATCGGTGACGAACTTTTGTTGCTTCTTCCTCAAATTATCCTTAAATTTCAAGCGAAATTTTACTGCATTGTCTTGTGGTGGAGAAACTGAATATCGCTGTCTTTGCATCAGGGAAAGGATCAAACTTCAAGGCTTTACTTGATGCAATCACGGCTGGAAAAATTGGGAATGCTGAGATAGTTCTTCTTATCAGCAATAATTCCTATGCTGGAGCACTCGTCATAGCACGTGAACATAATATTCCAGCAATACATTTGAACAGAAAGCAGTTTGAGACGGATGAAACGTGGAATAAAGCACTTCTCAAAACATTGAATACACATGGCGTAAATTTTATTGCTCTTTCAGGTTACATGAAGAAACTTGATTCTGCCATTGTCAAGGCTTTTAAGAGCAGAATAGTGAATATTCATCCGGCGTTGCTGCCGGCATTTGGAGGACGCGGAATGTACGGCATCCATGTCCACGAAGCTGTTCTTGCAAGCAAAGCAAAAGTTTCAGGGGCAACAGTTCATATTGTTGACGAAGAGTACGATCATGGTCCGATCGTCCTCCAGCGAACAGTTGAGGTTAACCCCAACGATACACCCGAATCGCTCTCAGCAAAAGTGCTAGAAATCGAGCACCAATTGTACCCAGAAGCAATTCGTCTTTTTGCAGAAGGGAAAGTGAAAGTAAATGGTCAAAGAGTTATGATTCTGAATTAACGATGAATCCGATTCCCATCAAACGAGCATTGATTAGCGTTTCCGATAAAACAGGCATCCTTGCATTTGCTCGACAACTCCAACGATGGAACATAGAGATTATCTCAACGGGTGGGACATTGAAGACACTCCAGGAAGCTGGAATAAAAGCAACATCGATTTCCGATGTTACAGGTTTTCCGGAAATCCTCGATGGCAGAGTGAAAACGCTCCACCCAAAAATCCATGCAGGCTTGCTTGCAGTAAGCGACAATCCATCTCATCAGAAGCAGCTCACCGAGCTGGGCATCATACCAATCGATATGGTGGTTGTAAACCTGTACCCTTTCGAACAAACGGTATCAAAGAATGGTATATCCCTCGATGAAGCGATTGAGCAAATTGACATCGGCGGGCCAACGATGCTCCGCTCGGCAGCAAAAAATTTCAAATACAAAACTGTCGTTGTTAATCCAGTTCGGTATGAGTCAATTATCAGGGAAATAGAGAAGAACAATGGTTCTATTTCAGAAGAGACCCGCTTTGAGCTTGCCAAAGAAGTATTCCAGCACACTGCACGATACGATACGGTGATTTCTCATTATCTTACGAAGAAGAATGGGAAAACTGAGGTGCCCGAATTACCAAGCGTTTTCTCTGTAAGTTTGCCAAAAACAGAAGACTTGCGTTACGGTGAAAATCCCCACCAGCACGCTGCACTGTACGGCAACTTTCATCAGTTTTTCATGAAGCTCCATGGCAAGGAACTTTCTTACAACAATATTGTCGATATACAAGCTGCTGCAGAGTTAGTAGAAGAATTCACTGAGCCTACGGTAGTCATCATCAAACATACAAATCCCTGTGGTGTCGGCTCCGCTTCCACACTTGCAGAGGCATACAGCAAAGCATTTGCAACTGACACGAAATCTGCATTCGGTGGAATCGTTGCAATGAATCGATCAATCGATAATGAAGTCGCTCATTTGATTGATAAGATGTTTACTGAAGTTATCGTCGCGTCGAAATTTCCAGTTGACGTTTTGGAATATCTGAAAAAGAAAAAAGATCGCAGGCTCATTCAGCAGAGTAGAGCTTTGCACAATAACAAAGAACTACTCCTCAAGAATGTTGCGGGTGGTGTGCTTGTGCAAACGCCTGACTCGATTGACATCATCTCTGAACAGCTCAAAGTCGTAACGAAACGACAGCCAACCGACGAAGAACGGGCAGCCATGATGTTTGCGTGGCGAGTCGCAAAGCATGTGAAGTCAAATGCCATTGTGTATGCACGAGCTGATCGAACGATTGGTATCGGTGCCGGACAAATGTCTCGCCTTGATTCTTCTCGCATCGCTGCTATGAAAGCTCAAGAAGCTGGACATGATCTCAAAGGAACAGCCGTTGCCTCTGACGCGTTCTTTCCCTTCGCCGATGGATTGCTTGAAGTGATCAAGGCAGGAGCGACTGCTGTTATTCAGCCAGGCGGCTCGGTTCGTGACCAGGAAGTCATTAAAGCAGCAGATGAGAACAATATTGCAATGGTGTTTACTAGTATAAGACATTTTAAGCATTGAAAACACTCTACAACATCTATCGAAACTAATCATACATGGGCTTCTTCTCCTTCTTCTCCGCAGACTTAGCAATTGACCTTGGCACTGCCAATACGCTGATTTACATGAAAGGCAAGGGCATCGTCCTGAACGAGCCTTCCATTGTTGCGTTCGACCGTAACACGAAGAAAATCGTTGCCATCGGCAACGAAGCTCGTGAGATGCTCGGCAGAACGCACCGCGAAATCCGAACCATACGACCGATGAAAGACGGTGTTATCGCCGATTTTGAAATCGCTGAAGGCATGCTGCGAGAATTCATTAAGAAAATATCTTCAAACTGGCTTCCGAGTAAGCGCATTGTCGTCTGTGTTCCGAGCGGCGTTACAGAAGTAGAAAAACGTGCTGTTCGGGATTCGGCTGAACATGCTGGGGCTAAGGAAGTTCACCTTATCGCCGAGCCAATGGCAGCAGCAATCGGCATAGACTTAGACGTTGACGCACCAGCAGGAAATATGATTGTCGATATAGGAGGCGGCACAACCGAGATTGCTGTCATTGCACTCTCCGGCATAGTCAATGAAGAATCAATCCGTGTCGCAGGCGATGAAATGGATAACGCCATCGTCCAGTTTTTCAAAAAAAATCACAACATTTTAATCGGTGAACGGACCGCTGAAGCAATTAAATGTGAAGTAGGCTCGGCGATGCCTCTGAAAGATGAGATTACGATCCAGGTCAAAGGACGAGATCTTGTCAATGGAATTCCGAAGACAACAGAGGCAAGCTCAGTCGAGATCCGTGAATCACTTAACGAGTCTGTACAACAAATTGTCGATGCTGTCAAGTTAACGCTGGAACGCACCCCACCCGAACTTTCGGCAGATATTCTCGATCGTGGCATCATGCTTTCAGGTGGTGGTGCATTACTCAAGGGAATCGACGAGCGCCTTCGACTCGAAACAAGCCTGCCAGTCCACGTCGCAGAAGATCCTCTGACGGCAGTCGTACGTGGAACGGGAAAGGTGTTAGAGCATTTGAACCATTATTCAAAAGTGCTGTTGAAGAGTAAGAGATATTGAGAGATGAAGTGTTGTTAACACAGCGCTCCTCGAAAATCCGTCCACCTTCGATTGATACCCTGAATCAAAGATGCATAGATTGTTAAATATACTTGCGCAGTTTAAAGAGTATGGAGTTGTTACACTTCTGATCATTATTTCCCTCGTCCTGCTTAGCAACAACGATAACAAACAAATTCGTGCAATACGATCTTACACTGTCGGATTCATTGGTGTTGTACAAGATGTTCTCTCCGTTATCCCAAATGTCATCGAGCTGAAACGTGAAAATGCTGTCTTGCGCCAACTCGCCGTGAACTTATCTGATGAAGTCAATCGATTGCGTGATGCTCGACTTGAAAACCTGCGGTTGCGGGCAACGCTCGGCTTAAAAGAGCAAAGCCGTTTTAAACTTGTTGCCGCTGATGTTATTGGCAAAAGTTTACACCTCCTCCGTAACACTATGACCGTGAACGTTGGTGAGCGCGATGGGATAGAGATTGACATGCCGATTATTTCAGAATCAGGATTAGTTGGGAAAGTCATCGCTACGAGTCCAAAGTATGCTGTCGGGCAACTAATGCTTAATAAAGATTTCCGCGCCAGCGCGAAAGTTCAGCGCAGCCGTGTTGATGGTATCATCGTATGGGATGGCGGTGACTATGTCAAGCTAAAAAATGTTGCAAAAACACTCGAGACCAAAGAAGGCGATGTCGTGGTTACATCTGAATACAGCAGCGTGTTTCCTCGCGACATTAAGATTGGAATCATTACACAGATTACAGAAAAGCCAGGAAGTTTATTCAAAGAGATTACAATCAAGCCAAGCGTTGATTTTGCCGCCCTCGAACAGGTTTTTATCATCTTGGCTGTTCAGGACTCAGAAAGAATTGCCCTAGAAAAGAAAGTTCTTGCCACGTACTGATGCTTCACGTTGTAAAGTACATCATCGTCTTGTTTCTTCTCATTGTTATCCAGACACAAATAGTACGGCTTGTCTCCTTGCATGGAATAACTCCAGATTTGTTGATAATTTGGATTGTCTATATAGGATTGAAGGAGGGACAAATAAAAGCAACCCTCTGGGGGTTTGGCATCGGTTTGGCTACCGATCTTGTAACGGGAAACTTTATTGGTCTTACCGCTTTGACAAAAACAGCATCTGGATTTGTCGCGGGCTACTTTTACAACGAAAATAAAGTACAGCTCACGCTAAGCAGTTATCGGTTTATCCTTATCGTGTTGATTGTCTCGTTAGTACATAACACACTTTACTTTATCATTTTCACGCGTGGAAGCGAAATCGGCTTATTTCAAGCGGTGTTTACAGTGGGGCTTGCAGCCACTCTGTACACTGCAATGATTTCACTCCTGCCCATGGTTGCGTTCTCAAGAAAGTATCGCAGGTAAGTAAGATGGAAGAACACTACCAGCCCACATCAAGGAAAATCTTTTTCTACACTTTCTTCAGTGCTCTGTTTCTCGTTTTCCTGTTTCGTTTAGCACAACTTCAAATTCTCTATCAGGATGAATACGGAAAAAAATCTGAGGAAAACAGTATTCGAGCTTTGACACGAGATCCGATACGCGGTCTGGTCTTTGATCGTCACGGTATCTTGCTGGTCGATAATCGTCCATCGTACACTGTCACAATGACCCCAGCAGAATTTGATACGAGCAGGATCGCTCATCTCTCTGAGGTCCTACACCTCGATGTGGAATTCATCAATGATCGATTGAACAAAGGTGTTGCATATAATCGTTTGGCTCCTGTCAAGATAAAACGAGATATTGATTTTCGAACTCTTTCTATGATCGAGGAAAACAGAGATAAGTTCCCTGGTGTCCATTATCAAGTGGAATTGAAACGGTACTATCCAACTAAAGCACGGGCTAGTCACCTCTTTGGATACACGAAGGAAGTATCGGATGTTCAAGTCTCGACCATGCCGGACGAATATCGCCCTGGTGACATCATCGGGGCGAGCGGCTTGGAAGCTCGCTACGAGCGTGCACTGCGCGGAGTGAAAGGATTTGAGTTCATTACCGTCAACGCAAGGGGTCAGCTCGTCAGTCCATATAACGATGGGAGAAACGATATCTCCGCAAAAGAGGGAGACGATCTTTCTCTAGCACTTGATGGTTCGCTGCAGGCATTTGCCGAATCTCTCCTTGCAAACAGGCGGGGCGCCATTGTTGCATTAGACCCAAATGACGGCGGTGTACTCGCACTCGTCAGCAAGCCTGATTTTGATCTCACAGCATTTGGAAGCATAACACCTACCGAGGTCTGGAACGCATTGAATTACGATTCTACAAAACCTCTGTTTAATCGTGCTACACTCACAAGGTATCCGCCTGGGTCAACATTCAAAATGGTTCTGGCTGCAGCTGCATTACAAGATGGCGTCATTAGCCCTCAGTGGGGTGTCAATTGCACCGGCGCATTTCAGTTCGGTTCGAGAGTCTTTAAAGATCTCCACGTCCATGGGCCAACAAATCTCATTGAATCAATTCAACGTTCGTGCAATGTTTTCTACTATCAACTGATGTTGAAGACTGGCTTTGATCGATGGACACGCTACGGAAGGGAATTTGGTTTTGGATCACCTACTAACATTGATATCTTTGAGGAAAACTCCGGTCTGCTTCCATCTGAGGAATATTTTAATCGTGTCTATGGCGAAGGAAAATGGACACAGGGTTATTTAATCAGTCTAGCGATCGGTCAGGGAGAGCTTGGTGTTTCACCCGTTCAAATGGCATGTTATGCAATGGTGCTCGCAAATAAAGGTCACTTTCATACACCACATGTTGTTCAAAGAATTCGGAGCAACCAAACCGGAGAGCTGCAACAAATACCTTTCGATACCCGACAGCTCAATATTTCAAACTTTGTATGGGATCTGATACGCGAAGGATTGTACCGATGTGTGAATGCACCAGGCGGAACCGCACCTCTTGCGAAAGTTGAAGGTGTAAACGTGGCAGGCAAAACGGGTACGGCGCAAAATCCTCATGGGAAGGATCATGCGTGGTTCATCGGTTTTGCACCGTTCGAACAGCCAAAGATTGCAATTTGTGTGCTCGTGGAGAATGCAGGATTCGGTGGTGTTGCAGCCGCACCTATCGCTGGTCTGTGCATTGAACAATATCTGTATCGTGAGCTTATCAGGAACAAGCCCATAGCACCAATTGCTGTGAAAGCAAATGAGCATGGGGCGAGAACAAATTAATGGACAATTGGTTCAAAGAACACGTTGATTTTCCGCTGATCGGTATCGTTGTGCTTCTTACACTGATAGGAATTGCATCAGTGTACAGTGCTACGTATGATGCTGGCGCTTCCATATTTTTCGAAAAACAACTCCTCTGGGCAGGTGCTGGTCTTTTGCTCATGATTATGGTCACTATGGTACCCCTTCGAACGTTACAGCTATTGTCCTATCCACTCTACAGTGTATCGATTATGTTTCTCACTATTGTCTTGATCACAGGAAAAACCGTGGCTGGATCAAAGAGTTGGTTGGGATTTCAAGGGCTTGGCTTACAACCATCGGAAATTGCCAAGGTTACTACGATTTTAGCGCTTGCGTATTACCTTTCTCATCGTCATGTCCAGCTTTATCGAGCAAAAAATATTTTCATAACAGTAAGCATTGTCCTTTTGCCTGTTCTGTTCATCATTCTACAACCGGATATGGGTACCGCAATCATTTATCTCGGAATGCTACTTGTCGTGTTGTACTGGGCTGGGGCGTCAAATTTTCTCATGCTTACGTTTCTTGCACCAGTTGCTGCTGCTGTGGCATCACTCTTTGGAATAACACCATTTGTTATTGTCGTTGCTTTAACACTTGCTATCCTCTTTCTCCTTCATGAAAATCGCTTCTTCTCAGCAATTGTCTTTTCTTTAACCGTGCTTGTTGGGGTCTCGGTACAATTTATTTTTGGCAAACTACCATTGCATCAACAAAAAAGAATCTTGACATTTCTTAATCCCGATGTGGATCCTCTTGGTGCAGGATACAATGTTATTCAATCAAAAATCGCCATTGGTTCCGGGGGTGTGTTCGGCAAAGGATTCCTAAAAGGTACACAAACGCAGTTAAACTTTATTCCAGCACAATGGACCGATTTTATTTACTGCGTCCCCAGTGAGGAATTCGGTTTCCTTGGTGCTTTTGCGATTCTTGTTCTTCTCACTATTGTTCTCTTTAAGGGGATTTACATTTCATCCATTGTAAAGAGTCGCTTTGCCAGTATCGTTGCAATCGGAATTGTTGCAACATTTGCAGTACACATGATGATTAATATTGGCATGGCGACGGGAATCATGCCGGTGATTGGAGTTCCTCTACCATTGCTCAGTTATGGGGGGTCGAACCTCCTGACAAACATGATTATGGTAGGATTGTTGTTGAATATGTATGCTAATAGAAAGGAGTATTAAGAACAACATGGATTGTGAAGGGTAACCCTGTATGAAATCACGGTCAAAAATATTGTCAGCATTACCAGCTCATCAACTCCGATGGCGATGTAATCCTAAACGCCTCGGTGTGAAGTCCACCGACGAAGTAAAACCATCCGAGGAAATTATTGGACAGGAGCGAGCTTTGCGGGCGCTGAGATTAGGGCTTGAGATGAAACATCCCGGTTATAACGTCTTTGTCACCGGATTCTCTGGTACGGGTCGAATGACAACCATAAAACGCCTGCTCTTAGAATTCAAGAACAAAGTTGTTCCACTGAAAGATCGATGTTATGTCCACAATTTCAAAAATCCCGATCAACCCCTGTTAATTACCTTGCCCTCAGGGCAGGGTAGGCAATTCCGAGATGATATGGAAATGCTCGTGCAAGAGTTGATTAAAAACATTCCAGCAGCATTCGAGCGTAAACGCTTTAAAGAAGAGCGAAAACGGTTGATGGAACACTTTCAAGAGCGACAGCACAGTGTGCTAAAGGACTTTGAAGGTAAAGTGAAAGAAAAAGGCTTTGAAGTTATCCAAGTTCAAGCTGGCACAGGTATGCGCCCAGATATTACGCCTGTTGTTAACAACCAACCGGTTAGTTTTGATCAGCTCGAGAATCTCTTGAAACAAGGACAGCTGACGAAAGACCAAATAGAACAACTGACAAAAGACCGTGCGATGCTTGAAGACCAGATGGACTTGGTTTTTCGTGAGCTCCGCAATATCGAGCGCAAAGCCAAGGAGTCGCTGGATGAGCTTTCCGAGCGCTTTATTCTTCCCGTTGTAAAAGAAAGTATCGATGAGATTCGTACGAAGTACGAGCATGAAAAACTTCATCGCTACCTTGACGACGTTCAACAAAATATTCTGGAGAACCTGCATCGCTTCCGACCGCAAGAGGATCAACCTCAACCCATGCCATTTCCACCAGGGGTGCAGCACGAGGACACTACATTTCTTGAATACAAAGTCAACGTTGTGGTTGACAATTCAGAAACAAAAGGTGTTCCGATTATCATTGAGACTAATCCGCGGTTCAAAAACATTTTTGGAACAGTCGAACGTGAGGTTGACCGCAATGGTATCTGGCGGACAGATTTTACCCTGATTAAACCAGGCTCACTGCTTCAAGCTGATGGAGGGTATCTTGTGGTCAACTCTCTTGATGCACTTATCGAGCCGGGGGTCTGGCATAACCTCAAACGAACACTCCGCAACGGTCTCTTAGAGATACAGCCAGTCGAAACAGGTCTCTTCGGTGCTACGTCTGCCTTCAAACCTGAGCCAATCGAAATCGATGTGAAGGTCGTCATGCTGGGCGATGCCTTTATTTACTTTCTCCTGTATGAACAGGATGATGATTTCAAGAAAATCTTTAAAGTCCGCGCTGATTTCGATACCGAGATGCCCAAGGCTGCGGAATCCATCGAAAAGTATGTCTCCTTTACGAAGATGATCTGCCAAGATGAAAAACTCTTGCCATTCGATGCAACGGGCATTGCAGCAGTTATTGAATACGGTGTACGACTTGCTGGTGAACAGAGTAAACTTTCGACGCGCTTCAACATCGTTGCTGATATTCTTCGTGAGGCAAACTACTGGGCAACAAAAAATGGCAGCAGCCATGTTACACATAAACACGTCTGGAAGGCAATTGAGGAGCGCCTCGAACGCTCGAAGCTTGCAGAAGATAAGATGAAGGAGATGATTCTTAACGGAAGTGTGATGATCGATACCGATGGCGCCGTTGTAGGACAACTCAACGGTTTGACAATCTATGATATGAGGGAATACTTATTTGGATTACCGGTACGCATTACTGCACGAACATCGTTAGGAAATAAAGGAGTCATTAATATAGAACGCGAAAGTGAATTGAGCGGTCCCCTGTACAATAAAGGTGTGTTGATCATCAGTGGGTACTTATCGAGCATGTATGCCCAGAACAAACCTCTTGCAATGAATGCAAGTCTCACCTTCGAACAATCTTACGGCAGCATCGATGGCGACAGCGCATCATCAACAGAAATTTATGCAATCCTCTCAAGCCTCGCCAACATATCGTTGAGACAGGATATAGCAGTAACTGGTTCAGTCAATCAGAAAGGCGAGATCCAGCCGATAGGCGGTATCAACCAGAAAATTGAGGGCTTCTTCAATATCTGCAAAGAACGTGGTCTAACAGGAAGGCAGGGAGTTCTCATCCCATATCAAAATAAGAAAGATCTTATGTTACGACACGACGTCATTGACGCCGTGCGTCGTAGAAAATTCCATATCTATGCTATTAGAACAGTCAATGAAGGGTTGGAAATTCTCACCGGCAAGAAAGCCGGCAAACGCTTGAAGAATAACACGTTTGAAAAAGATTCCATCCATAGCCTTGTCGATCTCAAATTAACTGAGTACGCCAAACGCTGGAAAGACTTGTCAACACTGTAATACGAGAAATCCAATGAGAGGATTTGTATTTACTGGAGTTGTAGTAATTGTCTCGGTGTTGATCATCGTGGCAATAGCGTATGCATGGGGATTCACCGCCCATAAATTTATTAATCGAAAAGCAGCTCAGCATCTGCCCGGCGAGATGAACTCATTCAAAGCAGACAGTCTCTTTTACGAATCACACTCCGTTGATGCTGATATCCGACGCGATAACACTGATACATCATTTTACGCAGAACGCTGGCGGCATTTTCTCGACATCGATGATTACCCTAACTATCACAACCTTCCACGCGATCTCAACGTTCTCATTACACTCTATGGATGGGAGCGAGTGAAACAAAATGGATTGAATCCCTGGGTCACTCAGCGGCTTGTCGATTCGCTCACTGCTCAGTTGATGCGAAGTGATCTTACAACTGCAAAATATACCATGAGCGATCTTGGTCATTACATTGCCGACGCTCATCAACCCCTTCACTGCACGGAAAATTACGACGGGCAGTTCACTGGCAATAATGGCATTCATTCCCGCTACGAGACGTCAATGATTAACACATATCAATCGCAGCTGAGAGTGTTTCCAGACTCTACCCAGTATATTTCTTCACCACTTGACTATGCTTTTGAGTATATTTATCATTCCAATTCACTTGTCGATTCTGTCCTTGCCGCCGATGATTACGCTAAAGCAATTTCAGGTTGGAATGGCAGTGGCACTCCACCATCAAGTTACTACTCTGCACTCTGGCAAAAGACCCAAAGTTTTACTTTAGATCAGTTCCAACATGCCACCGTAGCGATTGCAAGCCTTTGGTACACAGCGTGGTTTAACGCCGGGTTGAGCACTGATGTTAAAGAAAGCATGGAATTATTTAAGACGGGATTCAGTCTTTTGCAGAATTATCCAAATCCATTCAACCCAGTAACCCATTTTAGATTTGAAATTGGAGATTTAAGTTTGGTGTCATTTAAAGTTTTTAACTTTCTCGGACAGGAAATAGAAACCATTGTGAATAGTCAACTCCCTGCTGGCAGTTATGAAGTGGTATGGAATGCCGAGCATCTACCGAGCGGTGTTTACTTCTACCGACTCGAAGTTGGTGCTCATTCCAAAACACGGAAGATGATCCTGGTGCAGTAAGCAATCGTTTTCAAGTCTTATTTATATCTTTGCTTCTCACCTAAATTTTGCTAAATTGTTTTGTTCTCCACTTGACTATCCATAATCTTGTGCTATAATGATCTTGTCCGATAAACAAATCCTCACTGAAATGAGGAAAAGAACAATTGTCATCAAGCCATTCAATCGTAAGTACCTCGGCTCGAACAGTTATGATGTTCATCTCGGCGAGTGGCTTGCAATGTACAAAGATGAAATCCTCGATGCTAAACGACACAACGAAGTCCATTACTTTCGCATTCCCAAAGAAGGATTGATCCTCGTTCCGAGCAAGCTGTACCTTGGCGTCACAAAAGAGTATACAGAAACACACAGGCACGTTCCCTTTCTTGAAGGAAAAAGCAGCATCGGTCGGCTTGGGATTGATATTCACGCAACAGCAGGAAAAGGCGACATTGGGTTTTGCAACACGTGGACATTAGAAATCTCCGTGCGTCAGCCTGCGCGTATTTATGCAGGCATGCCGATAGGCCAGCTGATTTACTTTGAAGTCAATGGTGAAGTTGAAATCCCATACTACAAGAAGCGAACCGCCAAGTATACAAAGCGTTCGATTAAACCAGTCGAATCAATGATGTGGAAAAATTTTCAATAACAAACAAAAAGGGAAATTAAAAATGAGAAAAACAAACTCCAGCTTCTGCAATGCTCACTGCTCAATGCTCATAGCTCTCTGCCCTCTGCTCTTCACTCTCACCTTGCTGCTCAGTGCTCAGTGCTCAGTGCTGAATGCCCAAACTCAGAGACCCATGGAACTTGAAGACCTCTTCCGAATCAAACGTGTGAGTGATCCTCAACTGTCACCAGATGGCAAATGGGTCGCATTCATGATCACTGAAGTTGATAAACCAAATAACAAGACCAATAGTGACATCTGGCTCATTCCATCGAGTGGCGGCGAACCTAAACAACTCACTAATTCCCCGAAGCATGATCGTCACCCTCGCTGGTCGCCGGACGGAAAATGGATTGCGTTCGAATCCAACCGTGATGGGTCTTTTCAGATTTATCTTGTGAACTCGAGCGGTGGAGAAGCAAAGCAATTGACAACGATTTCCACCGAGGCAATTCAGCCAGTGTGGTCTCCTGATGGCAAAAACATTGCCTTTGTGTCTGCTGTGTTCCCGGAATTTTCGGAGAAACCCTTTAAGGAAAGTGATGCCCTCAACAAGAAGAAGCAGGAAGATCGTGACAACAGTAAAGTGAAAGCTCGCATCATTACAAAACTGCTCTATCGTCATTGGGATAGCTGGGTTGACGATAAACGGCAGCACATTTTTGTAGTTCCAGCCGATGGTGGGGATCCTCGCAATGTCACCCCTGGTGATCGGGATGCGGTGCCAACGTCATCAACCTTTTCAGTAGGAGACGATTTAGATTTCTCACCCGATGGCAAAGAGCTTGCGTATACGGCAACGCCTACACCGACTCGCGAAGAAGCCTGGAGTACGAATCACGATATTTACACGGTCAATCTTGTTACTGGCGAGCGTAAACAGATCACTACAAACGCCGCCGCAGACGTCTTCCCTCGATACGCTCCTGATGGTAAGTATCTTGCTTATCGCGCACAAGTCCGCCCCGGCTTTGAATCAGATCGCTGGCAGTTAATGCTCTATGAGCCTTCCTCAGGAAAAGTCAGAAGTCTTTCAGAGAATTTCGACTCTAATATCGAGGCAATAGTTTGGTCCAAAAATAGCAAAATTCTTTACTTCGATGCTGAGGATAAAGGAAACAAGCCCATCTGGTCTGTCTCAACAAAGGGTAATGATGTGAAAAAAGTTGTCGACAATGCCGTCAATGGTGATGTGAACATTTCTTCAAACGGGAAGATGTTTGTGTTCTCCCATCAAACATTGTCGCGACCGGTCGAGATTTACACTGTATCCTCAGATGGTAAAAACCTCAGGCAGCTAACACACGTGAATGACTCGCTATTTTCACAGATCATGTTTACAGAACCTGAATATGTGTGGTACACTGGTGAAGAGAATGCAAATGTTCAAACGTGGATCCTGAGACCACCGATGTTTGATGCGACAAAGAAATACCCGCTTGTCTTTTGGGTACATGGTGGACCGCAGGGTGCGTTCATGAACTCGTGGTCGTATCGATGGAATGCTCAACTCTGGGCAGCACAGGGCTACGTGCTTGCACTTCCGAACCCAAGAGGCAGCACAGGCTTCGGACAAAAATTTGTTGATGAGATCAGCCACGATTGGGGCGGGAAAGTCTTTGAAGATCTGATGAAAGGTCTCGAGTATATGGAGAAACTTCCGTATATCGATACAAGTCGCATGGCAGCAGCAGGTGCATCGTACGGCGGATACATGATGAACTGGTTTCAAGGGCACACAGATAAATTCAAGACGCTGGTGACACACTGTGGAGTGTATAACTTTTACAGCATGTATGGCACAACGGAAGAAACATGGTTCGACGAGTGGGAACATGGAATTCCATGGGAAACTCCCGACTTTGATAAACACTCTCCGCACAAGTATGCAGCGAATTTCAAGACACCTAACCTGATCATTCATAACGAGCTTGATTACCGCGTTCCGTTCAGCGAAGGGATGCAATTGTTTACAACATTACAGCGTAAAGGCATCCCCTCGAAACTCTTATACTTCCCCGATGAAGGACATTGGGTTTTGAAACCACAAAACAGTGAGCTGTGGCATAAGACAGTGTTTGAGTGGTTGGCAAAGTATTTAAAACCTGAAAGCACAACAACAGGTGGTTTACGGTAGCAAATAAAAGATAATAAAAAATTAGTTGGAGGCATCGAATAACCTGCTTTATATTAATCGTAGCAGTGACTATTACTTCAACTGGATGCACTCACACACAGACATTTAATCCTGAGCATCTTTACCATGATAGTAATAAAACTATAATTGTTCATCTGAAAGATGCAAGAAAAATTCAGTTCAATAGAGGGGATTACCAAATCATCCAGTTAGGAACAGGCATCGTGAAGGGCAGGGGAAAATTTCTCTCCAATGAATCTGGGAGTGAGCGTAAGAGTTTCGAAGGTACAATCGAATTCGATGAGATTGAGAGAATCACAGTGACGGAAATAACACCATTAGGACAAGTTGTAGGATTAGTAGCAATCGGTGTTGGAACACTTATCTTACTAGTAATTCTTTTCCCTCCAAAAGTACATCACATATAGAATCTATCGAACAACATGAACTTCCTCCAAAAACTCAAATACATTCAGCGCAAAAACAACTCGCTGCTTTGCATCGGTCTTGATACGGATGTAAGTAAAGTGCCGGAGTTCCTCTATGCTTATGGCGACCCACAGTACGAGTTCAACCGTCGCATCATCGACGCAACGAAAGACATCGTCTGCGCATACAAGCTGAACATCGCCTTCTACGAGTCCGTCGGGGAACATGGGTGGTACACAGTGCATCAAACACTTGCACGCATCCCTGAAGAGATTATCACCATCGGAGATGGAAAGCGCGGAGACATTCCAAGCTCGGCAGAGCGACAGGCACTTCTCTTTTGCGAGGACTGGGAGTTCTCAGGTACAACGGTGAATCCCTATATGGGCAAAGACGCCATCGAGCCGTTTATGCGCCGGAACGATCAATGTGCATTTATTCTTGCGGTAACCTCAAACAACGGGGCAAAGGATTTCCAGCATCTCAAACTCAAAGGAAAACCACTCTATGAGCATGTTGTCAAGACAGCAAAGAAGTGGAACACCAAGAAAAACATCGGTCTGGTTGTCGGTGCAACACGACCCGCTGAATTGAAACGCGTCCGTTCACTTGCACCAGAGTTGCCATTTCTGATACCTGGCGTTGGTACACAGAAGGGAGATCTTGAATACGCTGTACGGTACGGCTGTGACGCCAAAGGTGAGATTGCAATTATCAATGTCGGTCGAAGCATCATCTATGCGTCAAATGGGGAAGACTTTACCGAAAAGGCTCGAGAAGTTGCATTGAAGTACAGAGACCAAATCAACAGGTATCGAGAGAAATACTTTCGCAGTAGGTGAGTAGCTGAGTATGTGAGTATCATGTATCCAGCATCCAGTATCGAGTATCCGATAGGGTATGGCACAATATAAGCCCTCACACCATATTCCAGAGCGGTTCTTGCGTCAGCTCTGGAAGCATCAGCACTTTGCAACGGCACAACTACGTACAACTGATGAAAGGTCAGTAGAGGTAGTTTCCCCCGGTAAACTCAATCGCGACGGCGGGCCGGATTTTCGGGATGCTCAGATCCGCATCGGTGGCATTCTGTATCGAGGTGATGTTGAGCTTCATCAAACCTATGAGGAATGGACTGAACATACTCACCAAGAAGATCCAAAATATAACTCGGTAATTCTTCATGTAGTCTTACGCGGAAAAGTTGGCGAAGCATCTCCGACAACACGAAGTAAGCGAACCATTCCAGTCCTCGCCCTTGATCAATACCTCACAGCACCGTTCCGGTCAACGTGGGAATCGATGATCCTGAGCGAGCGTGCAGAACGACTGTCAACAATTAAGTGCTTCTCTCTCAATGATGATGTTGAAGCTGCTCTCATCCAAAGATGGTTGAAGAAAGTTGCCATTGAACGCATCGAGCTGAAAGTCAGACGCTTTGAAGAGCGATTGAAAGAATTGGTCGAAGAACAACGTCTGACAGTGAAAGAGCCGCCTGCACGCTATGATGAAATCCCCTTTGGTCTGAATCCCGAGGACTTGCCTCCCCCAACTCCAACATATACCCAACACGATTTCTCCAAACGACAGCTCTGGGAGCAATTGCTTTACGAAGGAATCATGGAAGCTCTTGGATACTCAAAGAATCAACACCCGTTTCTCAAGCTTGCCCGCAATCTACGACTACAATTCCTTTCCGATACTGTTACAGCAACCGAAGACAAAACCTCTCATTATGAAGCCATCTTCTTCGGTGTTGCTGGCTTACCGCCTTCTGGAAATCTATTACACTCTGATGGTAAACAGTATGCGGCACAGTTGAAAAAGGTATGGAAAACTTATCGGCAATACTATCGTGCAGAAGTACTCAATGAAGCCGAGTGGCAGTTCTTCCGACTGCGTCCTGAGAACTTTCCCACAGTGCGGCTTGCCGGCGCTGCCCGATTGATCGATAAACTCCTGCAGAAAAACTCCTTTAAATCGATTATTCAAACTGTAAAGGATCAGAACAAGAAGAACAGAGAGAAATTTCAAACCCTTGAGTCATACTTCATAATATCGGCAGACAGGTTTTGGGCAACACACTACAACTTTGGTGAGCAAGCGAAGATAAAACTCACAACTCTGATTGGTAAAGCGCGTGCACATGATATTATTGTGAATGTTATAATCCCCATTTGCTTCCTCTACGCCCGGATTTTCAAAGATAAAGAAGTCCGACAAGGAACACTTAAAATATTTGAGCAGTGTCCATCCTTGAGCGACAATGTAGTAACACGTACCATTGATAAACAGCTTATCAAAGGAAAGTTCAAGTTTGAGTCTGCAATCTTACAGCAGGGTGCTCTGCAATTATACAAGTTCTATTGTGTAGAGGAAAGATGTTCCGAGTGTGCAGTGGGCAGAGTGGTGTTTAGTGTCTAATCTTTCATGTCAGATGTTGGATTGATGGACTGTGAAACTTGTCGAGCAAGATCCAACATCGGACACCAATTCTATTGCTCTACCTCTTCCTTCTCCAACTGCTCAAAATACTTCCGTATTAGTTCTTCGTAATCTTTTGAATATTTTGCATCGCGGAGTTTGAGTAACTCTTCTCGCAGCCTATTTCTTCCCTCCTGCGTGGTGAGATCAATCTTGGCAGGACTGAGCCGCTGGATGTTTTTCCCCGATTCAGCACGGCGGCGCTTCTCGTAGTCACGTTCACGCAAAGAGCGCTGCGAGTCAAGTAATCGAGAAAGGATACGCTCCTGCTTCTTGATCGTTTCAGGATTTACACCGCCCTGCTCGAGGTCAGTCTGGACTTCAATCATTTCCTCGGCAATGCGGTCGAGGTCGCCAAGTAATTTGCTGAACTCACCTGCATTCTTGGCTTCCTCCGACAGCTCTTGAAGAGACTTTTGCACAGCAGCTTGCTGCCCAGCAAGCCTTTGATAAGCAGCTTGTTGTGCGGCGCTCATACCTTGACCCTGCATTGTCTGCTGCGTACCTGCATTGATCTCGCCTTGACCTTTGCCAATCTGTCCCAAGCGTCCCATCAAACCCGCCATCCCAAAACCACTTTGCCCTTCTTGCATCAATCCCTTCAGCGCGTTCTGCATCATCATCGCCGCTCGGTTGAGCGAACCCATTGCATCGCCCTGCTTGTCCGATGAACCCCCAGGATTTCTGTTCTCCATGTTTTCGAGTGCTTCATCCATCTGCTTCATGGCATTGCCGATCTCTCTCCCCATCTCCGGGCTAATGGCAAATGTTTTCTTCGCAAGCTCTCCTATGGAATTTGCAACATTGCCAAGATCGTCCTTCAACTCACTCTGTTGCTGTGCCCCCTCTCGGAATAGTTGGGAATTTGGATCAAGACCTTTCGTTTCATCCTTCAACGATTCTTGTCGCTTTGAAAGCTCTAATACATTTTGAAGCTGCTTCCGCATCTCGTTCACAATCTGCTGCATTTGCTGATCGAGAAGGGATTGCTGAACCTGCCTTAGTTGTTCGGCAAACTTACTGAGATCTTGCTCTGTTTGTTTTTGATTCTCCTGTGCCCCCTGCATGTTACCCGCTTGCACTTGCTGAGCGGATTGCTGCATCTTTTGCGGAAGCTGTTTTTGTGCTAACTGCTCTTGTGCTTTAGACATCTGTTCGACCGGCATTTCCTTCGGGAACTCTTCCATTTTCTTTGTTAAATCTGCCGTTTCGTTCTCTAACGACTTCGTTTGTTGCTGCAGATCTCCCTGTTTTTGGGCAAGTTCATCGCGCCGTTGTCTGTCAGAGGGCTTCGTTTGTGCCGTTTGTTCCCGGAGCGCTTCTTGCTGTTTTTTCAATTCTTCTGTTCTCTTAATGAGTTCATCAAGTTTTTGCTCGATATGGATGCGTTTCAGAAGCTCAATCGTGCGCTCGAGGTTCTGACGGAACTGTTCCTCCGTTAACTTCAATTGCTCCATTGCCTGTTTCAACTGTTCTGGCGAAAGCTGCTTCATCATCATCTCTTGTAGTTTCTTGAGTGCTTCCCGAAGCTCAGGGGAATTGAGTTTTTCTAACAGCTTTTGCAGCTCAAGGTATTTTTCCAACGTTTTTTCAGACAGCAGCTTGTTATCTTCCATCTTCTGCATTATCTCGTCCATCTTTTGTGTTGTCTCTTCCAATTTCTTCTTCATTGCTTCGTAGCGCTGGAGCATTTCTTCTGCTTTCTTTTGCTGTTGCCAGTCAGTTTTGTCTCGATTTTTCCTCATCTCACGATTGAGATCCTCAATGTCTTTCTTTAACTGCTGGACTTCCTTCGCCACGCTCTGCATGGATTCCAGTGATTGCTGATGAGCCTGTGAGACATCTGTGAAAACTTCTTCCAAAGAAGGAAGTCGCACAATGTACATTTCGCTTTTTCCAGACTTTGGGCCACTGACATTGTCATTATCGAACACCTCTACGTAATACGCAACTGCATCCTCGGGAACAAGATGGAGAGAAGAAAAATCCCATGTATACCACACATCTACCGTTGTTTGATCCTTTTTAGGCAATGGAACCTCGATAAAAGAAAATTCCTCTGCCGGTTGTTCGTACCGTGATTGTACCAAGCGGTATGCCAGTCGCAGCTTTGTAAACCCGAAGTCGTCCTTGTTACGGATAAAGAGATCAAGTTTCATTTCCTCCGTGAGATCGAGATTTTTTGCTGGAGAGATTATCTCTGTTGTCGGGTACTCATCGGGAATGAGTCTGATTGCATATTCGATAGGATCAACATTGGGGAGACCATCGATGTCTTTAAGAAGAATATGGTATGTCAGATTATTCTTCACGGTGAATGAACCCTCCGCATCTTTTCCAGAAATGACAAGTGGAAAGGTAACATCATTATTAAAAATGATCCTTGCCGATGAAAGATCTTTGCTCGAAGTAAGAACAAGGTTGATCAGCGAGCCGGGATACGCGCTGATATCTCCCATATTCTCATCGAGCATCTTCGGGGAAATCCGAGTATATGCTGGTGGCGTTATTTTGACTTGAAGCGACCTCATCAACGGTCGGTCGAGCACAGTGATATTGAACTTCTCACTCTTAATGTCTTCTACGGTTGCATAGTATTCCGTTGAAGCTTTGATGTTATTAATCTCTGTTTGGAACACACCATTGTTGTTAGACCTCAAATTTATCTCATCAAAATCAATCTGACCGTGCTGACGCGTCAAGAGTGAAAGTGATTGAATAGGTTTTCCCTGTACCCGGATGATAATGGGAACATTCTGACCACGGATGACTTCTGTATTTCCCGGCTCAACAAATAATTGGATTGGTAATGGCGATGCAAACGATTGATTGAAATGCACAACACGATACATTGAACCGAAAAAGCCCGAGGGTGAGATCACAAAGACTAACAACAATACGCCAAGTCCGGATGCTAAAAACTTTCTCATCTTGTTTATACGGTAATCGCTGACTGCCTCCGTAAAATCCAACGGTTGAATCTGCTTATACAGATTAATAAAGGATGCATCAATGAGTGAGAGCGAATAGTGCTGCTTGAGAGCGTTTTTGCTCTCGTAAATCTGCATAGCATCCAGAAGGCGATCATGAATACCAGGAAAATGTTTGCCAACCTTGAGTGCAAGAGACGTATTGTGGGAAGATTTCAGGATTCTTAATATTCGCAGCAGCGGTCGACCAACACACCAACTTACAGAGCAAAGTACACCCAGAGTTCCAATGGAGAAAAGAACCGTTCTCCCGACACTATCGAACGTGAAAGTCTGCTCGAGAAGGATGATGAACAGTACAAGGGTGAGTGTTAGTAAGGATGCAACTAACACCCCATAGAGTAAGGATAAATGATTTTCCTTCCTTCGTACTCCATTGAGTCGGCTAAGAATTTCTGAATAAAACGTTGATGTTTTAATATTTTCCATTGTTAATATCCCTCCTCTCTTGAGTTATTTTTAGCTTACTGGGTTGTCAATCTAAAATCTAATGAGTCAACGCCCATACTATGATATTAGTTCCAAACCGGAGTGCTTCTTCCCGCTTTTCAGGTGGATCTCCATGTACATCGGAATCGTTCCACCCATCACTGGGATTTGATTCATAGGTGTAGTAGAGCACAAGTCTTCCATTATGGAACAGTCCAAATCCCTGCGGAGACTTGCCATCATGCTCGTGAGTCTTTGGTGGTCCATTTGGAAAATCAAAATGGCAATGATATAAGCCAA
The DNA here is from genome assembly GCA_016209795.1 of Ignavibacteriota bacterium. Lineage (GTDB taxonomy): Bacteria > Bacteroidota > Ignavibacteria > UBA10030 > SZUA-254 > JACQVI01. The sequence continues at coordinate 27,577 of JACQVI010000020.1, forward strand.
ACGAAAACGGAAGCTCGACTAATTCCTGTTCCGGAAATACTTTTTTAATCTCTCTCCGAAATGCCTTGTCCATCCCATAGTCATCATCGGCATAGATGAACCCGCCATTTTCCAAGTATGTTCTTAGCCGCTTGACTTCGATGTCGGAAAACGAGATGTTGCCATGACCTGTCAAGAACACAAAAGGATATGTGAAAAACTTGTCATCCATGATTTCCGCAAACTCATAGTTGGGCTGGACATCAATCAATGTTTTTTCTTTGACAAATTTCAGCATGTTGACATCGCCCTGTGGATCGTTGTACCAGTCGCCTCCACCGTTGTATTTCAACCGTGCAATCTTGAATGCACTGTTAGCTTTCTCACCCTGAGCAATTACCTGAGCTTGAACAAGAAAACTGACCAGTACCAGAATCCTTATGAACGATTTCATACACTAACAAGGTATAAAATCGGGAGGGAAGATGCAAGCTGTGCAAACCTTGCGAAGGTTTCCTGTCTCTTGGTTGCTATTGACGATGCTTCAGGACGGGTCTTCATGCGCTTTGCCCGCTCACAGAGAACGCACACGATGTCCTCCTCACCGCTCAGGCGTTATACCGAGCGCTATGGCATTCCTCGTCAAATCTACACCGATAAAGCCAATGTGTACCATCCTCCGAGTAAGGGAGAACGACTGACCGATGTCGGCAGGGCACTCACTCACTTAGGTGTTAGCATGATCGTTGCTCATTCGCCACAAGCCAAAGGACGTGTCGAAAGATCCAATCGTACTCATCAAGACCGACTTGTCAAAGCGCTTCGCCGACATACCATCAGCACCATCGAGGCTGCCAATCACTTTCTTGAACACGTCTATCTCAACGAACACAACAGCCGCTTTGCTCGCTCGAACGGACTCAGAGACATCCATCGACCGTCTGACGGTCTTGACTTTAACAACATCTTCTGCTTTGAAACCACCAGGCGTGTCTACAACGATTACACCATTACGCTCGACGCTCAGTTCATTCAACTGGAAAAGTCCAACACGCCACTGCCTCCTCCGGGTCGCTCGGTCATCGTTCGTCGTTGGCTCGATAACTCCTTGCACATCTTTTTCAACAACGAAGAACTCGCCTTTTCCATGATCACGATCAAACGACAATCTCACACTTCCTCAAGGATTCTACCGTTAGTTCCTGGACCTCATCACCCCTGGAGACACAAGAACCCTATTGGCAAAGCACGCTATCTCAACACAACATCAATAACAAAAAGCAAAACACAAAAAAATGTCGTACCTTTAACTCCACCTCCTACATGACATTTCTACTGAGTTAATTTACCTGACATTTCTAAGGAGTTACTACACTCCGATTTTTTTACTTCGGAAAACCTTCTCCGACATCAAAAATTAGGGAAATAGCGGATGTTGAAAGATATGCTAAAAATAACACAGGATAGCGTGCAGGCGCTTTGCACGCTATCCTCAGGGAGTGAACGATAGTATCTACCTACTTACAGAAATCGCACAGCACTCTACGCTCTAAAGCTCTCTGCTCTCCGCTTACTAATCCATAATCTTTCTCAGAAACGCAGGCTTTTCAGTATCAACGGCGGTATCCACTCTTGGCTGATCTGGCTCGTCCTGTCGAAAGGGATTAATTGAGATGTCAATGCCCTTCCGCAAAAACGCAGGCTCATCGAGCTTCTGCAAATCGTGGAGACCGGCTGGAATCCTATCAATCACTTTTGCAGTTGTCTTTGCAACACGCACCGCACCCATTCCCCGCTTGTTAAAGCCGGTTGCGATTACCGTTACCATCATCTCTTCACCCAAGCTCTCATCGATGACAGCACCCATGATGACGTTCGCTTCTTCACCGGCGGCTTCATGAATGACGCTGACTGACTCATCCACTTCGACAAGCGACATTGTAGGACCGCCAGTAACGTTTACCAGCACACCGAGTGCACCATTAATGGAAACGCCTTCCAGCAGAGGACTGGAAATAGCGGCGTGTGCAGCTTCGATTGCCCTGTTCTCTCCGGTAGCAACACCAGAACCCATGAGTGCATCGCCCATCTCGCGCATGATCGTTCGGACATCAGCAAAGTCAACATTGATCAATCCTGGTGTTGTGATGAGTTCAGAGATCCCTCGTGTCGCGTTGTAGAGAACTTCGTTTGCCTTATCAAACGCTTCCTGAAGCGGCGTGTTCCGCTCCACAATGGCAAGGAGCTTTTGATTCGGGATCACTATGAGCGTATCAACTTGCTTCTTCATTTCCTCAATACCCATTTCTGCCTGCGCCATCCGTTTCTTGCCCTCACATGTAAACGGCTTCGTCACGATACCGACAACTAATGCCCCAATGCTCTTCGCAGTGTTAGCAACAACAGGTCCACCACCGGTCCCTGTCCCGCCGCCCATGCCAGCGGTGATGAACACCATATCGCTTCCAGCAAGCGCGCGAGCAATCTCATCGCGATCTTCCTCTACTGCCCGCTGTCCAATAGACGGGTCAGCCCCAGCGCCAAGCCCTCGCGTGAGGTTTTTTCCTATCTGTACTTTGTTTGGCGCCTTATTGCGTTCCAGCGCCTGCATGTCGCAGTTGATCGCAAAGAAGTCAACTCCCTGCAATCGCTTGTCGATCATGCTTGTTACGGCGTTTCCACCACCGCCGCCTACCCCTACCACACGGATCTTCGCCCCTTGGTCGAAGTAATTATCGAGTTCTATCACTATCGTTTCTCCTTATGTTGTGGTTAATGGTTATTAGTTATTTGTTATTGTTAATAGTAACTTTATTTTTCAGGTTACAGACTGAATCACTGTTCCATTATTACATCTTCATTTCTCATCACACCAAGCTCTCCGCTCTACTCTCTTTGCTCAGCGCTCACTGCTCGGTGCTCATAGCTCGTCAAACCAGCTTTTCATCTTGGTGAATATCTTTTTGAGTGAGCCATCGCCTTTTCCATTACCGAATGTCACGGGTATCGTCTCTTTATTTCGCAATCCGTGTAACACCAAACCAACACACGTTGCATAAATGGGATTTTCAATTTCTCGTACAAGTCCTGCATTGAACCCGCCTGGAATACCAATCTTCACTGGCATACCGAGAACCTCACGTGCAAGCTCGGCAGCACCTTTGATCAACGACCCACCGCCAGTGAGTACGACACCTGCAGAGAGATGTCTTGAATATCCTGAACGCTTAATTTCCATCGCAGCAATTTCAAAAATTTCCTCCATCCGCGGCTGAATAATCTGTGCAAGTAGTCGCTTATCGATTTCCAGCGGAGGACGTCCGCCAATACCCGGAAGCGTTATTGGCTCGTCATTAACAACACTCTGAAGATAGGCAAAACCGTGCTGGCACTTGAGCCTTTCGGCTTGTTCGGTCAGAACTCCTAAACCTTTACGTATATCGTTTGTAACCTGATTTCCAGCAACCGGAATGACCGCCGTGTGTCGTATCGTCCGATCTTCAAACACTGCAAGATCCGTTGTCCCGCCGCCAACATCAAGCAGTGCTATGCCAACCTCCTTCTCTTCTTCTTCGAGCACGGCATAACTGGATGCCAGTGGTTCGAGAACCATATCACGGATATGGAGTTCGGCACGCTGGACACATTTACAAATATTTTGTGCTGCAGTAACCAGCCCGGTGATAATATGCACGTTCGCTTCAAGACGAACACCAGACATCCCAACAGGATCGTAGACGCCATCTTGACCATCAATAATGAATTCTTGAGGAATAACATGAATGATCTTACGGTCCGATGGAAGTGCTACGCGTTTCGTGTCTTCAATCAAACGATTAACATCTGCTTGAGAAATTTCATTTTCTGGACCACTGATGGCAATAACACCGCGACTTTGGAAACTCTGAATATGATCACCGGCAATGCCAACGATCACCGATTGTATTTTAATGCCCGAACGAGTTTCCGCCTCAGCAATCGCACTTTGAATTGATCTCACAGTTTTGTCAATATTGGTGACGACACCACGCGTCAAGCCATCGGATAGGCTTCGTCCAACACCGAGCACATTAAAGCGCCCGCCTTCATCGACAGCAGCGACAACTGCACAGACTTTGGTTGTCCCTATATCTAATCCTACAATGATTTCGTTTTCCATTGATGAATTCCTTTCCGGCATATCCTTATAATTCCACCTTAGTTGTTTGACCATCCGTCTGATCCCATTTTGCTACAACCTGTCCTTCAAAGCGCAGATCGATGTAGCGAACGTTTTCTGAGGTAGCGGAGGTAATATAGTTCTTCCAGAATTCATACAGTGTTAATAGTTTCTTCTCAGTATGACCACGTCCAAAAAAGATTGGATTTCCGCTGTCACCGGCGTAAAGGATGATATCACCGCCATCATTCATGTTCACTTCAGAGATCAGATGATACAACGATGAATCAATGGCTTGTGCAATCGTTAACAGTTCAATTGCCTCGAAAATATCTTTGTTGATCAGCAGAGCCCCCACTTCAGCCGATTCAATTCTATGCACACCGCTAACTAATGGGAGATCAAACTTCGCCTGTGATGGGCTGTGGGGAAGCAACACGCCCTTACCATCAACATACTGCAGCTCACCGGTGTTGATGGCGGCAATGGGATTTCGCTCGGTGATTTTTACACACAACGCGTCGGGATACCGTCGATTCAACGCTACTGAATTGATAAATGGCTGTTTACGAATGTGCTGCCGAATAGCAAAAAGATCAAGATTATCCATTGATGCCTGTGGCTTCACGTTTGCCAGTTTAACGATCTCGTGTGTGGGTATAATGCTTGATCCCTCAACGATGACGCGCTGAACCTTGAGGGTATGACTCCACTCCAGCGAAAGAACAAACAAAACAATGTATGATGCAGCAAGTGGAATCAACAGCCGAAGTCCAAATCGCCTTGTTGACTGTTTTTCTTTGATAGGTTTATTTCCCAGATGCTCTTCCATCATGAATACACTTCCTTATACACTTGCTCGGAAAAACCGAGCAGTTTCACTTCCAATTCTAAGCTGATGTCAAACTTTTCAAGGACAGTATTTCGAGCCATCTCAATCAGTTGCACAACATCATTCGCTGTCGCACCGCCAACGTTAACAATGAAGTTCGCATGCCGCTCGGAGATTTGTGCATTACCGCGACGCAAGCCTTTGAGGCCAGCTTTTTCAATCAGCTTTGCAGCGTACGTTCCTGGCGGATTTTTGAACATGCTCCCAGAGTTCGGAAAATTCACTGGTTGCGCACGGTTCCGTTTGATCAAAAGTTCACGACGCATCTTCATAATTTCAGCTTTGTCGCCAAGTGGAAATCTAAAACTTGCGCCAAGGATAATATCTCCTTGAAACCCTGAGCGTCGATATCCAAATCCAGCATCTTCTTTTCGAACTTTGATGACATTGCTATTTCTGAGAACTTCAACCTCAACAAGGCAATCAGAAATTTCTCCGCCATAAGCGCCGGCATTCATCATGATCGCACCACCAACTGTCCCGGGAATTCCAGGAAGCATCTCAACACCTCGAAACCCACGTTGAATACAGAAGTCAACGAAACGAGACATGCTCATCCCAGCGTCAACAACAACAAGCCCTCCGTCAACACGAATATTGTTGAGCCCAGTTTCCAGAGTAATCACTGCACCACGGATTCCATCATCGCTGATGAGAACGTTACTTCCCTTCCCAAGAATGATGAAGAAGATCTGTTGCTGCCTACAATATCGCACAATGTTAACAACATCTTCCTTATCTGCTGGCTCAAGATAGTAATCTGCCGGTCCGCCGATCTGAAAGGACGTGTATTTGCTCAATGGCTCATTCAGCAGAATCTTACCACGAAATACTTTTCTAATGTCTTCTATATTGACCACAGAACAGTTA
>JACQVI010000222.1 GCA_016209795.1 Ignavibacteriota bacterium
GGTCTTTGGCGCGCTACAATTTGTGGAAACTAATGTTGAATATACAGATATTCAAACAGCAATGTCTTCCAATAAAAAAGTCCAGGTGAAGGGGGAGTGGATCAAAGAAAAAGAGTCCACGTTCGACGTAAGCAAAAGTCAGTTTACGTTTTACATGAAAGACGATAACGACCAGGAAGTAAAGGTTGTGTACGATGGTGCGAAACCAAATAACTTTGAAATAGCCGATGCAATTGTTATCAAAGGTCGCTATCAGGATGGCTATTTCCATGCGAATGAAATCTTGACCAAGTGTCCTTCGAAGTATGAGGGAACTTCTGAAACTGTGAAGAAAACATTGTGATAGGCAGTATACTCGTCAAATTTGCATTTTTATCAATTCTTGTTTCTGGAGCCGCGTACTACTACACCCTCCGCAAACAGAACACTCAGTATCTTCATCTTGCACGGTATGCATACCATTTTTCTACGACGTTGGTGATGTCATTTTGTGCATTATTGATTTATGTAATTCTTACACATCAGTTTCAGTACACATATGTTTGGAATTATAGCTCAACAGAGTTATCCACGCCTCTTCTTATCTCAACATTTTACGCAGGGCAGGAGGGAAGCTTCTCTCTCTGGGGATTGTATACCGCCATCATAGGCGTGATTCTCTTACAATATACTTCGAAGAAAAATTATGAAGCCGAGGTCATGTTTGTATGGTCGCTCATTCTTTCTTTCCTGCTGTTGATGCTTATCGTTAAAAATCCTTTTGCATTCATCTGGGATACATTTCCTAACGACTTAGTCCATAATGGACCGATACCGCCCGATGTTACTAATGTTGTTTGGCTTGACAGAGCAAAAGGCATGTGGGCACAATATCCCGCCGAAGGCAGAGGACTCAATCCGCTACTTCAAAATTATTGGATGGTGATTCATCCACAGATTCTCTTTATGGGCTTTTCTTCGATGGCGGTGCCATATGCGTTTGCCCTTGCCGGATTACTGAAACGAGATTATCAAACATGGGTGAAGGTCGCTAAGCCTTGGACTGTTTTTGGAGCGGCAATGCTTGGAACAGGAATCATCCTCGGCGGCTACTGGGCGTATGAAACGTTAGGATGGGGAGGATTCTGGGGATGGGACCCAGTTGAAAATTCGTCGCTCATCCCATGGTTAGTGTGCATTGCATCAGTTCATACGATGATGGCACAGAGGCGATCAGGAACGTTTGTTCGAACAAACTTTGTCTTGAGCATCTTCTGTTTCCTTATGGTCCTGTACAGTACGTTTTTAACGAGAAGCGGCGTACTTGGCGATACCTCTGTGCACTCGTTTGTCGATCCCGGCATGTGGGCATACTGGTTACTGCTTGGATGTATTTTTTTCTTTGGTGTTTTAGGACTATTCATGCTATTCAGACGCATGAGGGAAATGCCAAAAATCTCCGTCGAACACAGTATGTATTCAAGGGAGTTTGCACTTTTCCTTGGAGCATTCACAATTTGCTTCGCAGCAGTTTTCGTCACAATAGGTACATCTTCACCAATTATCACCACTATTATCAAAGGGAGAGCAGCAGCAGTTGACACTGCCTTCTACGTGAAGACAACGCTTCCATTGGGAATTGTCATCGCTTTGCTTGCCGGGATTGGGCAACTATTGTGGTGGCGAACGTCCAACATAAAGGAACTTTTCAAAAACCTGATCTATCCGCTCATCTCTGCTATTCTGTTTACCATTGGACTTCTCATCATCGGAGTGCGTGATGTTCCGATCATTCTGTTTTCCTTTGGATCTGCGTTTGCGTTGTTTGTGAATCTTCTTGTGGGATATCGGGTGTTCAAAGGAAATCCACGGTATGCTGGCGGTGCGGTTGCCCACATCGGTCTGGCGCTTCTATTCTTGGGATTTGTCTCCAGCGCTCGCTACGATGATAAGCAAACTGTCTCACTTGAAGAAGGGAAAACAGTTGAAGTGCTAGGAGAATACAAACTTACCTACGTTGGTAATCATCCGCTTGATGCTGAGAGGTATGGCTTTCATGTTGAAGTCCAGCATGGCAATGAAACGTACACCGTCATGCCGGTCATGCGCTACAGCAGTTTTAACAACAGCATGATGCGTCATCCCGATATCTTGAACATGTACACGAAAGATTTCTACATCTCTCCTCTTTCTGTTGAAACACCCGAGGGGAAAAAACAACAAACATTGACGTTGTTGAAGGGAGAAACAAAGAATGTCGGCAGTATCAAGGTAAAGTTTGTTGACTTTGATTTCAGTGATATGGAGAGAGGGAAAATGGTGACAGGTGAAGGCTTCACCATAGGAGTTATTCTACAAGCGATGAAAGATGGTAAAATAACAATCTTGAAGCCTTTAATGAAAAATTCTGGTGGTCAGGTTAGCTATATTCCTGCAAAGCTGGACAATGTAGAGTTGACACTTCTCAAATTACAGCCAAGTCGAGAAGATCCTACACAATCAAAAGTAGAAATTTCAGTCACCGATCCTTCAGAACTCTCCCAGGAGCCAAAAGGTGAAACTTTGATTGTGGAAGCGAGTATCAAACCTTATATCAATCTCGTCTGGATGGGGACAGTGACTCTGGTTGTAGGCTTTGTTCTGACAATTATCCGCAGAGTGCAGGAGGCAAGAAGTAAGGAATGAACGAGGAGAAACAAAAGTCTGCTGTTGAGCGAGCGAAAGAATTTGGCATTGATATATCGTTAGTAGAAGAAAATCTTAAGCGAACACCAACCGAACGGGTTGAGGCAATGCTTTCTATGCTCGAGTTGGTAGAAGAGGCAAGGAGAGCAAAATCCCGTCGACAACATTTGCAGCCGGGTAACAAAGGTTAAAGTAGATCTTATCTGCTTAATCCTTTAATCTGCTGTTAATACTTCCTATCCATCAATCTTACAGCACGCCTCGAGTTTCTCATAAGCATTAGGATCACGCTTGCGGTTGTTTGCATCGTAGCCTGCATCGGTAATCGCAACCTCAATAGTTTCGACGTTTGTCTGGAGTGGGGCAAATTTTACCTCAACAGTTTTCTTCTCGATATCAACTTTGACTGATTTCACCCCTTCAACTGTGTAGGTTGCCTTCTCAATTGTTTTTGCACAACTGCCACAGACCATCGAGTTGACGGCAATTGTCGCCGTTGTAAGATCTTGTTTTTTCGTGCATCCTATAAGAAACACGCAAAGTAGAATGAATATAATGAAACTAGATTTCATTGAAGTGCTCCATCTTTTCTTTTAAGTCTAGTGTCTAAGTTGTAGCGTGTATAAAATCCCAAATCACAAATCTAAAATCATATAATTATATCCGTAATTTCCAATTTTTTACCACGTTCTCATCAATCTGCACCTGATTGCCGACGATGCTACTCGGAATCGGGTCGGGTGGATATTTTTGACAAGCGCCTTGTAGTCCTTCGAGATTGTTCAATTTCCACCGGGTTTCACAATTGCCACAGGCTAACTCTGTCCCCTCGATCCTGAACGTATGCGAATTACAAGGCTCGCACACTCGAATTGCGGTAACCAATTTCCCTTCAGCCGAAATAAATGCAAGCAGTGGAATTGTGGCAGTAGCACTTTGATATTCAAACTCTACCATCTTTTTTTCAAGCAAAAGAGAAAGCGGAAACGTGATTTTATCATTCTCTACTTGAGCACTGATCGCTTGTCCAGTAATAGTTTGATCCATGTACATCGTTGCCATTGCGACGTCAGGTTGACTTACGATAACAGGATGAGCACCGCCGGGCAGATGGCTCATGAACAGAAATGCAAACACGCCAAACAATCCTAATGCAAGGAATGTGTACACGATCTTTACCTTTTTTGACATCGGCCGCCTAACGGTTTTTGCACTTGATGGTGCTTGAGTATCAGGAGCTTTTGGCTCACTCTCCACAGTAACCGGCTTTTCCTTTAGGGGCTTGCCACAGGAGTGACAGAATTTCGCTCCTTCTCGTTGCTCGGTACCGCAGGATGGACAGTATTTTTCAGTCATCAGCTATTCTCAAATCTATACTAAAAGATAATTCAATTTGTAATATTTTGCAAAAGCATGGCGATCCGCCTGCGCGGATGCCTGCCCGCCGCTTTGCTCTGGCAGGCGGGCGCCTTTGGCATAGTGATTTGGCGCTTTTACTGTTACTGTAAATAAAAAAGCCGCTCTCCTGATGATTCGGGAAAACGGCTTGAGAGAGATCTGTAAACTTTTAGTTCGTGCCGCCTTTCGAATCGACAACGGCTTTGACTTGCTTTACTTTCGTATCCTTCGCTTCGACGCTTTTTGCTTCGATGGTCTTTGCTTTATCTTTGCAACAGGCTGCTTTGTCGGCAACGTTAGCAGCTTTAATCATATCGCAATGGGCTTTCTCAGCTTCCGTCAATTCTGCAGCGTTCTTCGCTGTCTTATACGTGCACTGCTTGGCATCTCCCGAAGTGATCACTTGTGATTTTGCAGCCGTTGCACAGTGATCATCGGTCTTGGTAACAGTTTCTGTGCTCTTTACAGGTATAACAGTTGCTTGAACATTCTCCGATGTCTTAGTCTCGCTCGCCATTGCAGCTTTTGCTTTCATAGCACAGCAGCCTGCTTTCTTCACGCTGACAGTTTGTGGTGAGCAATCATCTTTGTTTTGTGCAAATGCGAAAGACATGGTGAATACGGCAGCTATGATTAGAACGAACAACACTCGATTTTTCATACTTCCGCTCCTTGAGATTTTGTAATAAAGGTTGAGATTACCTTGGATTAAATTATTCCAATGTACGAAACTTCCATTGTAAAAAGCAAGAAAACGAATTGACTCACGATAAATCTACTCGAAATGGTATCGTTGACTCATGATAAAATCTACTCGAAATAGCCCTGTCGATTTGGTACTTTTGTGGTTAA
>JACQVI010000226.1 GCA_016209795.1 Ignavibacteriota bacterium
AACAATAGCGCCGGCTGAAATTTCTCGTGGCATATTAACTCGAAATTATTGATATCATTGATATGATTTCAATCGCATATCCAGAACTTTATTCCAACTATATCAATAATATCAAGTTCTGTTCATCAGACTTGCCGCAAACCCAGCGCCAAAACCGTTATCAATATTCACAACCGTTATCCCGCTTGCACATGAGTTTAACATTGCGAGTAAGGCAGTAATTCCTTGAAAACTCGCTCCATAGCCAACTGACGTTGGAACTGCAATCACGGGGACGTCCACCAAGCCTCCGACAACACTCGGCAGTGCACCTTCCATTCCAGCAACGACAATGATAACATTTGCCCGTATGAGCTTCTCGCTTTGTGAGAGAAGTCGATGAATTCCTGCTACCCCAACATCGTACATCTTTTCGATCGGATTGCCCATCATCCGTGCAGTGATTGCCGCCTCTTCAGCAACCGGAAGATCGGAGGTTCCAGCAGTAACGATGAGAATTACCCCACGATTTGGCGAAGGACTCTTGGGTTCGTTAGCCGTGATGACACCTGCAAACTCATAATAGTGTGCATTCCGTATTCTTCGTTTGACTGCGTTAAAATGTGCAACCGATGCACGTGTCGCTAACAGTGGTTGACCTCGTTTGTAGATCCTTGAAGCAATCTCCGCAACCTGCTGTGGGGTTTTCCTTTCGCACAAAATAACTTCTGGAAATCCTTTCCGCCACTGGCGATGATGATCGACAGTAGCAAAACCCAAGGATTCAAATTGAAGAGCTGAAAACTTTTCAATGATCTGTTGCTCGCTGATGGTACCGCGCTTGTATTTCTGGAGTAGCTGTTTTAGTTCTTCTTTAGTCATTAATAGGTTTCAAGAGAGAATCACGTCACATCGAAGGCAATGTACGGATAAAAATATACTTGTTTTTGAAGGGAGATGCAACACGCCCATCGAGGATGAATAAGACAGCGAGTTCCTTGTATGTTTAGCATAATTTTTGTATTTTTCTGATACACAACGCACATGCGATAAGGTCTAAGTTGACTCGCTACGCTTTAAGCCTCTTACTTGGTTACTTCGTTGGATCGTTGCCAACAGCTTACCTGTTAGTAAAATGGAAAACACGTCTGGATATACGTAAGACAGGTAGCGGAAACGTTGGCGCGATGAATACGTTTGAAGTGACTGGCTCAAAGCTTCTGGGAGCGATTGTCATGCTTCTGGATTTATTAAAGGGTGTTGCTGCAGTTGGATTGAGTTGGATGTTGGTCGGAGAAGAATTTTGGATTATCGGTATTGGCGGACTTGGATCAATCATTGGACACACATATCCTATCTGGCTTAAGTTTAAGGGCGGCAGAGGGTTATCGACTGCGGCAGGCATGATGCTGGTGTTGGGGTGGATTTTTGTTGTCGTGTGGTGTACACTGTGGACAGTTGTCTATGTAACTTCAAAAAATATTCACGCATCTAATATTACAGCGTCGATGATTACGCCTGTTGTTATAGCTGTAACGCCGACGGATCTCGTGAGAGTTACACTGCCGCTGTTCATCGGAGCGAATAATTTTATTTACCTTAGTATTATACTCTGTCTTTTGTTACTTCTTGGACATCGTGAGCCAATTGCAGAACTATTAAAATCATTCAACAAAAAGAATTTATAGAGTTAGCATGGAACGATTTGACGTTGTAGAACTCAAAGAAATGGCGCGACAGATACGCCGAGACATCATCAAGGAGCTACTCATCTCGAAATCTGGTCACTCTGGTGGACCGCTTGGACTGGCAGACATTTTTGCGTGTCTCTACTTCAATATTTTAAAGGTTGACCCAAACAACCCTCGATGGGAAGAACGAGATTATTTCTTTCTCTCCGCTGGTCATCTCTGTCCAGTCTGGTACGCAACGCTGGCACGGCGAGGATTCATACCTCTCACTGAATTGACCACACTTAGAAAAATCAATGGTCGCTTACAAGGACACCCAGCACCTCCATGGACTCATGGTGTACCAGGAGCCGAAGTAGCTTCGGGTGCGTTGGGGCAGGGACTTTCTATCGCCGTCGGATGTGCACTTGGCTTACGATTGGATAAGAAACCAAATCGGGTTTATGTCCTACACGGTGATGGCGAGCTCGACGAAGGCCAAATCTGGGAAGCGGTCATGACGGCAGGTCATCATAAAGTAGATAACCTCACTGCTATCGTTGATCGAAATAACTGTCAGATTGATAATTACACAGATAAGGTGATGGAGCTTGAGCCGCTTGCTGATAAGTGGAAAGCATTTAACTGGCATGTTCTTGAGTGTGATGGGAATGATATTGAACAATTCTTACGAACTGTGAAGCAAGCCCAAGAGTTAAGAGGAAAACCCAAAGTTATCCTGGCACATACATTCATGGGAAAGGGCGTATCCTTCATGGAAAATGATTACAAGTGGCACGGCGTGCCTCCAAATGACGAGCAAGGTAAACAAGCACTCAGCGAGCTTACGCCTACGAAGTATGGAGATTTTATTGAGTTTGAATGGGAAAGACAACTGGTGGAAGTCGGAGCGAAATAAAAAGAAAGGATGTAAGTATGACGAAAGTGAAGGAACCAGAAGCAACATATATTGTCGATAGGAAAGGCAAGAAAACAGCGGTGATTCTTCCCATCGAACGGTACGAAGAACTGTTAGAAGACTTGGAAGACCTGGCGATTATCGCCACTCGGGGAAAAGAATCTGCTCACGATTGGGAAATTTTGAAAAAGAAATTGAAGAGGGATGGGATCATTTCGGATAAAGTATAGAACTTCCGTAGAGAAAGAAATCCGAAGTGTTCCCAAGGAAATTGCTGATGATGTCGTATTGCGTATTGATTCTTTTGCCCAAAATCCTTTTCCATCAGATTGCAAGAAATTAGCAGGAGAAGAAGCGTATTGAATTCGAGTTGGAAATTATCGCATCGTTTATACAGTTAATACAGCCGAAAAGATCGTGATGATAGAGAGAGTGAGACATCGCAAGGATGTGTATCGAAAATTTTGAGAAATTCTTCTATGCCCAAATATCAATGTAAAGAACTCAAGGCGACACGACTCGGATTTGGCGAGGCGTTGGTCGAGCTTGGCCATGAAAATCCTAATGTTGTCGTGCTTGGCGGAGATGTGACTGGTTCCGTTCGAACCGATCTCTTCATGAAAGCATTTCCTGATCGATTCATCAGTGTCGGGGTTTCGGAACAGGACATGATGGGCACTGCTGCCGGCCTCGCCCTCGTTGGTAAGATACCCTTCGCATCCACGTATGGTGAATTTGCGACCGGGAGACCCTTTGATCAGATTCGCCAGTCAATTGCCTATAGCGAATTGCCCGTAAAAATTTGTGCATCGCACTGTGGCATTACAGTCGGACCTGATGGAGCAACACATCAGTCGTTAGAAGACATTGCACTCATGCGCATCTTGCCACACATGACGGTTGCCAGTCCTTGCGATTATCATCAAGCAAAAAAGATGGTTAAGGCATCTGTCCAATGGAATCATCCCATCTACATCCGCTTCTTTCGTGACAACACTCCTGTTTTTACTGATCCCAATGGGGCATTTGAATTCGGCAAAGCTGATGTTTTGATCAATGGGACCGAGGTAACTGTTATCGCTTGTGGCTTACAGGTATGGGAAGCAATTCTTGCTGAAGAAGTTCTTGCAGCAGAGAAAATTAGTTGTCGCGTTATCAACATGCATACTATCAAACCGCTCGATAAAGAAGCGATCGTCAAAGCGGCGAACGAGACTGGGGCAATCGTCACGGCAGAGGATCATCAAATTCATGGTGGACTTGGCGGCGCTGTAGCAGAGGTATTAGCACAGACGATCCCCACTCCTCAAGAGTTTGTGGCAGTAAATGATACATTCGGTGAATCCGGAAAGGGTGACGAGCTGATGAAAAAATACGGTATTGCGAAGGACGATATTGTGAAGGCAGTGCACAAGGTGCTGAAGCGTAAAAGGAAGTTATGATCCGGTGACAAGAGGTAATTGTATGAGAAGAAACATCATTATTTTTGTTCTAGTGATCTTGATACCGCTGCTCATTGGTCTTTGGACTGGGTACAGGATCGGACACAGAAGTAGCATTCAACCAGCTATTGAGCCTACAGACGTTGAGGAGCCTGCAGTTCCCAAAGAGATAAATCATGACTTTCAACAGCCAATTGTTTACCAGAACGCAACCCGTGATAGCATCACACAAGAGATCGCCACCCACAGGCATAATGCTATCACTCGCGCCGTAGCAACAGCAAGTCCAGCAGTGGTTGGAATCACTGTGACAGAAGTACGGGAGTATCACTATCGAGATCCCTTTTCACAATTTTTTGGAGAGGATCCGTTTTTCCGACAATTCTTCGGCGATAGGGTACTCAGGCAGCCCGTCAAGGGTCTTGGTTCTGGGTTTATCATTTCTTCCGACGGCTATATCCTTACGAATGATCATGTTGCCGGCAACGCTCAAGAGATTACCGTTACCCTCACTAGCGGCGAGCAGTATAAGGCGGAGTTAATCGGCACGGACTTAGTTTCAGATATTGCGCTGTTGAAGATAAACGGGAAGAATCTTCCGTATCTCAAGTTAGGGAATTCAGATGACGTGATCATTGGAGAATGGGTGATTGCACTTGGCAACCCATTTGGACTGTTTGAAATCAGCGACAAGCCCACAGTTACTGTTGGTGTGGTGAGTGCAACCGGAATGAATCTCCAGGTGCAGGGAGGACGCTACTATCGTGGGATGATTCAAACCGACGCATCAATCAATTCTGGAAACAGTGGCGGACCGCTAATCAATGCAGTCGGAGAAGTGAACGGCGTGAACGCAGTTATTTTCACACCCAATCAGGGCAGCGTAGGTGTCGGATTTGCAATTCCAATCAATAGAGTTAAGTCCATCATCGCTGAGCTGAAGAAGAGCGGTAAAATCGAGCGAAACTTCTGGACAGGCTTGGAGATTAATACTGTCGACGCACGGGTCGCACGATACTTTGGTTTGGACAAAGCAGAAGGCGTCATCGTTAGTGATGTGAAGCGAGGTAGCCCTGCGCAGCGAAGTGGCTTTAAGGTCGGTGATATCATCACCGAAGTTAATGGTGAGCGGGTTGTGAATGAAGATAATATTGCAGCGATCGTGAACGATGCAAAGGCTGGAGATGTCTTGAGGATGAAAGTGCTGCGAGAGAAAAGAGAAATTATGCTAGAACTACGGTTGGAACGTCGTCCATCATGATTACGCGCTACACACGTCCCGAGATGGGAAACGTCTGGACAGAAGAAAATAAATTCCGTATCTGGCTGGAAATCGAACTCCTTGCGTGTGAGGCACAAGCACAACTCGGCGTCATTCCAAAAGAAGCAGTCAAAACGATCCGAGAAAAAGCGAAGTTCGATGTCAAGCGCATTGATGAGATTGAACAAGAAACCAAGCACGATGTGATAGCATTCCTCACAAACGTTGGTGAGCATGTCGCACCGGATTCACGCTTCATTCATCTTGGGATGACATCCTCCGATATTTTAGATACGGGACTTGCAGTCCAGATGAGGCAATCAGCAGAACTTTTGCTCAACGATCTCCAACGGCTTTCTGACGTCCTTGCACGGCGAGCAAAAGAGTTTAAGCATACAATCATGGTTGGACGCACACATGGCATCCATGCAGAGCCGACAACATTTGGCTTGAAGCTTGCCATGTGGTACGACGAAACTCGCCGCAACATTGAGCGTCTTGAGAAAGCGCTAAAAACAATTTCTATTGGACAGATTTCCGGTGCAGTCGGCACATATGGTCATCTCGATCCCTTCGTTGAAAAATTTGTCTGTGAAAAATTGGGACTCAAACCGGCGCCTATCTCAACACAAATTCTTCAACGTGATCTCCATGCAGAGTTTATGACAACGCTTGCGATTATCGGAAGCTCCGTTGAGAAGTTTGCGACTGAAATCAGACACCTCCAGAAAACGGAAGTGCTTGAGGCGGAAGAATATTTCTCCAAAGGTCAAAAAGGTTCTTCTGCTATGCCCCACAAACGAAATCCGATCACCTGCGAGCGTGTTGCAGGATTAGCCCGTGTACTCCGGGGAAATGCTCAGGCAGCGTTAGAAAATGTTACTCTGTGGCATGAGCGAGACATTACGCATTCCTCCGTCGAGCGTATCATCATTCCCGATAGCTGCATTCTCCTCGATTACATGATTGCTACCTTTACAGATATTATCGACAAGCTGATCGTGTATCCTGAAAACATGAAGAAGAATCTTGAGCTGACGAATGGATTAATCTTTTCTCAAGCGGTTCTTTTAGCATTGACGACCAAAGGGATGAAACGGGAAGATGCCTACAGTGCAATCCAGAGAAATGCAATGGAGGTGTGGCAGTCAAAAAAGAATTTTAGAGATGTTCTCAAAGGTGATAAAACAATAAAGTCGTTCATGAAGAATGGTGAGTTGGATGATCTCTTTAATTTGGAAAAGAGCATCAAGCAGGTGGATTATATTTTTGAAAGGGTAGGATTATGAGTCAGACAAAGGCAGTAATACGAACATTTATGCTTGAGTATTGGAGGGACAAGCGCTGGTATGTGGGACGGCTCAAAGAGGTTCCAGGTGTCTTTAGCCAGGGCAAGACACTCTCAGAGTTGAAAGCAAATATTAGCGAAGCTTACAGGTTGATGCTTGGAG
>JACQVI010000014.1 GCA_016209795.1 Ignavibacteriota bacterium
GGATTTTTACGTTATGAACACGTTTAAAACAGTCTTTTTCATGACGCTGACGATGGTTCTTCTTATTCTTGTTGGATCGCTCCTCGGCGGAGAGCAGGGAATGATCATGGCGTTTGTCATCTCACTGGTCATGAATTTTGCCTCGTATTGGTTTTCCGATAAAATCGTTTTGATGATGTATCGTGCAAAGCAAGTTACTGAAGCCGAAGCACCACGATTATATTCGATGGTTGCACGTGTCGCAAGTCAGGCGCAGTTACCGATGCCCAAAGTCTACGTCATCCCTGGCGATGCGCCGAACGCCCTCGCAACAGGGAGAAATCCGCATCATGCTGCCGTGGCGGCAACAGAAGGAATTTTGAATACACTAAGTGACGATGAGTTAGAAGGAGTCATCGCACACGAATTTGCCCACATTAAGAATCGAGATATTCTCACCGGTACAATAGTTGCAACGATGGTCGGAACGATCACGTTCATTGCACGGATGGCTGGGTGGGCGGCAATGTTTGGTGGTAGTCGTGATCGACGTGACTCAAATGGACTTGCCGAGTTGGCTCTGTTGATCATAGCACCGATAGCTGCTGTTCTCATTCAAATGGCTATTTCACGCTCACGTGAATTTGCAGCAGATGCTGGCGCTTCACAGATAACAGGAAGGCCCCTTTCGTTAGCTAACGCCCTTCAGAAGCTTGAGCGCGGAGTACAGAGAATTCCAATGCAGCATGTATCGCCGGCTTCGGCGCACATGTTTATTGTCAATCCGTTACGAGGGGGAGGAGTGATGAAGTTATTCTCAACTCATCCACCTACACACGAGCGCATCGAGCGGTTGCAGCAGATCGCTATGGGTGGTGTATAACGTTACAGACCCACCCACAGAAAACCGATTCGTTTTAAAAACTTAAAGGAGACATTTTTGCGGCAGCACATATTTGAACCTACAATCCTTCATCACGAACCCACTCCTATCCCCGACAAACAAAATCCTTTTGAATCGATGATGGCACGGTTTGACGTCGCGGCTGAAATGTTGGAGCTTGAACCGGGCTTATACAATTACTTGAAATCTCCAACGAAGCAGGTGATCGTTTCCATTCCTATCCAGATGGATAATGGCGCCATCGACATTTTTGAAGGCTATCGTGTCGTGCACAATGACATTCTCGGTCCCTCAAAAGGTGGTATACGCTATGCACCCGATGTTACGCTTGAAGAAGTGAAAGCCCTAGCAGCATGGATGACATGGAAGTGTGCAGTGATGAATATCCCGTTTGGTGGTGCCAAAGGTGCCGTCAAATGCGATCCTTCTAAACTCACCCAAATAGAATTAGAAAAAATCACACGTCGGTATACAGCCAATCTGCTTGATATTTTCGGGCCGGATCGAGATATCCCGGCGCCCGATTTGAACACGAATGAACAAATCATGGCATGGATTATGGATACCTACAGCATGCACATGAAGAAAACGGAAACGGCGGTTGTCACTGGCAAGCCACTCATCCTTGGCGGTTCACTTGGCAGACGCGAAGCAACCGGTCGCGGATGTATGGTTGTAACATTGACGGCAATGGAAAAGCTGCGTATTAAACCAAGGGGTGCTACTGTTGCTGTGCAAGGATTTGGTAATGTTGGATCTGTGGCTGCCAATTTACTTCATGAGCAAGGCTGCAAGATCGTCAGTATTTCTGATATCAGTGCATCGTATTACAATGTAAAAGGAATCAATATCTCAAGAGCCATCGAATGGGTCAATAAACATAAACTCTTGGACGGCTTTACAGGAGCAGAAAAAATTCCTCAAGAGACGCTTTTGGAGCTTGAATGCGATGTGTTAGTTCCCGCTGCTCGAGAGGAACAGATTACCGTGCAAAACGCTCCTCGTATCAAAGCTAAAATCATTTGCGAAGGCGCTAACGGTCCAACTGCTGCCGCAGCCGATCCGATTCTTGTTGAAAAAGGTGTTCTCGTGATTCCAGATATTCTTGCAAACGCAGGTGGTGTTACCGTTTCCTATTTCGAGTGGGTTCAAGATCGAATCGGTTATTTTTGGACGCTCGATCGAATCAACCGCCGGCTTGAACGGATGATGAGGCAATCATTCGATGCCGTATATGAAGCGGCACAGAAATATAAGGTGACCCTTCGCATTGGGGCTTATATTATTGCAATCGATAAGGTTGCAAAGACACTCAAAGTGCGCGGCATTTACGCATAGTAAACATACATGCCATTCGATTCATTCGCATTTCTGAAAAACGCCAGTATTACGTTTGTTATCTGTCTACTTGTTCAAAACCTGCACGCCAGTGAAATTGATACACCGAAACAGATAAAGACGAACCTTGAAGCGATGCAGGACCTTATTAGTGAAATAGCCAATGAAATCGCCAATCGTTCTCATTTGTCACAAGGCGATAGCATTACCATAAACGTACATTCTGGTGAAGAGAGTTGGATAGGCATGGAAGCAATCACCAGCACATTACAATCACGAGGATATCACATCTTCAGCCAAGTCACTCTATCTGATGAGCAACAATATCTTTTGAGTGTCATATCGATGCATTACCGCGTCCGCTACACTGATATGTTTCGAGAAGGATTGATTGGGACAAAGAAAGTTAAAAGAAATGTTTTAGGATCGGTGACATGTCAGATTCTTAATACCGGAAGTAGTGAAGTTTTATTTAGCGGAACACTTTCCAAAGAATTTGAAGATACAGTTTTAGTGGCTGATATTCCAAACCTTGAACTTGGCTCAGCAAAAAGCACACATGCAGAATTACCCTCTGAAAGCTTCCTCGACCGGTTTGCTCAACCCCTCATTATCATAGGAGCAACTGGCGTTGCTGTCTATCTCCTCTTTCAAGTTCGGAGTAAGTAAAACTATGGTCATGACTCGTCTCGTTGTCCTTCTTGTGATAGTGTGTATGGCGTTAGTTTTCACTTCGTGTGGATCATCAGATGCAACGGGAAATCTCTCTGCAGAAGACCGCTTCGAACTTGGGAAGAAAAAATTTGAAGAGGAGGATTACCTCGAAGCAATTAGTGATTTTGAAATTATCAAGCTCCAATATCCCGGAAGTGCCGTCGCGGACGATGCTCAATTCTATCTTGCCGAATGTCGCTTTAACATGGAGGAATATTTGTTTGCTGCTGAAGAGTATTTGTCGTTGAGACGGAGTATGCCAGCCAGCTCCTTTGTTCCATTAGCTCAGTATAAGGTTGGATTGTGTTACTATAGACTTTCTCCAAAATCTTCACTTGATCAGAAGTACACATATCGAGCGATTGATGAATTCCAGGCTTTTCTTGAGTATTATCCTCAACATGAAATGGCATCAGAAGCGGAAGCTAAAATTAAAGAACTCACTGCAAAGCTTGCAAAAAAGCTTTATGATTCAGCAGAACTATATATGAAGCTTGGGAGATATAAAGCGGCTACTGATTATTTCAACAGTGTGTTAGAGAGGTATCACGATACACCCTATGCCGACCTTGCTTTCATTGGAAAAGTAAAATCACTCATTGTCCGAAAAAAGTACGATGAGGCAAAGAGAGATGTTGATCTTTTTCTTGAGAAGTATCCCAATAGTCACGTGAAGAACGAGGTTGAAGCGTTGAAGAGAGAGATCGAAGAACATCTCAAAACAAAATCAGCAGTGTCCACGTCGAAGGACAGAATAGACTTAACAGCAAAGAAATAATGTTCTATGGCTAAACGTCAAGATAGTTCTTTGAAAAAGCGTTTCGTTGTGGATTCTCAAGTTGAGATGACACAATTGGTGCTTCCTAACGATACCAATCAACTTGGCAATCTTCTTGGGGGTAGATTAATGGAGTGGATGGATATAGCTGCCGCAGTTTCAGCCCAGCGTCATTCTAATCGGATCTGTGTTACAGCAGGAGTAGACAACCTTGTGTTTCATCAACCTATTCGCCTTGGAGAAGTGGTAACACTCCGAGCATCTGTGAATCGTGCCTTCAAAACCTCCATGGAAGTTGGAGTACAGGTTGTCGCTGAGAATCAATTAACAGGGTATCGGAAAACAGCAAATACGGCGTATTTTACGTTTGTCGCTGTCGATGAAAATAACAACCCCGCGAACGTTTTTCCAATCGTTCCTCAATCAAAAGAAGAAAAGCGTCGTTATAGAGAAGCTCTTCAACGTCGACTCATGCGTCTCCGAAGACGTAAAAACAGTTGATGGTGCTTTTGCCGTGAGGTACATCATGCATTTTCCGAGAACACTCGGTTCATTTCAGCTTGTCGTAGTGGTGGTCGCTCTGCATCTTTCAGGATATTCGTTTGCCGTTGCACAACGGTACCTGACCACGTTTGGTATTGTGGTAGAACTTAAGGCAGGCAGGGGTTCTCAAGGACTGTTTACAGGTGATTTTGATGGTGATGGCTTCACAGACATTGCAACATATGGCTCTAAACAGATCTACGTTAACTACCAAGCATCAGACTCACTCTCGTGGGAATTCACAACTACCCTTGTTCATAAAGAAATACTCGCCGCGGCAGAAGCGAGAAGTAATCGTGATCAAGCGACCGATATTATCTTCATCACTGACGATCCACCTGAACTTCATACCCTGATAGGAAAACGTGATAGAAGATTCATCCTGGGTGAAAAGACAGGCTTACCGCAATCAATGGACAACGTTGTCGTAGTCGATCTTAATCGCGATGGTATTTCAGATGTTCTATTCTTCGGAAAGAAGAATCTTGGAGTAACTGTTTGGCTTGGTAGAACAGGGGGTCGATTCAAACAAACTACGACCCTGTTCCCTGAAGATTCTTACAATGAGCTTCATGTGATCGATCTTAACGATGATGGGCTGAACGATATCGTCGCTTCACGCTGGCTTTCGAACGAAATCCTTGTCTATTATGCATTCGCAAACATGAAATTTAGTGAGCCTTCTATGATCACACTATCTTCAGAGTCAACAAGTATTCGTACTGCCTATCTTGATTCAGATGCACATCGAGATCTCATTGCTGTATCAGAGAGTGATCAATCCTGTCTGACATTTTTAGGAGATGGCTTAGGAGGGTTTCATCCCTTTCAAACGATCTTGTTGAAAGATTTTCCCGTTGGAGTAGAAGTCATGGATGTTAATGGCGATTCTAACGATGACATTGGGATATTGTTGAGAGATTCTCGATGTTTGACTATTGCTCTCAATAACGGCTCAGGGCTTGTTGAAGAACAGGTGAACTATTTTGCTGGTAACACACCAATGCAATTTACATTGTTTCAACATTTCCAATCAACACTTGCTAACGCAGCAGTGCTTGATGATGTGAAAAGAAGAGTGCGTATCTTTTATAACGCAAGCATACAGCATAGTGCTTCTGAAGAACGTGTGTATGGCGCAGGGTTGAAACCACGAGGAGTTCTCGCTGCTGATATTGACCATGATGGATGGAATGATATCGTTGTTGCAAACGAAGGCGCTCAGAACGTTTCACTCTATATGAATCGGGGGGATGGATCCTTCAATGGCCAACTATCATTCAGTGCCTCGATGAATCCTGCATCAGTTCAATGTATTGCATCCAGTGAGACCACTGCAACGTTTTTAACTTCCAGTTATGATGCGAGAACAATTACTATACTTGAGCTAAACACAAGGGACTATTCTCATACATCCTACGATCTGCCTGTTCAGGGTAAAACTGAAATTCTGTCTACACAAAAAGATAGCATCACAATGTATCTTAGCCTTATTGCCCTTGAACACGATGAGCACGATTATGGTCCATCGCTTATCAATTATGAACAAATTTCACCAACTCGGTTTATTGAGAGAAGTATCAGTCTGAATATCATTGATTCACTTGTCACCGCTATCATGTGTGATTATAACAGAGATGGATATGACGATCTGATTTATGTGGCCTTCAATCGCAGCAATTATCAGCAAGAAGTATTTCTTGCAATTGGATTGGGTGGAAATCAGTTTCAACCGGGCAGACGGATCGTCGAGTACAGTGTTCAAGATGTTGCTCCAGCGTTAATATGGAGTTCCGATCTTAATGGCGATGGAATAAACGATCTCATGATCAATCTTAAAGAACCTGAAAAGTTTCTAGATGTTTTCGAAGGATATGATGATTCAACATTAGCACCTGTGAAGTTTCGTTTTCCACACCCTGTATCTATTGCGTCGAAAGATGCTATGCACATTATTGATGTGAACGGCGACGACATTGTAGACATCGTTCTCGAAAATAGCTTAAAGAAAACTATCGAGGTGTATTTTGGAAATGGAGATGGGACGTTTTTTCCAGGATCTCATGTAACAAGTACCGAAGGTTTTGGAGGATTTACATTGAGCGACATGAACAACGATGGCAATCCAGAACTCATCGTGACAGACGCTGCTAATGGAGTGTTACGAATCATCTCTTTGATGGAGCAATGATGAAAAAATTGATAGAGTACATCCAGGTTATCCTCCTGTTGTTATCCCAATGTCATTCTGGCTATGCAGAAAACGGAGACGATCAAAAAGAACGATTAGAAACACTTGTTCGGCTTGTAGAAGGAACTCATGAAAGTGGCATGCAATCAACGTTAGCATCAGAGATTAGCGCAAAGTGTGGGCTGCTATTGGCAATTGAAATACAACAGAATTGGCAGTTATTCACCGACGAGCAAAAACGTCGTTTGCAATCATTTGTGACTATACCAGTGTTACAGAAGAACCGGGTTATCGGTCATTTTCGTGTCCATTATGATACAACAGGCAGCAATGAACCTGCACTTCTCGATGGTGATTCAGTTCGAATACCTAATACAGCAGAAGCGTTCATCGATTCTGTTGGGAAATATTTTAATGAGGTATGGGATTATGAAATAGATTCTCTGGGATATGAAGCTCCACCATTCGAAGTGGCAGAATCATTTTACAACATTTATGTCGAAGAACTCAGTCAACGTCTGCTTTACGGTGAGACATTTCCGCTTCAGCCACCCATGAATACTACTCAACCCTTTTTGTATCGAACTCACATTCGAATTGATAATGACTTTCTTCGTCTCTACAGTCCAGGGATATCGGGATTGAAAGTCACAGCAGCTCACGAATTTCATCACGCAATTCAACTCGGTCGATATGGCTACTGGGGTTCTGATCCCTATTTTTTAGAGATTACATCGACCTGGATGGAAGATGTTGTCTACGATGCAGTAAACGATTATTATCAATATATTAAAACACCGTCTGGGTTTCCACGCGGGCACTTCACTCATCCCGATTTATCATTTACTTTTTCCTGTGCATCATGTGCGGAAGTTGATGTTCCATATAGCCGAGCAATCTGGGGAAAGTTTATTGAGAAGAGATTTTCACGTGATATGTTCCTTCAAACATGGAAGAATATTCGTCAGGTTCGTGCACTTCAAGCGCTTGATCAAGCATTATTCTCTGTTGGGAGTTCGTTTCGTGAAGCGTTTTTGGAGTGGACAATATGGAATTTTAATACCGGTCCAAATAGTGACACTATAAAGTATTATGCAGAAGGGAAAAATTATCCGAGAATTGACACAAATGCATGTATTGAATATATGCATGTAGATCGTTCATTTGCAGATTCTATTCAAGCGATTAGTTCAGTATATTTTCCCGTGGGAATTCTTGCTTCACCTTCTCAAACATGTCAGAACAGTCCTCAAATGATGGTGATTATTTCCAACCTTAATTTTGCTGAAGCGTACTCAAATCAAAGATTCTCTTTCAGGTATGACATGAGTGATGTGGGTAATGAGACTTTTAAACAACTGGTAAACGGTGTCTATGTAAAACTCAATGTTCCCGATCCAGCAAACTGGACATCGCAGGAGACTGTTCCTTCTATTGTCACTGATGTTGTTGTTTACCCGAACCCGTTTTTCCTTAAAGAAAACAAGCTTCTTAAGTTTCGCTTACCTAATACAACTCAACAAATAGCTTCATTATATATTTTTAGCTCTAGTCTTGACCGTATTTACTCTGGTGATTTACCTGTGATTGAATTGAAGCCGCTTGAACCAGGGGTTGCTTGGAACGCTCGGGATGAAACCAATGCTTTGATTCCAAGCGGAATTTATTTTTTTGTGCTTACTACCAACGACAAAACGTACAAAGGAAAATTTTCAGTGATAAGAGAATAGATGTACAGTGTTTTGTTACAAATCTCTCAGCTGTCAAAAGTCTTTAACCGAAGAACGATTTTTTCTGACATCAACTTTTCACTCCAAGAATCAAATTCACTTACTGTAACAGGAATAAATGGATCGGGAAAATCTACGTTATTAAAAATTATCGCAGGAGTTTTGTCGCCAACCCACGGTCATGTGAGTCTTTCAATTTCTGACAAGCAGATTGATTCGAAGGACAGATTCCAGCAGATAGGATTCGTTGCTCCATACTTGCAGCTTTACGATGAATTCACTGCATGGGAGAACCTCGCCATCGTTCGAAAGATTCGCGGTATGAACATAGATGATGGTTACTTAATCAGTTTGCTTCGACGAATGAGTTTAGAAGAAAGAAAAGATGAATTGGTAAGGACGTATTCTTCCGGTATGAAGCAGCGATTGAAATATGCTTTTGCTTTACTTCACCAGCCACCAATCTTGATCCTTGATGAACCAACAACGAACCTCGATGAGTCAGGACATGAAATTATCTATGACATCATTGAAGAACAAAAACAGAGTGGGGTCGTCATTATAGCTACCAATGATTCTCACGAGGTGAGGCTCTGTGAACAGGTTCTCGATCTCGATAAGACCGGGCGTTATGAGGTCAATAAGGTATTGGCATGAATACATCGCTCACATCTACAACGACCATTCTCCAAAAAGATTTGCTTTCGGAGCTTCGTACACGATATGCGCTGAATGCGTTAGTCATGTTTGTTATTACAACGCTGTCCATTATTCTCTTTGCAATCGGATATGAGACAGTTTCTCCAGAAATTCTCTCGGGGGTATTTTGGGTCATCATTTTTTTCTCAGCAATGTCAGGGCTTTCTCGGACATTTGTCAGTGAAGAGGATCGTGGTACGACCATGACACTGCATCTGATTGCACAGCCATTAGCTGTCTATTTTGGAAAACTCTTGTACAATGCCGTGCTTCTTCTCGTTCTCAATATTTTTACAACTGTCTTATATCTCATATTCATTGCAAATTTTTCAATCAAGAGTTACGAAATATTTATCCTGACAATCTTCCTTGGCACACTGGGTCTTGCAAGCGCATCGACCATCATTGCAGCAATTATCGCGAAAGCAAATACCAGAGGAACACTTTATCCGGTATTATCGTTTCCCATTTTGTTACCCTTGCTTCTTACGGTCATCAACGCTACGAAATTAGCAGTAGAAGGTGCAACGTTCAGTGAATCACTCAGCGAATTTCAGGTTTTGACTTCGTATTTGATCGTTATAAACGTGATTTCATACTTACTATTTGAC
>JACQVI010000223.1 GCA_016209795.1 Ignavibacteriota bacterium
CATAGAAATATTCTTAATAATTCATTTAACGGAGTCGTGATACTTTCAACAGGCATGCCGATCAAAACGATGGTTCCAGAGGTTTTCTGCACTGCTAAACGAATATCATGGTCTCGAAAATCGGTAACAGTAGCCAAGGTTAGTTCCTTATCAACCGGAGAATCCTGCATGAAAAGTGCTAACGTGTCGCTACCAAGATTGGGTGAGCGGTAGAAGAGTTCACCAGATGAGTCCCAAATTTCAATATACACTTTGATAGGAGAAAATGCTGCACGCTCGAAGATATCCTCCTTGACAAGTTCATTGCTCTCAAAGCGTTCCTGTCCTTTTTCCAATCGAGCCGCAATCCACCAAGCTTCATTCTTAATCGACTGATCAAGCATGTCTGAGAGTGCTCTTCTCACATATTCATAAACCGCGAATGATGTAAACGCGAACATCAGTGCAATGACGATTGTGTACCAGATGGCAAGCCGAAACCGAATTGTGCGGAACATTTAGTCCTCCCGTAAGATGAAACCAACGCCTCGAACAGTATGGATCAAACGATTTGGAAAACCTTCATCGATCGCTTTGCGAAGGTAGTTCACATAGACATCGACAACATTTGTTCCCGTTTCGAAGTTGTACCCCCATACCTGCTCAGCGATAGACCGACGAGTGAGGATGCGGTTTTTATTCCGCATTAACAATTCAAGAAGTAAAAATTCTTTGCCTGTAAGATGAATGTTCTTATTAGCACGTCTCACGGCTCGTGTTTCAACATCAAGCTCGATATCGGCAACGCGCAGAACTGAGCTTTGTTCAACACCTTGCCTGCGGAGGAGTGATTCTACGCGTGCAAGCAGTTCTGCAAACGCGAAGGGTTTGGTCAGATAATCATCGGCACCGGTACGTAAGCCATCAACACGGTCTTCGACGGTACTCTTTGCTGTTAGCACTAAAATGAGGCTCTGAACCTTGTTGCGTTGAAGCTCGCGAAGAACCTGAAGTCCATCCTTTTTAGGAAGCAAAAGGTCAAGAATAATGAGATTGTATTTTTTTGAACTGGCAAGCTGGAATCCCTCCTCGCCATCGTGCGCGACATCGACTGCGTAGCCTTCTTCCTGTAATCTCCGCGCAACTGAATCCGCCAGATGCCGTTCATCTTCAACGACAAGAATCTGCACTGATTTATTGATAGTTGAAATATTCTGTTCTTCTTGACGAGATGCTTTCTTGGACATAGAAAGTTCTTTGAGAAGAAAGCTACAAAAATTTTTTGTGAACGTCAATCTTCATGAAGCCGTAAGAACAAAAAAACATCCAAAACGGATGTTAAAAGCAAAAAAAGAGATGTTATTGAATCCCGAACATCACCAGAGATGCTTGGGCATATTCAACCAGTGGTCCAAAATAAACGCCAAGCAGAATTGTAGGGATCAAAAGAACAAGGAGAATTGTAACATGCGCAAACGAAAATTGAATCGGCTCTGCAGATCGTTCTGGTGTTTTTAAAAACATATTACGTAGGATTCGGACGTAATAGTAAAGGGAAACCACGCTGTTAAGGGCACCAATAACGACTAACCAGAACCACTTTCCATTAATCAGTGCAGCAAAAAGATAGAGCTTCCCCACAAAACCTGCAGTTGGTGGAATACCTGTCAACGAAAGAAGGAAAATCGTCATTGCCACACCGATCAACGGTGTTCTGTATCCAAGCCCCTTGTATGCCTCTATATCTTCGCTTCCTGTCTTGTTCGCAACGATCATCACCGTATAGAAGGCACCAAGGTTCATAAAAAGATAGACAACAAAATAAATCAACACCGCGGCAAGACCTTCATTGCTCAACACCACCACGCCCATCAGCATGTACCCAGCATGGGCAATGCTAGAATACGCGAGCAGACGTTTGAGATTGTTTTGCCAGATTGCAACGAGGTTTCCGAGCGTCATCGTAAGAACAGAGATAGCTGCGAGAAGCTGATTCCACTCAAAACCTTGGAATGATGCCCACGCACCCATTGCAAGATTCCCGACTGTGGGATCTAAAAACGAAACTTTGAAAAAACGCATCATCATTGCAAAGCCTGCAGCCTTCGAAGCGACAGAGAGGAAAGCAGTAATCGTGAT
Source organism: Ignavibacteriota bacterium (assembly GCA_016209795.1). Taxonomy (GTDB): domain Bacteria; phylum Bacteroidota; class Ignavibacteria; order UBA10030; family SZUA-254; genus JACQVI01. The sequence continues at coordinate 2,119 of JACQVI010000223.1, forward strand.
TGGCGCTCCTTCGTACACATCAGGCGTCCAGAAGTGGAATGGTACTGCTGAAATCTTGTATCCGAATCCAGCTACCATCAGAATACTGGCAATCATAAGAGCCATAAGATTGATATCTCCCTCCGTCAATGCGCGATTGATTCCGTAGATATCAACTGCCCCAGTGAGTCCGTACAACATGGATATTCCGTACAGCATCATCCCCGACGAGACCGCTCCGTAAATGACATACTTCAACGACGCCTCACTGGAATCTTCTGCCTCTTTTGTATAGCCAGCAAGAATGTATGAGCTGATACTTGTCAACTCGATAGAAAGATACATCATCAGAAGATTACTCGCACCCGTCATGAGGAACATTCCCAGGGTAAGCGCGATGATCAGTGAGTAGTATTCACCCAAGCGACGCGTTCCACTGTTCAGCTCATCCGACTGCAAGGAAAAGAGAATAATGAGGAAGCTGCTTGCAAGGATAACGAACTTAAAGAAGACCGAGAACGAATCCACAGCAAGCATATTGAAGAAGATCGAATTCTGGCCAGATGATGCCTGCTGAAGGACAAAGAACGCTGTGACAACCAAACCAAGCAGGGCGAGCCATGCTGCCAAATTGCTTTTTCGCCGAACAACGAGATCGAGAACGAGAAGCACACAGAACGTTACTGCAAGGGCTGTCTCTGGCTGCAATAGCTTAACACTATGTACGATTTGTTCAAGCATGAATCAGTGTAACATGCATAATTAAGAATTCAAAAAGTTACTGCCCTCCCATTGCCATTCCACCACTCTGACCGACGACATCCACGAGTGTATTGACTGCAGACGTTAATAGGTCGATTGCGGGCGACGGATAAATACCGAGAACAATAACAATAACCGCAAGTGGAACAAGCGTGAACAGCTCACGCCCATTAATATCCGGCAGCGTTTTCCATCGTTCGGGAAGTGTTCCAAGAAATACACGCTGCAGTGTCCAGAGCATGTACCCAGCCGTCAAGACAATGCCTACTGTTGAGGCAATCGTAATCCATCGGAACGATTGGAACGCACCAAGGAACGCAAACGCCTCACTAATGAAACCACTGAGTCCAGGCAAACCCAACGCTGCAAAAAATGCTATTGACATCACCGCTGCGTACTTTGGCATTTGATTCATCAAGCCTCCAAATTCACTGAGACCACGGGTATGTGCACGATCGTAAATAACTCCAACAATCAAAAAGAGCATGGCGGTAATCGTGCCATGATTAAACATCTGCAGAATAGCACCTGTCATTCCCTGCGTATTAAACGCAGCCATCCCCAGCACAACAATGCCCATGTGACTGATACTTGAATACGCAATCAGTTTCTTGAAATCTTCTTGCGCCATCGCCACCAGCGCACCATACACGATATTGATAAATCCCAAAATTGCCATAGGGATTTGATAAAAGACTGTTGCATCGGGGAACATAGGGTAGCTGATTCGAAGCAAACCATAGGTTCCCATTTTTAACAAGATGCCTGCAAGGATAACACTGATGGCTGTTGGTGCTTCCACGTGAGCATCTGGAAGCCACGTGTGGAAAGGAAAAATGGGGACCTTGATCGCAAATCCAATGAACAAAGCGATAAATGCAATATAGCGCCACGAGGTATTCATGCCAGCCAGAATTGAGCCTGGCTCAAAGTTCGCAGGATTCATCATCGCCAGCATATTGAATGTATGAATCTTTTCTCCTGTGACCGGATCGTTAACTGATACACTGAAGTAAAGTGCAAGGATTGCAAGGAGTATCAGAACACTACCAAGCAACGTGTACAGAAAGAACTTAATTGCGGCGTACTCTCGACGGGGTCCACCCCAGATGCCTATCAGGAAGTACATCGGCAACAGCATGACTTCCCAGAACACATAGAAAAGGAAAAAGTCGAGAGCGACGAACACTCCCATCATGCCTGTATCAAGAAGAAGGAGAAGCGCAAAGTATCCCTTGACTGCCTTATCAATCTCCCACGACGCAAAGACAGCGATGAAGGAGATAAGAGCCGTCAGGATGACCATCAAGACACTTAAGCCATCAATGCCCATGAAATATTCAATCTGAACGCGTCCGAACCATGCGACGGATTTGATATCAATCCAAGTAGCCTTTTCGATGAATTGAAATCCCTCCTGCGTATTAATTCCTGCCATCCCTCGGTTAAAGTTCATGTAAATGATGATGGCAAGGACGACTTGCAATCCGGTGAAGATTGCAGAGGTCCATCGTATTGCATCTTTATTCTCCTTTGGAAGGAGAAGCACAATGACCATCCCTACGATCGGGAGGAATGTTATCCATGTTAAAATGCCAAGACCAAAAAATTCCATATTACGTTAATCCCTCTATCACCTGTGAATATTATCTAAAGACAAAGAAAAATACCATCACACCTAATACTACAAACACAATGTATGTTTGCACTCTGCCGGTCTGAAGTTTTCTAAAAAGGATTCCGAAGAACCCTGAAAAGTACGCAACTCCATTAACGAGTCCATCGACAACATACTTATCGAATCCCCCGGCACCTGACCAGAAGAAAAAGAATGTTAACCCACCGAAGAGAATCGCCATGATAATTGCACCAAACATCGAGCCAACAGACATTTGTGTAGACCAGAACCACTGTCCAGCCCAGACTGCAACGAGCAATGAGACAAACAGTCCAACTAACATAAATGCAAGCGCACTGATTCGTGTCTCTTTTCGATGCTCGGTGTAGCCAAACACAACCGCCTTTGTCCAGCTCGCAGTGCCGTTCACGATGCCATCGATGATGGTATTATCAAACCAGCGCAGCATTCGAGTGAACACATGTGTTCCACCAACAACGATGGCGCCGTAGATTTCATCAAAGTACCACTTGTTCAACAAGAAATTGTACACACCCTTAAATCGGTCAGCCAGTGCATCTGCGTTGATCTTCTTCCATTTGTATGTTGCAAAAGCGATAAGGATACCAAAGCCAGCAACAATCAAAGAGAGCGCCATTGCTGGAAGATGTGCGTGATGAAGAGCCTCTTCAAATGTCTCAATATTTGCCGCTGCAACCGATAATGGAACGACAGAAGTCGGTCGCTCCATGACATGATAAAACCAACCAGAAGAAGCGCCAAATGGATTGAAGGAATAAAATGCAAAGAAACTAAGAATTGCAAAGACGATGAGAGGAATTGTCATCACTGTTGGAGACTCATGGACATGCTCGAGACGATGTGAATCCTTGTGCTCACCCATGAACGTGAGAATCACAAGACGGAACATGTAGAACGCTGTTAGTCCAGCAACGAGGAATCCGACAATAGGAATTAGGTAATGACCAGTAAGTCCACCGAATGCAAGCGTGCCCGCGAGGATTTCATCTTTACTCAGGAAACCAGATGTGAATGGAACACCACTAATTGCCAATGTGTACATGAGGAACGTGGCAAATGTAATCTTCAACTTGCCTTTCAGTCCTCCCATGTTGCGAATGTCTTGTGGATCAGTATGGTGATCTCCTTGATAATGCAGCGCATGATGCATTGCATGGATGACAGAACCAGAGCCAAGGAACAAACCTGCCTTGAACATTGCGTGTGTGACCAGATGGAAAAAACCAGCAGTATATGCACCAACACCAAGTCCCATCACCATGTACCCAAGCTGTGAGATCGTCGAGTAAGCAAGAACTTTTTTGATGTCATTCTGTGCAATAGCTATGGTGGCGGATATGAACGCGGTGATCGCTCCAATGTACGCGATGGACACAAGTGCATCTGCGGTCATCATTGGGAACGTGCGAGCGATTAAGTATACACCAGCCGCAACCATAGTGGCAGCATGGATGAGCGCGCTGACGGGCGTGGGACCTTCCATCGCATCTGGCAGCCAAACATGCAGTGGGAACTGTGCCGACTTTCCGATTGCGCCGCAGAAAATGAGAACTCCAGCAGCAGTCAACCAAGCTTCGCTGCCATAAGGTAAGTTACCTGCTTGAATGGCATTGAAGATTTCCGAAAATCCAAACGTACGGAATGTGAAATACAGAATCATAATGCCCGTGAACATGCCAATGTCGCCAATACGGTTGACGATGAATGCTTTCACAGCGGCATCCGATGCTGACTTCTTCTCATACCAGTGACCAATGAGCAGGTATGAACACAAACCAACCAATTCCCAGCCTACATACATCGTAAAGAAATTGTTAGTAAGCACGATAACGAGCATGGAGAAGGTGAACAAACCGAGGTAAGCAAAGTATCGTGAGTACCGCACATCTCCATGCATGTATCCTATGGAAAACAGATGGACAAATGCGCTGACAACGCACACCACAACCATCATGATGGTGGAAAGATTATCAATGGTCAACCCAAGATAAACTTGTAGCGGACCAAAGAACGGAACATTCCCGAAATCAATCCACTGGAAGTTGAAGGAGATCGGCTCTGTAAATGCTGTCAGCTTGTAGAACATCACAACTAGTGACAACGCAAGACAGATAAACAAAGCGGATGTCGCTAACCAATCACCCTGTCGAGAAAATCTCCTTCCAAAGAATATCAGCATCAGAAAGCCAAAAAACGGCAGCAAGAGGACTGCAAGTGATAATCGTATAAGAATTTCTGGGGTCATCTTTCTTCCGGTCTCATCATCTGTGATCCGTAATCCGTAATCTGCAACCCTACTTACTCCTTTAGTTTACTGACATCATCAACGTTGACCGTATTAAAACGCTGATAAATGTTAAGTACAATTGCCAGTGCAATGGCAGCTTCGGCTGCAGCAAGAATGATGACAAAAACAGCAATCGCCTGTCCATCGAGCTGCATTCCACCGTAGCGTGAAAAGGCAATGAAGTTAATGTTTGCTGAGTTCAAGATCAGCTCAATACCCATTAGCACCATGATGGCGTTGCGTCGAGTGACGACGCCATAAATGCCAAGTGAAAAGAGAATGGCACTGATAATGAGATAATGTGTTAAACCAACGTCCATGCAAGATTTTAGATTTTAGGTTTTAGATTTTGGATTGCTCTATCTCTTCGCGCAATCATTGCAGCGCCAACTAAAGCAACAAGCAGCACAACGGAAGCAACTTCAAACGGCAACAGATATGTTGTCATAAACATTTCTCCAAGTGAATTGGCCGTCGTAGTCATCTGCGGTACGGAACGAACGATCTTCCAGTCAGTCATATAGAAAACACCGCACAGTGCACCTGCAGTCATCGCAACAATAATCGAGGCTGGGATCGTTTGTAGCGTTCCAGTTTTCATTTCGACGCTTACAACTTTGTTTGTCAGCATTACGCCAAAGAGCAAGAGGACGAGAATACCACCCACATAAATCAACAACTGAGCAACGGCGATGAAATCTGCATTTAGTAATACGTAAATCCCTGCAACGCCGAAGAACGTGAACAGCAGGGAAAAGGCAGAATAGATGATATTTTTCGAGAAGACAACTATTGCAGCTGAGACAAGTGTCACGAATGCAAAGAAGTAAAAAATTGTATCGTAAAAGTTCATACTTTATATTAGGCAGACCTTGGTGGAGGTGTCGATGGGGTGGTTTCGGTTTTGGCAGTTGTTTCTGCTGCGGGAGTGCCAGCAGGTTGAGCTGCTTTTGCTTGTGCAGATGCTGCAGCTTTTTTCGCCGCTTGTTCTTTCTCATAAGCTGCCGCTTTTGCTTTGATGTCTGCAATCTCAGCTGGGGTTAAAGTGGCGTAGTTATAGATCAAATGATGCCTGTTGAATTCGGAAAACTCATATACATCCGTCATGACAATACATTCTGTTGGACAAACAGGAACACACAACCCGCAATAGCAACATTTGGCAATGTCTATGTCGAACTTAGGTACCCAGAGGCGTTTCTTATGACCGGTCGAGGTAATTCCCAAGTCATCGGTCGGAAGTGCCTTTACCGTCTCGATGTAAATGCAATCGACAGGGCACGCCAAGTCGCACTGGAAACATCCAATGCAATCATCCATGTTCACGTAGAGACGATTGCGTGCTCGCTCAGGCAATTTTAATTTTACATCTGGATACTGGATCGTGACCGCTGGAATGAAGAGGTGCCGGAAGGTCACTTTCATCCCGACAAAAATTGTCCAGATCGATTTGAAGATATCTTTAAAATATTGCTTCATGAATTACTTTCTATAGCATCGTCCAAAAACCAACACCAAGGATACAGGCAAACGCCCATGGCGTCAAGACTTTCCATGAGACATACATGAGTTGGTCTACTCGCAATCGAGGTAGCGTCCATCTCAGCCACATCTGCACGAAGACAAAAAACATCCCTTTCGACAGAAACCAGAACACTCCCCACAATGGACCACTCATGAAATTTCCAAACGGGCTATTCCATCCTCCTAAAAACAACGTCGCACCAATAGCCGACACCGCGAACATGTTTGCATACTCTGCCAGGAAAAAGAGCGCAAATTTCATCCCGCTGTATTCCGTATGGTACCCGGCGACGAGTTCTGATTCTGCTTCAGGAATATCAAACGGTGTACGGTTTGTCTCAGCCAGAGAGGCAACAGAATATATAACAAATGCAATGAAGACAAACGGAAACTTTTTGAAGAGATACCAGTTCCAGAACCAGCCTGTCTGCATGTGATTGATCTCCTGAAGATCCAATGTTCCTGCGATCATCACTATAGATAGGAGAGCGAGAGCTGTAGGAATTTCATAACTCACGATCTGTGCCGCAGAACGCATTGCACCAAGCAAAGACCATTTGTTGTTGGAAGACCATCCAGCCATCAGTATGCCAACCACGACGAGCGATGAAACAGCAATAATGTAAAATAACCCTATATTGATGTTGCTACCGATGTAAGCACTGCTGAAAGGAATAGCGGCAAACGCAGCATACGAACCGATGAACACAACAAAAGGCGCAAGGAAATGCAGCTTTCGATCTGCAGCTTTAGGGACAATATCCTCTTTTTGAATCAGTTTGAGAATGTCCGCTATCGTTTGTGCCCAGCCGTGCCATCCACCGGTACGCATTGGACCTAAGCGATCTTGCATGTGGGCAGACACTTTGCGCTCAAGCCATACAGCAAAAAGTGCATATGGCAACACCCACATCAGTGGTACAACTGCCATCAGCACATACACAAAGAGGTCATTCTCAAAAATGGTTTTTAGAAGTTGTTCCATATAGGCTACCGATCTACCTCACCAAGAACTATATCTACACTCCCCACGATCGCAATCATGTCGGCAATCATGTAGCCTTTTGATATTTCTGGTAATACACTCAGGTTAACGAATGCCGGTGAACGAGCTTTCACACGATAGGGACTTGTTGAACCATCACTGATAATGTAGAATCCGATTTCACCGCGTGGTGATTCTGACCGAACATAGACATCGCCCACGGGCGGGCGGATTTTTTTAGGAACCGCAGACTGCACATCGCCCTCTGTTGGAATCTGCTCAAGTGCTTGTTCAATAATGTTCAGACTCTGCTCCATCTCCCGCACACGTACCATGTAGCGATCCCAGCAATCTCCAACCGTTCCCATCTCTCCTTTACCGACTTGTACCTCCCAATTGAACCGATCATAGATTGAATATGGGTCGTCGCGGCGCAAGTCGAAATTCACGCCCGACCCTCGCAGCATCGGACCGGAACATCCATACGCAATTGCAACATCTGCTGGAAGGACACCAATATTCGCCGTACGTTTGATGAAGATTTCGTTATATGTCAGAAGATCATTCAGCTCTTTGATATTCGGTCTGAAATACTTACAAAACGCTTTTGCTTTCTCCACGAATCCCGGTGGCAAGTCGTGCGAAACACCACCAACCCAGATATAATTATAGAGTAACCGCGCACCGCATGTCGTTTCAAACAAATCTAAAATTCCCTCTCGGTCACGGAAGCAAAAAAGAAACGGTGTAAACGCGCCGACATCCAAGCCATACGTTCCAAGGGCGATGAGGTGGGATGCAATCCGTTGTAATTCTCCCATGATGACACGGATATATTCCACTCGCTCTGGCACCTGTAAACCCAACAACTTCTCGACTGCGAGCGCATATCCCCAATCCATATTCATCGAGGCAAGGTAATCCATCCGGTCGCAGTACGGAATGACCTGCTGGTAGTTGGTCATGTGCTCGGCATGCTTCTCGAAGCAGCGATGCAAATAGCCGATGTGGGGAATGACGTCAACGACGATCTCGCCCTCAACCACAAGCTCGAGTCGCAGCACACCATGCGTTGATGGATGTTGCGGTCCCATGTTGATGACCATCTCTTCAGTGCGAAGAAGACGACCTGTAGAGGTTTTAAGTGGAGCTGTCAGGGTTTCAGGCATGCGTCAAAGTCTTTTTAATACGGCACCTTCATTCCCTGATAAAACTCAGGCACTTTAAAATCTTTCCGCAGTGGATGTCCGGGATAATCGTCGGGACACAAAATGCGCCGCAAGTCCGGATGACCGGTAAAAACAATCCCCACAAGATCATACGCTTCGCGCTCGTGCCAGTTGGCTGAGTGCCAGACTTCAGTCACAGAAGGTACTTCAGGTTTATCCACGGGCACTTCCACTTTCACTGTTATCTTATGACGCTTCGACATCGAGAACAGATGGTACACAACGCCAAGAGTTCCTTTCCCATAATCGATACCGCTTAAGCACATCAGATAATCGAATTGTAAATCAGCATCATCGCGGAGGAAGAATGCGACATCTTTCAACTTCGCTGGAAACACTTTCACATACGGATTGAGCACACCATTGATTTTTACTTCGATAACAGCCTTGCCAAACTTTGTTTTGAGTTTTTCAGAAAGTTCTTGTGGGGTCATAGGGGTTACGCTGTTTTCTTCACCCTACTCTCGTTGCGAATCTTCTCCTGCAGTTTGATCAACCCTTCCATCAGCGCTTCTGGTCGAGGAGGACACCCAGGGACGTATACATCGACAGGAATGACACGATCAACGCCTTTAAGGACATGGTAGCCGTGTTCCCAGTAGGGACCGCCGCAGTTCGAGCAGCTTCCCATTGAGATGACATATCGCGGCTCTGACATCTGATCATACAACCGCTTGATTCGGGATGCCATCTTCAACGTTACCGTCCCTGCAACGATCATGACATCAGATTGTCGCGGAGTGGCACGAGGAATGACACCGAAGCGATCAAAATCATAATGCGATGCTGCTGTTGCCATCATCTCGATTGCGCAGCAAGCCAGACCAAACTGCATCTGCCAGAGGGATGACAGCCTTGCCCAATTCAACAAATTATCGAGCGAGGTAATGATAACGTTGCTATTATTGAACTGTTTATCTAAAAGTCCCATGAAGTGCTTTCAGTTATACAGTAACCTCTTCAGCATAGGCTTGCTCAACAGGCTTCTGTTTCTTAATAACAGGAATGTGAGGAGTTGGCTTATCCCAATCCAGATCGCCTTTTCCCCAGACGTACGCATAGCCTACAAGCAAAATCGCCAAAAAAATCATCATCTCAATAAAAGCATACAACCCAAGTTTCTGGTAAACGACCGCCCACGGGAAAAGAAATACGATTTCAACGTCGAAGATGAGAAAGATCAGTGCGACAACATAGAATCGGATGTTGAATCTCACCCAGGAATCCCCCACGGGCTCCTCACCGCACTCGTAGGAAGTGAGCTTACCCGGATACCATCGGTGGGGACGCACAAGCCATGCGGTGATAAGACCACCAGCGACAAAGATAGCGCCGATGATTAAAAAGATAAAGACACGTCCGAATTCAGTAAGCATGTAAGTTACTTGTTTCTACACGTTAATTCAGGAAAACAAAAAGAAAAGTATTGTAAAATCCGCTAAAATATAGGAAGAAATCGACTGAAAGTCAAAGAATGCAATGCACTGTTAAACTTTGCAATGGCTCGGCACATCAACGACGTCTATAGAAGATGCTTTCTGTGCCAAGATAATTCCTTGACTTTTTTTATTACACATAGTATATTTATTGTTGCATGAGGGCGGGACCCACGGTTTCTGACTTCGCCTCCCAAGTTAGAATGCCACACCCGCCCCATGCATTTTTATTTTCACCAAACCCCAAACTCTGTAATCAATTACTTAAGGTTCATGACTTGCCGCCAGATCTCAAACGCTAACCACCAATCAAGGTCATATGCTAAATTCATATTTCCAGCATAATACTCATTCGCAAGCCTGAGGATTTTCGCATAATCATAATAAGGATAATGTTTGACGTCATTTGAACCAACGGTATCCAGAACAAATTCGGATAACGACGAGAGGATAGTTTCCGCTGATCTGTCTACAAATTTCATACCCACGATAGCTTTCATTTTCGTCCATAAGATCGCTGAAGTAGTTGAAAAGAAAAATGGATACGTAACACTACCTTTCACAAGTGAATAATGTCGTAGCTTTGGGTACTTCTCACGAATCAACTCACGGAATAACTTACCGTTTCTTCTTAGCCAGACGGGTGTCATGAACAATTGATGAAGAAATGACAGCTGAGCGAAGGGCATGAAGTTCATGACCTCACTGTCCATCCTGCTTTGCTCATAAGCGCCCCAATTGGGAAACCGAGTGCGAATGGCAAGAAGATCAAGAAAATTCTCTATGCCAATTTCCGGCAGTGTTGGCATTTGCTGCAGCACAGCATCAAGTTGATTAACTACATTGATCTCCATCTTTTTCCTAACCTCTTCTCTGAAAAAGAAAGGACGGTCAGTGCGAATATAACGAGCCATCGTATGAGGATTACGACTGTGAAGTGCTTTCTTTCCAAACATGAATAGACGGTTGAAATATTGACGACGAGCAATCTCACCAAATCCTCCGTCAATCAGAAGCTTCTGGGAAGAGTGTAATCTTGCATAATACCGCAAACGCAAGATAGAAGAGGCGGGTTCAATCACACAGGTTTGACCAATGTACTCATTTAAAAGCTTAAGACATTCATCCGGGAGAGGTGAAGGATCATCAAAATAAACTCGATGAACGTTCAGGTCTTCGCTAATCTTACGTGATATCTGAACATCAGGATCGTTTGGATTTCCAAAAACGTGAAGGGAGAATGGCTGATAGCTGTGCGATAAGAGCAATGCCAGAATAACTCGTGAATCCAGTCCACCGGACAAACCTAAAGAGATTGAAAAATCATCAGCAAGCTTTGGAGTAAGAAAGCTTGTCAATATATTACTCAATTCCCTTCCATTCTGGGTGGAAATTATGGGTTCAAAAGGACTCTGGTGAATCTGTAATGATGATGGTACGCATAAAGCCACTCC
>JACQVI010000227.1 GCA_016209795.1 Ignavibacteriota bacterium
GCACGGCTTCGAGCTGATCACCACCTCGGGCGACTTCGATCTCGGGAAACAAAGCTCGCAGATCGAGGACTTCATCACTCGGAAAGTCGATGCCATCGTTGTGTGTCCGGTGGATTCACGAGGGATCGGTCCAGCGATCAGGAAAGCGAATGAAGCGAAGATTCCCGTGTTTACTGCGGACATCGCATCGCAGGAAGGAGAAGTGGTGTGTCATATAGCGTCGGATAACGTAGCTGGTGGAAGACTTGCCGGTGAGTATCTTGCAAAAGTCTTGGGAGGCAAAGGAAAAGTTGTTATTATCGGTCAGCCAACGGTCACTTCGGTGCTTGATCGAACTCAGGGTTTTAAAGAAGCCATTGCAAAATTTTCAGAGTTGAAGATCGTCGCTGAGGTAAATGGCGAAGGCGTGCGAGACAAAGCCATGCAGGCTGCTTCTGACATCTTACAGGCACATCCTAAGCTTGATGGCATCTTCGGCATCAATGACGACTCTGCGCTTGGCGCGCTCGATGCCGTGCAGCAGTACAAGCGCGAGAACATTGTCATTGTTGGATACGACGCAACACCCCCAGCCGTGGATGCCATCGTTAAAGGCACGGCGCTCAAGGCTGATGTCATCCAGTATCCAAAGAAAATTGGTGAGACGACAATTCTGAAAATCAAAGAGTATTTCTCGGGCACTGCTGTTGATAACATCGTCCCTGTCGAAGTGGGAATTGTAGATAGAGATGTATTGCAGGAAACAGAGTAGAAGTGAATGTAGGTCGAATCGCCGATTCGACAAAAGCCAGGCTGGTCGAGACGGCGTCTCGACCTACAATTCGGTCACTAACTATTTTCATACCAGAGGGATAGGATGAGGTGAGATGATACCCCTTCTCTCTCTGCACAACATTTGCAAGGAATACCCGGGTGTGCTTGCGCTCGATGATGTAAGTTTTGAACTGTATGCGGGTGAGGTGCATTGTCTTGTTGGAGAAAATGGCGCAGGCAAATCGACACTGATGAAGATTCTTTCTGGTGCTATTCGAAAAAACAGTGGCTCCACCCTCATCGATGGAAAAGAAATTGAGATCAACTCACCCATCGATGCACAAAAGTACGGTATCGGGGTGATCTATCAGGACTTCAAGCTCGTGCCAGAGCTAACTGTTGCTGAAAACATTCTCCTTGGCAAGGAAGCGAGAAAAGGCAATTCGCCGTTCATCGATTACAAGAAAATGCATCAAGTTGCTGCTGCCGTACTCTTGCAGCTTGGTGAAGAGATTCCGACAACTTTACCAGTGCGTGAATTGAGTGTCGCCCAGCGACAGATCGTTGAAATTGCCAAAGCCCTTTCGAAGAAGGTTCGCATCTTAGCAATGGATGAACCGTCTGCAGCTCTTACTGACAAAGAGCTTAAGAATCTTTTCAGAGTCATCCGAGGTCTGAAAGCTGAAGGTGTTGGCATCATTTATATCTCCCATCGCTTTGAAGAAATCTTTGAGATTGGGGATCGGGTTACCGTGCTGCGAGACGGTAAGTTTATACATCGTTGTCCAGTTACTGAAGCAGACCGCCGAAGCCTCATCCGTTGGATGGTGGGTAGAGAGCTTGAGCAGGAGTACCCGAAAGTAGAACTGACGAGAGGTAAGGAAATTCTTCGGATTGAGCTTCTGAATGCTGGAATCTTGCAGGATATTAATCTAATACTTTATAGAGAAGAAATCTTTGGACTTGCAGGTTTAGTTGGTGCAGGGCGAAGTGAGCTTGCACGAGTTATCTTCGGTGCCGATCCTAAAGAGTCGGGAAAAATTTTCCTTGAAGGAAAGGAAGTCAACCCTCGATCTCCTCGCGAGGCAATTGATCTTGGCATCGGGTTGTTAACAGAAGATCGCAATAGATTTGGACTCATCATGCAGATGGCAGTGAGGGAAAATATCTCTCTTGCAAATCTACGCGATCTTCTTAGCGGACCGTTTGTGAACAAAGCAAAAGAGATCGCCATTGCCAAGAAGTTCACCGATGGTCTACGAATCAAAACACCCACCGTTGAACGAGAAGTAGAAAGTCTCAGCGGTGGAAATCGCCAAAAGGTGGTGTTAGCGCGATGGCTTTACACGAAATCAAAGCTCTTGATTTTCGATGAACCGACTGCAGGCATTGATATCGGCGTGAAGTATGAGATTTACAACTTGATCAATAAACTTGCACAGGAGGGAATCGGAGTTATTGTCATTTCGTCCGAGCTTCCAGAGTTGTTAGGTATGTGTGATCGCATCGGGGTGATGTGTGAAGGTCAAATCGCTGGAATTCTTTCCCGGTCAGACTTCTCTCAAGAAAAAATCATGATGCTTGCAACGGGAGGCAAAGAAGAGGTGATGAATGAAGGGTGAATCTTCACCAACAGCAATATCAACCGCTCTTAGAAGATCACTTAGTGAGTTTGGTATTGGCATCGCGTTGATACTGGAGATCATTATCTTCTCTCAACTTTCGCCGTACTTCTTCACTGCAGAAAACATTCTCAACGTCTCGCTCCAATCCTCTATCACAGCAATCATTGCGGCGGGGATGACATTTGTCATTTTAACGGCGGGTATTGATCTGTCCGTCGGTTCTGTAGTTGCTTTGAGTGGAGTCTTGGCAACGAGTGCCTTAAAATTCGATGTTCCATTATCGACCGGATTTCCTTTAGCTATTCTCGTTGCCTTGATCATTGGAATAGTTTCAGGAAGTATTGCTGGAGTATTCATTACGAAATTCAGCATCACACCATTTATAGTAACGCTTGCACTAATGACAATCTGGCGCGGTACTGCGTTCATATACACCGATGGACGGCCGGTGTGGGGTTTGCCTGAGGAATTTAGTATGTTAGGGAGCGGAAGAATTTTTGAAGTTCCGGTTCCAACACTCATCATGCTTGCTGTATATATCGTGTCGTACATCGTTCTCAAATACACACGCTTTGGTCGATATGTCTACGCTGTTGGCGGAAACAGAGAAGCGGCTCGGCTTGCAGGCATTAATACAAACCGTATTTTATTTTGTGTCTATATGATCTGCGGTGCGCTGGCTGGCATCAGCGGAATTCTCTTAGCATCACGGATGAACTCAGGTCAGCCTAATGCTGGTTTGATGTATGAGCTCGATGTCATCGCAGCAGTGGTTGTTGGTGGAACGAGCCTCTTCGGTGGACGCGGTTCAATCGTTGGAACGTTTATCGGAGCAATGCTTATCGGCATCCTCAGAAATGGCTTGAATCTGCTCAATGTTGGTTCGTACGTTCAGATGGTGGTGTTGGGTGTAGTCATTTTGTTGGCAGTCATGTTAGATCAAATTCGAAAACGATAAAGGAGTTATAAGAACATCACAATGAAAACGTCTATTATCTTGATCATCATTTATTTGAGTCAACCTTCGTTCATCTTTGCTCAGGCAAGCCAACAACCGTTTGTGTTTACGGTGTTTGGGGGGCTCTTTTTTCCTTCATATCAACAGTTCGATGAAATCTATGAGTCTCATTCCGATCTTATATGGGGTGGAGGTGTAGCACTGCCGCTTGAAGCATTGACATTCGTTATCGGTGATATTGCCTTCTTTCGCGCTGAAGGATTTTTTGATCGCGACAAGGACAGCACCGCCCGACTCGAGGAAAAATTTATTCATACTGGAATTCTCAATAAACAGCTAATAGGAAGATTATGGTTTCTCCGTTTGAGTGGGGGATTGAATTATGTTACTGTTAAGCAG
Organism: Ignavibacteriota bacterium; assembly: GCA_016209795.1. Classification (GTDB taxonomy): domain Bacteria; phylum Bacteroidota; class Ignavibacteria; order UBA10030; family SZUA-254; genus JACQVI01. Next base: position 3,736 of record JACQVI010000227.1, read on the forward strand.
GAGACTTCCAGTCCACAAGCTGCAACTCAAACAGTGGAAGCTGAGAAAAAAATTGGTTACTTTGCTGGCATAGGGATTGAGCGGTTATTGGAAGATGGGCGGCTGTCGTTTTTTGGCGACCTTGTTTATGATTATCGTCGATCACATACTAAAGAACTTTTCGGTGACTTCGGCGGTGTACGCATTGTCTTTGGCGCACATGTGTATTTGTTTTAACGTGAGATGAAAGGATATCACATGAAGAAGAGTGTCCACCCAACAATTGAGCTGCTACTCCAGATGGTTGACGAAGGATATGCTACAAAAGCATGGCATGGTCCAAACCTGAGAGGATCAATTAGAGGGCTGGCGGCAAACGAAGCTGAATGGCGACCGTCCTCTGGCAGACATAACATTTGGGAAATTGTTGTCCATGCGGCATACTGGAAGTACGCTGTACGTCGACGATTGCGCGGTGATAAGAGGGGATCGTTTCCCATCAAAGGAAGTAATTGGTTTCGTCGACCAATCGCACAGACTGAAGAAGCATGGCGGCAAGATGTGAAGCTCTTGGAGCAAGAGCACAACGCGATGCATGAAGCAATTAGAGAACTCTATCCATCTGAGATTTTTAAAACGTCCAAGGGCAGCAGGTATACCAACTTTACCCTGATTCAAGGTATAGCAATGCACGATGTATACCATGCGGGTCAGATTCAATTGTTGAAAAGGTTACAACAATCAGGAAGAAGGAAATAGCTATGCGTGTTGTTAACATTCTTTTTACATTTTTTCTTTTGCACCTTGCCTTGTTCGCTCAAACAAATGTTGATAAGATTATACAAGTGTTAGACTCACTGAGCTTGGCAGCATTCAGTAACTGGAAAGCAAGCCCGGACATGAAATTGCTGCGAGATCTCAAAGGCGATCCAACACAGCCAGATTTTGACGACTCGAAGTGGGACATCCTCAAGCTCAACGAATCAATCTACCCAGATTCTTGCTGGTTACGAAAAGAGATTGTCATCCCGAAAACCTTCCTCGGTGAGCCTGTTTCCGGTCCAATCAAGTTCTTAGTGTCTCTCGACGACTACGGGTATCTTTGGGTCAATGGTCAGAGCAAAGGCTACTTTCCTTGGGATGGTGAATTTGAATTGACTAAGAATGCTAAACCGGGTCAGAAGTTTCTCATCGTCATCAAAGCACTGAATACAGGTGGTCCTTTACGGCTTCTACGTGCTGAAATTGAATTGGAAAAAGTGAAGCCGGTGCGCCGCAGGATACAAGATTTTTCATTGAGTCTCAGAGTTGGGCAGAAGCTTTTGAGTTTTGATACTTACCAGACAAACGCTCACAAAAGAGAAGACCCTGGTATTGATAAATCGAAAATGGATAGAACTGAAAAAACACAACTCAACAATCTCTTGCAATCCTTTGCCGCTCGTGTTGACATCGATGCGCTTGCACGTGGCGATGTAAAGAGGTTCAATGCCTCACTGGAAGAGATTCATGCACAGCTTCAACCGATTCGCGACTTTGCCAAGCGGTTCACGCTCTTTTTCGATGCAAATGCTCACATTGATGCTGCATGGCTCTGGCGGGAGAAGGAAACAATTGAGGTGTGCAAAAACACCTTCACTTCCGTGCTCAACATGATGGATACACGCCCAGATTTCACCTATACTCAAAGCGCCGCCGCCTACTACGATTGGATGGAACGGCTTTATCCGGACGTGTTCAAGCGTATTCAACAGCGCGTGAAGGATGGACGATGGGAGGCTATTGGCGGCATGTGGGTAGAGCCTGACTGCAATCTACCGAGCGGTGAATCATGGATGCATCATCTGTTATACTCACAGCGATACTTCCGAAAGAAACTTGGTGTGGATGTGAAAATCGGCTATAACCCCGATTCGTTTGGCTATAACTGGAACATGCCACAGTTTTATCTCAACGCTGGTATTGACGCGTTTATCACTCAGAAAATTGGCTGGAATGAAAAGAATGTCTTTCCTCATCGCGTCTTTTGGTGGGAAGCACCGGATGGTTCCCGCATTCTGAATTTTTTCCCATTTGATTACGTGAGCACCGTTGATAATCCATATCGGCTCATTGATTGGTTACGCCAGTTTGAAGCCAATACAGGATTCACAAAATTGATGATCCTTTTTGGCGTTGGCGATCATGGTGGAGGTCCCTCGCATGAGATGCTTGACCGAATCGAGCGTCTAAAAACACTTGATATCTTTCCCAAAATCGAGTATGGCACTGCAACCAAGTATCTTGAATGGCTGAAGCAGGAGGATTTGTCTGAAGCACCCATCTGGAATGACGAGATTTACCTTGAATACCATCAGGGCTGTTATACCACTCAAGCGAAGACGAAAGAGTGGAACAGGAAGTGTGAAGTGTTGTTGACGAATGCAGAAAAGTTCTCCGCGCTGGCGACAATGCATGGCAAGCCGTACCGCTCTGGCGATTTAGAAGAAGCATGGCGAAACGTGTTGTTCAATCAATTCCATGATATTCTTCCCGGCTCGGGCATCCGAGAGAATTATATCGACGCGGAAGAAAAATATAAGTTTTCTGAAACAATCGGTATGTTTGAATTGAAGAAGTCTCTTAGTCAGATTGTACCTCAGATCAATACATCAGAATTGAAACATGGGACTCCAATTATTGTTTTCAATCCGCTTGCGTGGGAACGAACTGATCTCCTTGCGGTTCAATTGCCTGAGGGAGATCAGAGCAGCTATGAAGTGTATGACATAAATGGCAAAGAAATTCTCTCACAAATACATCGAAAGGAAAAATATGTTCGAGAGTTGCTGTTCGTCGCTAAGGAAGTTCCCTCGTTGGGCTACAGAATTTATGAATTACGAAAGGCAAGGAAGGAAAAACCAACACAGGATTATGACATCAATGATGAAAGTATCGAAAATGAATTTTTCCAAGTCACCGTTGATCCCGATGTTGGTTGGGTAAAGAGCATTAGGGATAAGCGGAGTGGAAAAGAACTCCTTGCCGGGCATGGCAATGAGCTGCAACTCCTTGAGGACAAACCCACCGCCTGGGATGCATGGAATATCGGTTTAACAGGGGTGAAATATCCGACTCGACTTCGCAAAATTGAAGTCGTTGAACGAGGTCCGGTCAGAGCAACGATTCGCATAACACGTGATTACCTGAAACCCGGTGTAAAGCGGGATGAACCGACGCCCGATTTTCCAACCTCGTTCTTTACTCAAGAGATTAGCCTCTACAATGGCATCGACCGCATTGATTTCAAGACTGATATCGACTGGTGGGAAGAGAAAACAATGTTGAAGGTTGCCTTTCCCGTCTCCGTCTACGATACTATTGCCACCTATGACATACCTTATGGCACAATCCAGAGATCAACCCAGTGGCGGAATAGCTGGGATAGTGCAAAGGTTGAAGTCTCGGCACAGCGATGGGCTGACCTCTCACAAGGCGACTATGGTGTCAGTTTGTTGAACGAAGCCAAATACGGCTACGATATCAAGGGTAACGTCATTCGGCTCTCACTACTTCGCTTACCCAAATGGCCCGATCCAACTGCCGACCGCGGCAAACATACAATTGAGTATGCACTCTATCCTCACCAAGGCAATTGGCGACAGGCAAAAACGGTGCAGCGAGCGTATGAGTACAACAATCCGCTTTTTGCTATCTTGACAGATTCTCATAAGGGGAAACTTCCACTCGCACACTCATTCATCCAGTTGCAGCCATCTAATCTCATCTTGACTCTCCTGAAGAAAGCCGAAGACTCGGAGGCGTGGATTGTCCAGTGGTACGAAGCTGAAGGAAGAGAATCGGAAGCAATGCTTAGCTTACCTGAAACACCTCGAAGAGTTGTGAGATCAAACTTTCTGGAAGAGGACGGAGAACAACTCATGTTTGGAAACAATACTGTTCAAGTCAGAACGGAAAAGAATTCTGTGGTTACAGTAAAAGTCTATTTCTAACATTGAAGGAGCTATCCAATGAATACGCTGCAAGTATCTTACGAGAGGGAAATTAATCGCAGGCACTTTCTTGAAATGGTTGGAAAAGGAGTCGGTTTGGCTGCACTTTGCTCGTCGACTGTTGCTTCCTTGCTTGAGGATGTTCGTGCAGCAGTCAAACGAGTAGAGCATCTCAGTCCCGAGAAGGCAGCGGAGGAAGAGGATTTCTGGTTTGAAATTCAACAGGCATTTACTGTCACTCGAGGCATCATCAACCTGAATAACGGCGGTGTCTCACCATCGCCTCGGATTGTAACGGAAGCGTTGGTGCGGTATATCTGGGAGCAAGAGGACGCTACTGCATACACGATGTGGCAAATCCTTGAGCCGCAATCAGAAACGATCCGTACAGGCTTGGCAGAAATGTTTGGCTGCGACCGGGAAGAAATCGCTATCACCCGCAACGCATCTGAGTCGCTCGAAATACTCCTTATGGGAATGGATTTTAAACCCGGAGATGAAATCCTCACGACCACTCAAGATTACCCCCGCATGCTAACGACACTCCGTCAGCGAGAGCAGCGGGAAGGCTTGGTCTTAAAAATGATCAAAGTTCCCATAGCACCGAAACGTCTTAGTGAGATCGCTGAAGAATTTGAAAAGGGGATAACCAGTCAGACCCGCCTTATCCTTATCTCGCACGTTATCAACATCACTGGACAGATCACCCCTGTGAAGAAAGTCTGTGAGCTTGCACGCTCGAAAGGGATTGAAGTGATTGTGGATGGCGCACACTCGTTTGCTCATTTTGATTTCAAGCAGAGCGATTTAGGGTGCGATTACTACGGCAGCAGTTTGCATAAGTGGCTCTGTGCACCGAAGGGCAGTGGGCTTCTTTACGTGAAACGTGATAAGATTGAAAAAATCTGGCCCCTGATGGCTGCAGAAAAGAGACAAGCATCGGACATCCGCAAGTTCGAAGAGATTGGCACACACTCAGCCGCACCGAAGCTTGCCATCGGTGAAGCAATGCTGTTCCACAACGGCATCGGTGCAAAGCGTAAGGAGGCTCGACTCCGTTACCTTTCGAGATACTGGATGAACAAACTGAAGGATTCACTCAACGTCCGTTTTCACACGTCGTTCGAGGAAAATCAGTCGTGTGGAATTGCTAACATTGAAATCGTGGGTGTCGATCCTGTTGAGCTGCAGGGCTATTTATTTAGCACACACAAGATTTTTACAACAGCGATTGTTCATGATGAATTTAAAGGTATTCGTGTTACCCCGAACGTGTATACAACGCTGAAAGAACTTGATCGCTTCTGTGAGGTGATGGATATGATCGCGAGGAGAGGCATACCGAAAGGATAACATGATCCCGGATTTTTGATTTCAGAAGAGTGCTGGAAATATTCGTTGGATGCTCTTTGCAAACTTGCTTTTTTACATTCTATCTGCTACTATCAAGATAGCAATTCTTATAGCTCAATCAGTCTAACTTACACAGTGAGGTTATCATGAATAAAGTTCGAAAATCGACCTATTTTATGGCACATCTTAAGGATAAGCCCGGTGCGCTGCTTAAGGTGATGCGAGATTTAAAAGCAAGGAATATTAGCTTGTTGGGGCTTTGGGGATTTGGAACCGGAAAGGGGAAAGCGGACCTTTTCGTCGTTGCAAAAAATCCCGCCAGGCTGAGAAAGTACTGGAAAGCATCGAGAATGCTTGCAGAGGAAGGGACGGGTTTCTTCATTACAGGTACAGACCGCACGGGTGCTCTGCTCGAAGACCTTAAAGCTCTTGCAAATGCCCGCATCAACATACACGCGATCGATGCTATTGCAGCCGGAGGCAGATTTGACTCGTTTGTGTGGGTTGAGGCTTCCAAGGTCAAAAAAGCTGCAAAGGCACTTAAAGCAAAGTGACGCTCTGTAGCATCCGAATTGGAAGCGAAAGCAAGGATAGACTACACTCGATGATGTAAATCGAATGCAGGAGTAATGATGTGGTTATGGAGGCGCCAAGTTTCTTAAGACTTCATTAGAATTTCATTAGAAATTCTTCCTTCTGCAATTTTTTCCTTGACACTCGCTAAAAAATCCCCTATCTTACCGTTGTATAATAGCACACCGCTTATAGAACATTTTCTTATGAGAAGAACCTATGTTGCGTCTCTCTCTCTCTCTGGGGACTTACTGTCTTATTTGAGCTGAGTCTCCTGACGCCCACGACTTCGTCGGGGCAGGTAACGATCCGAGAGAAAGTTACAATAAAACCAGGCGGCTTTCAGGTACAAACAAGCACACAGACATTACGAGCTGTATTTTCTCGACCGGCAGGTATTCTGAGCGAGACGCCTTGTCCTCCAACCAGTAATTTGTCCAGCGCGCTAAAAATTCATAGTAATAGTCCTATCTGTCCATACGATGTGGAGGTTAGTGTCAATTCTGGATATGCCGAATTAACTGTACCTATTGTTAATTATGGATATGAAGTTTCCACCGTGTACGCTTCAAACACTGAAGGAATAGCAACGTTGGATGTTTACCTCGATAATGTACAGATTTCGCATGTCGAGGAATATCGCGGTGCAAGTGGAGGATGTTTATATACATCCGGGCCAGGACCACGCGCTGGCATCGTACTCTCTACCGATCTCGCCTTTTGGGCAGGTGTCAATTCAATTCCCCATGGCGGCTTCAACAGTTTATCGTTGGCTGACCCTTCGCCCGTAGCTTGCAGTCAAACGGCGTGGTTTCCAAATGTAGACCCTGTTACCGTTTCTATTGTTGATGGGATTGCTTACGGTAAATTGCAGTTGGGGACAGAAGGTCCATTCGTGACAAGTGTAACAGCAATGATTGGTGAAATAAATACCGGGCTGCAATATATCGCTAACGGTGTCCAGCCACCCGCTTCTGGAGGGATTGTAACACTGGAAGCCTCAGTCAGAGGTGGGTTAATTACGAAACAAACATCGTTTACGGTGACGAGGACGGGGTGTAACGAACAAACAATCAACTGTACCGCTCAAGATTTTCAACCGCAGCAATTCAATAATGCATGGGTTACAGTTTTGAAAGAAGGCGATCCTTTTTCATGGACTGACCAGAGCGGAAATCACACTGTGGTTGCAGATGGCTGCTCTCAAGTCCGCGATGATCGAACTTGTGGAGGTACTTTCCTGATGCCTCGCGTTCCCATGAATCAATCGCCTTCATATCATCCTCTTTCAAGCGATTTGACACGAAGTGTTTGCTTGGATAACAGTGACCCTATTAACCCAACCTGGGTGCTAAAGTATGGAAATATCCGGTTACCGATATTTAGTTCCGCATGCACGTGCCGGTACACCGATTTGGGCGGTGGTCCAGCCGAATGGAGCCAAAGAATACTTGATAAAGATACTTACGACAAGGCATTGGAAGACATGAAATGGTGGGTAGGGGGAGGAAGTGAATTCCGAATGATGTTTAACCTACCACCTTATGAACCGCCGAATGGATTTACGTTCAGCAGTATGATGCTACCCCATGAGACTTGTCATAAGGATGAAAGGGTTGATGTACTAAAGGATAAATTTGATGACGCATTCTCAACAATCTTTGAACTCGATAATCGTCCTAAGAAATCTGATTACCCATGTGCTGAAGATGTAATTAACTCTATTTCTTTTGATGGTCCGCTAACGAAGGCGTACAACAAGGCTTTAGGGGCAAAAACCAATCCCGATTGGGTGATAGATAATTGCGCCCGCCCTGGTCGTGAAATAATACTGACTCAGTTCGAAGAATGGGGACGCACAAAGGGTTGGTTTTGAACATGAATGAGGAGAACACTCAATGAAAAGGTTTCTTATCGCTGTAATAATGCTGCTCATATGTTTTAAAAGTGTTTCCCATGCTCAGCGCCTGTGGGAAATCGAACCACACTTGACGGATTACGCTGCTGTTGACAACGACACGTCCGTTACTCATTTGAAATCGCTGATACAAAGCTCGGATCCAATTCGATATTATGCTCCGGCTACGTTGCTTGCTTATTACCACAGTGATACCGAGAGAGATTTTCTCTTGAACACATTACGAATCTATGCTAATCTGGTTCCAAGTTATACTGGGTGGTCAGATTATTATCGTTATCAATTACTTCGTGGCTATCTCGGTGATCAAGGCGCGATCGCAGGGATGGATACCGTTGCTCGTTTTTCAAATCATCAGAGTGACAAGCTGGACGCAATACGGTTATTGGCAACTCTTGGTCGATTCGATTACTTTGGTACTCTGCAAAGTGCAGTTGGCGGGAAAAAATACTTGCGCTGGCTGACAATGGATGCTCTTTCACTTTATGGGCAAAGCACGCTGTATCGCGATCCAACAAGATTACTCCTTGAATCGTTCATTGATAGCGCACAAGACCATGTAGATATCAGTATGGCTGTAGAAGCTATGGCACGGTTTGACAGCATACGTGCTAAAGATTTATTGAAGCAGAAATATCGGAATTCCTTAGGGTCCACACGACACTCTCACTTTCTACACCTATTCAAGTTTGAGCGGGATTCATTGCCGGAATTCTCCATTGAAAGTATAATGATCGAGCCTGATCACTTCAAAAGAGAACTTTATGTTCCATTCTATGCTGACATTACAGCTGGGGGATGGTCTAAGCGTTACGTAGAGCCAAGGTTTGTAAACTTTGTAAAGGATTGGTTGGTGCAGGACACTTCGGTATTTGTTAAAGCCCAGATACGTAGGTTTTTAGAAGATTTCATTCCATTAGTCCCATCTTCGTCAACATCTTTATTCACAATGTTGGACACCCTCGTTAGCATTAAGCACCAAGTAGCAGGCTATAACTGGGTTGGAGATAGTACCTTTGTCAACGAGCTTGATAGTTTGTTAAGTCTTGCTCGTTCATATCTAAGCAGTGGGGATTCGAACAACTGTGCTCGCAAAGTCAAGATTTTCCAACAAAGAGTGGATGAGGAATATCGGGATTCGCTCGATGGTGACACAAAGAGAATAACGATCGAAGGGTGGAAATTCCTCTACTATAACGCTCAATACATACTCGCTCGCTTACCAGTGCCGCCGCCACAGTACCAACTTACACTCAATATAACAGGGAATGGCACAGTCGCAAAGAATCCTGACCTCGCTCTGTACGACAGTGCAACAACGGTAACACTTTCAGCAGCACCTTCGACAGGATACCAGTTTTCCAGTTGGAGCGGAGATATTACCGGTACAGCAAATCCAGTCGCGGTAACAATGAACAATAACAAATCAATAACTGCTACCTTTACTCAAATCATCTTTACCATTACGGCAACAGCAGGAACCAATGGCAGCATCAGTCCGAGTGGATCAGTGACAGTAAACTACGGTGCGAATCAAACCTTTACCATCACGCCGAACGCTTGTTACCGTGTCGACAGCGTCATCGTGGATGGCGTTAACCAAGGTGGGCTGACGAGTTACACATTCACGAATGTCACGGCAAATCATACGATCCGGGCAGTGTTTAAGATCAACACCTACACAATCACGGCAACAGCGGGGAGCAACGGGACGATCACTCCGTCAGGAAATTTGGTTGTGAACTGCGGATCGAATCAAACATTTACTATGACACCAAATGCTTGCTACCGTGTTGATAGCGTCATCGTCGATGGTGTCAATCAAGGTGCTTTGACGAGTTACACATTCACGAATGTCACGGCAAATCATACGATCAGGGCAGTCTTCAAGATCAGGACATATACAATAACGGCATCAGCCGGAACGGGTGGGACCATCACCCCAAGTGGCAACGTCACCGTCAATTGCGGCGCGAATCGGACATTCACGATCAGTGCAAGTTCAGGATATTCTATCGACAATGTGGTCGTCGACGGGATCTCTGTTAGTGCGGTGTCGAGCTATACGTTTACCAATGTCACGGCAAACCACACAATCTCAGCAAGTTTTCGTGCAACGCCGCCGCCATGCCAGTGCTGCATCACAGCAGCGTCGTCGCTCGACGGGTTTACGTTGACTGATGCTGAGGGGAAGCAAAAGATGTTGTACATCCGCAACGCAAATCGTCCCTATGCACCGGGGTTGAGTGACAATGTTATCGTTTCACAGACACCGGCGGGGACATTGAACGCCAGATTCCAATCGGGCAAGCTGGTAGAGGTCGTCCCACCGAACCAGCAAAACGTGCAAATACTAATTGAGGTCTACGATGCAGCATATCCTCTGACGATGAGCTGGACAATTCTTCCAGAAAATGGAGCGCAATACTGGCTTGTTCTGCCGGGACAGGCGCAAGAGAAGATTCCAATGAGTGGCACGGGAAGTCGGGAAGCTCCACCATCAGATGCAGGGATTATCCTGATCGAAGCCCAAGCCTCACAACCATGTGAACAGTAGTTCGACTTCATTTACGATAAAGGGGAAAGTGATTATGAAAAAGAAATATTTCATTTTGCTTATTGGCTTCCTCGGTCTAAATGTTTTCCAAAATGCCGTTCAGGCTCAAACAGGACAGCACGAGGGCAAGCGTGAGCCAGCAACCATTTATAACATCCCATTTGCCTCCTCAAACAATGTTATTGAGTTAACGGTGGTGAATGGGTCATCCGTGTCGCCTTCAGGTATAAAAATAACAGCATCTGATCTACCAAGCTGGTTACATCTTTCACCGGGTGAACAGGAGTTACCCCCATTTATGAAGAGTAAAGAAGCAGTGGTAATGTTTAGATTTTCGGTGGATAAAACTGCACCCGTCGATGAGAACGACACACTCCGGTTTCTGATCTCGGCACCTACTGGCGATATCTGGACTAAAGAAATATACATCACAGTAGACCAACCAGAGAAGTTCGAGCTGTTCCAGAATTATCCCAATCCGTTCAATCCAACCACAGTGATCAGTTACCAGTTGCCAGTTTCCAGTTGGGTAATGATAAATGTTTACAATGTGCTTGGCCAGCAAGTAGCAACGCTTGTTGATGATCATCGAGAGCCTGGATATCATGAGGAAACGTGGAACGCGGTGGATATGGCAAGCGGCATCTACTTTTATCAGCTCTCTGTCATCTCAACTGGAGAATCGCGCATCTTCGAGCGGAGAGCGATGGTGCTGTTGAAATAAACTTACCACCGAACTCCCTCCAAATCAGAGAATCCAGCATAATTTGATAAGGAAGGAATATTTCCCTCAGCGTATTCGACGTAGACGTTTCAGGACATGATAGGTCGAGACGATAACAAGCTCGATGAGTTTTTCTGTGCTTCTGTCAGGATGAACACGAAGATTGTTCAGTGCACAGATCGTCTGTAATTCACGAAGGTATTTTCGGATATCTCGTCGGTCGGCTTTAGCAATCCAGGTTACCAATTCTTCTTCTAAATACTCTCCATAGTTCTGAATAAACCGATCGGCGCGGATAAAACGCCGCGTGCGCAGTCCAATACCTGAAAAGATTTCTTTCAAATCCTGTGTATACTCCTTCAGCCGCTGGTCAACTTTTCGTTCGATTTCAAAATATTCAGCAACAGAAGCATCGATAGTCCTGTAGCTGCTCGTTTCATCATAACGAACTTTGAGTGGTCGTCGGTCAGCGATTCGTTCTATGCGAAAATATCGATCGATCGACCGAAGTTTTTCAAGAGCACCATCCCAATTGCGATAGTTCCATTTCCATTTTGATAATGGATCGAGCCAAACGGCAAATGTTTCAGCAAAATCCTCGTCTGGATGTTTTTGTGCATAGTGTGGGTTTCCGATGTGATGGAGATAGCGCACAAAATCCTTACTATAGGGATCAAAGTTGTATATCTGTGGATAGCGTTTCCTGAAATCGCCAAACGTTACTTTCCAGTCATCTCTCCGCCAAAGCTTATACGCATAATTGATAGCATGACCGGTTTCATGTCGTAGCACCATCATGATTTCCACTTTCGTGTAGGAGAAATAATAGCGCTCGGCAAGACGGCGAAGAGCCGTGTTTGCTAAAAAGAATGGTATCTCAATCGAACCGGTGCGGTCAATACATCCCCATGGTTCGTCACCAAAGTAGAATTTTGGAAAGTATGCAATGTGTTTCTGTTTTAATTCCCGTCGTAGCTGGATGAGACACTCGCGAAGCCTATCGGCAGGCCGCAGCTCCAGCTCATCAATTCTTTGGTTGAGGAGTTTTTGATAGGAGAGTTCACGGACTCTCGAATTGGTTCTGAATAAATGCATCTTCCTTCAAGTAATAAAAAACCCCTGTTCCGAATGTTAGGGAACAAGGGTAACAATGTCCACTGATATTCTCTTACGAGACACTCGCGCTTTGTTGTGCTTCTGGCTCGACTTTGCCTTTCTTCAAATTACCAGCTTCGACAAATTTCAACAATTCAGTCTTTTTATTGTATTTCACCCTAATGACACTTCCCTGCCCAAACTTATTGCGGAGAATTTCTTCAGCGATTGGATCTTCAACGTACTTTTGCACTGCTCGCTTTAAAGGACGAGCACCAAAAGCAGGATCATAACCCTTATCGATAAGGAATTCTCGTGCCTGCTTGGTAAGCTGTATTTTGATTTCCAGGGTTGACATGCGATTAACTAACTCGCGCATCTGGATGTCAATGATATTATCGATATGTTCACGCTCGAGGTTGTGGAAGACAAGCGTATCGTCAATGCGGTTCAGGAACTCAGGGTTGAAGACACGCTTGACTGCATCTTCGATGGTGTTCTTCATTGATTGATATTGATCCTTTGGTGTATCAAGTCCAAAGCCAAAGCCACCTGTTGATCGAATATCCCGAGCACCAATGTTGGATGTCATGATGAGAATAGTATTTTTGAAATCGACACGGCGCCCTAAACTATCCGTAAGAATTCCATCATCGAGAACTTGCAATAAGATATTGAAAACATCTGGGTGTGCTTTTTCTATTTCATCAAGCAGGACGACAGAGTATGGCTTGCGACGAACTTTTTCTGTGAGCTGGCCACCCTCCTCATATCCGACATAGCCCGGTGGCGCACCAACGAGTCGAGAGACGCTGAATTTTTCCATATATTCGCTCATGTCGATGCGGATGAGCGCTTCTTCTGAATCAAAGAGATATTTCGCCAGTGCTTTAGCCATTTCAGTTTTTCCGACACCTGTTGGTCCGAGGAAAATAAATGAGCCAATTGGACGTTTCGGATCTTTCAAGCCTGCACGAGTTCTGCGGATCGCTTTGCACAGTTTTTCGATCGCTTCCTCCTGACCCACGATCATTTCTTTGAGTGCATCCCCCATCTTAAGCAGTTTCTGTGATTCCGACTGCGCGATTTTGTTTACTGGTATCCCGGTCATCATCGATACCACATCAGCGATGGTATCTTCGTTTACCTCGTAAATAGTCTCGTGTGCTTTTAATTCCCATTCTCGCTTTGCAATCTCAAGATCATTGAGGTACTTCTTTTCAAGATCGCGAAGACGGGCAGCCTCCTCAAAATTCTGGTTCTTGACCACCTGATTCTTCAATTGTCGGATTTTTTCGACTTCAGCTTCGAGATCAAGAATTTCCTTAGGAACGTGGATATTCGAGAGATGGACGCGTGAACCAGCTTCATCCATCACATCGATAGCTTTATCCGGAAGGTAACGGTCGGTTATGTACCGATCACTGAGACGTACGGCAGCCTCGAGTGCTTTCTCAGTGTATTTGACATTGTGGTGTTCTTCATATTTATGCCTAATGTTTTTCAGAATTTGAATCGTTTCCTCTACAGTAGTTGGATCCACCATAATCTTCTGGAAGCGACGATCGAGTGCGCCATCTTTCTCGATGTACTGGCGATACTCATCCAGCGTTGTTGCACCAATACATTGTAGGTCGCCACGCGACAGAGCAGGTTTGAACATGTTCGATGCGTCGAGTGAACCGGAAGCCCCGCCAGCACCAACGATGGTGTGTAACTCATCAATAAACAGAATGACATCTTTCGCTTTCTCGAGTTCATTCATTACTGCTTTCATCCGTTCTTCAAACTGGCCGCGGTATTTTGTGCCAGCCACCAGTGCAGCAAGATCGAGTGTAACAACTCGCTTGTCATGCAACACTCGAGACACTTTCTTTTGGACGATACGGAGTGCAAGTCCTTCGGCGATAGCGGTCTTACCGACTCCAGGCTCACCGATGAGAACAGGGTTATTTTTCTTTCTACGGCTGAGGACTTGAGCAACACGTTCAATTTCTTTCTCTCTGCCTATGATCGGATCGAGCTTGTCTTCCATTCCGAGTCGGGTTAGATCACGACCAAAGTTGTCCAGAACCGGAGTCTTCGATTTTTCTTGCCGTCGCTCAATAGTTGGTGTAGCAGGTGGACTCGATGGTTTGCCGCTGATGATATTGTCTAACTCATTCCGAACAACGTCATAGTGGACATTAAATTGATGGAGAATTTGCGCCGCAATGTTATCGTCATCTCTGAGGAGTGAAAGCAAGAGGTGCTCAGTACCGATGACATCCGATTTGTACAACTTTGCTTCAAGGTAAGTAATCTTAAGAACTTTTTCTGCTTGCTTCGTGAGCGGGATGTTGCCAATCGTCAGTGTACCGCCTGATGTACGAACAGTGTCTTCAATTGCTTTCTTCAACTTGTAGAGATCGACGCCAAGGTTGCGTAAGATCTTCACTGCAATGCCTTCACCTTCGCGAATTACCCCAAGAAGAAGATGTTCAGTCCCAATGTAATCATGGCCCAGTCTGAGTGCTTCCTCACGACTCAGGCGAATAACATCTTGGACGCGGTTAGAGAAGTTTCCTTCCATTACATCCCCCGTGCTGATTCAATGATGGTCTTCATACTCTACAAC
>JACQVI010000225.1 GCA_016209795.1 Ignavibacteriota bacterium
AAGTATATATTTGTATACAAAACTATATGGAAGAAAAGTTATATGAGGATTTTTAACTATACGGTACTTTTTGAGCCTATTGAAGACGGGGGTTATCTGGTCATTGTGCCTGCATTGCCCGGTATCGTCACGCATGGGTCTACTATCGAGGAGGCGCGTATGATGGCTGCAGATGCTATTAAGTGCCATTGTGAAGGACTGTTAAAGGATGGAGAACCCCTCCCGAAAGATGTTTCGCTCCATGCAGAACCTGTTAAGGAAATCATATCGGTTGAGTTGGAAAATGCATGAGCAAAGAGCTTCCTGTTCTGAAAGCAAAGGAAGTCATACGTATTCTTCAGCGTACGGGATTCTACATACACCATCAGAGCGGGAGCCACGTTCAGCTTAAACATCAGGTGAAGAAAGAGTTACGAGTCACTGTCCCATTCCATAATCGAGACCTGCCTAAGCCAATTATTCGCAGCATCCTAAGACAAGCACAATTAACAATTGAGGAGTTCAATTCACTTCGTTGAGCAAAGTCAATGGTTAATCAACTCCTCCTTAACGGTATCATTGCCGGCAGTATCTACTCCCTCGTTGCCCTCGGCTTCGCTCTCATCTATCAAACAACTCGATTCTTTCATTTTGCACACGGAGCGGTTTACACCTTTGGAGCCTACTTGGCTTTCCTCTTCTATATCCAGTTAGGTCTCGATCGTTGGCTTGCCTTTCCGCTTGCCTGCCTCGCCACAATGGTGGTAGGTGTTGGGTTAGAGGTGGTAGTTTACAAGTCTATGCGGAATCGCAAAGCAACTGACCTCACCTTGCTCATTGCCTCGCTCGGTCTTTACATCGTTCTGCAAAATATCATCTCAATGATCTGGGGAGACGATACGAAAACCATGCGCACAGGAGAAGTGGTGGAAGGGCATGAAATCTTTGGTGCACGGATTACTGATATCCAGATTGCTATCATTATCACAAGCATCATGTTGATTACGTTGACGGCGCTGATAATGACGCAGACGAAGTTTGGTAAGGCATTACGTGCATTGGCAAATGACTCTGAGCTTGCTCGGCTAAGCGGAATCAACTCAGATCGATACATCATGTACGCCTTTGCCATCGGCTCGTTCCTTGCCGCCGTCGCAGCCATCATGATCTCGTTCGATACGGATATGACGCCTACGATGGGTTTCAACGCGCTGGTCATGGGAGTCATTGCCGTTATCGTTGGCGGTATAGGAAGTCTTCCGGGTGCGGCGCTTGGTGGGCTGTTCATCGGTCTTGCGCAAAACTTAGGCGTGTGGCAATTGCCATCGAAGTGGCAGGATACGATCGCGTTTGTAATACTGATTTTATTTTTGCTGTTTAGACCGTATGGAATACTTGGGAAAAAACCTCAGAAAGTACAGATATGAGACGTATGTCTTGTTGGTCCCGCCTTTCGGCGGGATTCTCAATTCGACAACGAAGTTAGCAAGTTGCACTAACTTCGGTCGAATTGGAAGAAAGAAACCGCAGAAGGCGCATGTGTGACAAGCAAACAGAGGGAAACGTCATTGCGAGGAGTCCCGAAGGGACGACGAAGCAATCTAATATACATGATAGAAGCAGATTGCTTCACTACGCTCGCAATGACGAATGCGGGGTTTACATATTGCTTCGCTACGTTCGCAATGACGGATGCAGGGGTAGTAGATTGCTTCTCCCAATTTATGATCGGGATCGCAATGACCCTTTGGGCAGCCCGTCGCAATGATATAACCCAATGAAGTTATGAATAAGTACTTCTATGTATACATTATGACGAACAAATGGAATACAGTGCTCTACACAGGTGTTACAAATGACGTGCGTCGGAGAGTGTATGAACACAAAGAGAAAATGATCGATGGATTCACGAAACGCTATAACATCAACAAACTGGTTTACTATGAAGTCTTTGAAGAGCCGTATCACGCCATCGCAAGAGAGAAGCAAATCAAAGCCGGTTCGAGGAAGAAAAAGATAAAATTGATAGAAGGAATGAACCCTCAATGGAAAGATTTATATGATGAATTGGTCTGAAGTGTCATTGCGAGGACTAAAACAACGAAGTAATCTGCTGACCCAGAGGTTATCAGATTGCTTCGCTACGCTCGCAATGACGGATGCTGGGTTAGCGGATTGCTTCTCCCGATTTACAATCGGGATCGCAATGACGCATTGCATGAGTTGCTGATGGAATACCTCCTCCATATCCTCATCCTTATCGGCATCTACATTATCGTAGGCATTTCGCTCAACCTCGTTGCTGGTTATACGGGGCTTATCTCTGTGGCTCATGCTGCGTTCTATGGCATCGGCGCTTATACTGCGGCACTGCTTTCGTTGAACTTCGGCATAAACTTTACGGTCGCGATCCCAATCGCCATCGTTGTTTCTGCATTGTTTGGCTTTCTTATCGGATTTCCTTCTCTCCGTATCCGTGATGATTTCTTTGTCATCGCAACGTTCGGCTTTCAGGTCATTATCTTTCAAATTATGAACAACTGGATGGAGCTGACGCACGGTCCTCTCGGACTTCCCGGTATTCCTCAGCCAAAGCTCTTTGGATATCGGTTCACATCGCATGTTGATTTCCTTCTTCTTACGCTTGTGTTTGCGGTTCTGGTGTTTTTTATTGCACGAAGATTGGTTCAATCTCCTTTTGGCAATGTCTTGCGAGCAATCCGTGAGGATGAAATCTTTGCTCAGTCACTAGGAAAGAACGTTAATTATTATAAAGTTATGGTGTTCTCAATTGGTGCGGGTCTTGTTGCGATAGGAGGCGCTCTGTATGCGTACTACATTACCTTCATTGATCCGACCAGTTTTACGGTGCCAGAATCGATCTTCATGCTCTCGATTGTTATTGTCGGCGGTGCAGGGAGATTGTCCGGTTCAATTATTGGTGCTATCTTACTTGTGAGTATCCCTGAGCTGCTTCGGTTTCTTGGGATGCCGAGTTCCGTTGCTGCAAATATGCGGCAAATTCTCTATGGCGGATTACTGGTTGCATTTATGATGTTTCGTCCCCAAGGCATCTGGGGAGAGTTTAGTTTTAGGAGAGAGTAAATGCTTGAGATAAGAAATCTGAACAAAAACTTCGATGGTGTGCAGGCGGTACAGGACTTCACGCTTTCCCTACAGTCGGGAAAAATCACCAGTCTTATCGGACCGAACGGTGCGGGGAAAACCACGGTCTTTAACATTGTCACAGGCTTCATATACCCTAACAGTGGAACAGTTACTTTTGACAATGCCTCCTTGCGGAATCTTCCCCCATGGAAAATTGCTCAACTGAGCATTTCCAGAACTTTTCAAGACCTTCGTCTGTTTAAACGTCTTACTGTGCTTGAAAACGTTTTGCTCGGAAGGAAACATCAAAGCGGTGAACGATTTCTCAATGCATTATTAAACTTCTCGACTGAATCTCCAGAATACAAAGATCATCTTGCAAAAGCGATCTCGCTACTTGAATTTGTTGGTTTGATGGAACACCGAAGTCAGCTAACTGAAAACCTGTCATACGGACAACAAAAGCTCTTGACCATTGCGTGTTGTCTTGCCGCCGAGCCTGAAATGTTATTGCTTGATGAGCCTGTTTCCGGTGTTCAACCTGCAATGGTGGATAAGATTGCAGAGATCTTGCAGCAGCTTGTTAAGAAGAGGAGGAAAACAATTTTTCTGATCGAACATGATATGGAGTTCGTCCTTCGCATTTCCGATCTTGTGGTAGTTATGGACGAAGGAAAAAAGATAACTGAAGGTAACCCATCGGTTATCCGCAGTCAGCCTGAAATTCTCGAAGCATACCTGTCATGATAGTCCTGAAAGCAGACATACCTGAAGCCGGCTACGGAAAGAAAGTTGTTCTCAGGAATGTTTCCATCAATGTTGAGCAAAGTACGATTGTAGGAATCATTGGTCCGAATGGAGCAGGGAAATCTACACTCCTCAAAGTGTTAATGGGTATTGTAAAGACGGCGCACGGGACTGTCTCAATGGATGGAAAAGTAATAACGAACCATAGTTCTGAAGAAAATGTGAGAAATGGAATTTCTTTCGTGCCTCAAGGGAACCGCGTCTTTACCGAACTTACTGTAAAGGAAAATCTCGAAATGGGGGGTTATCTTCTAAAAGATAAAGTGGAGATTGAGAAGAGGCTTTCTTCAGTGCTTGAGCTTTTTCTGGATTTAAAAGATCGAATAAAACAAGATGCAGGAAGACTAAGTGGTGGGGAAAAACAACAATTGGCACTTGCAAGAGCGTTGATGCTTCAGCCAAAGATTTTACTGCTTGATGAACCTTCGTTAGGATTATCGCCAAAACTTGTAACAAAAGCCTTCGAGACGATTTATAATATTAATCAACAATGGAAAACAACTATTCTGATTGTAGAACAAAAAGTCCGTGAGGTCTTAAAGATTACACACCATGTCTATGCACTGCGCATGGGGGAAGTGGTTTTCGCCGGAGCGCCACAGCAATTACAGGACAGTGAAGAACTGAAAAGGATTTTTCTTTTGTAATTTTGCATCTTCCCACCGCTCTCCGTATATTCTCTAACCAAAGTACAATTACATTAGAGAAATATGTCAGAAACCACCCCTTCACAGGTAACCACAGCAAAAATCCATTCTATTCAATCGGCGCTCCGCGAGCAGAACATTGACGGCTGGCTCTTTTACGATTTCTGGAAGCGGAACGAATTTGCACAGCGCATCCTCGAGTATCCAAAACATATTCTCAATACACGTCGCTTCTTTTATTTAATTCCTGCAAATGGAGAGCCGCAAAAGCTTGTCCACAGTATCGAGCGATGGAACTTAGACCATCTCCCCGGAGAGAAGACAATTTTTCTTAGCTGGCAGTCGTTAGAAGAAGGATTGAGGAAGATTCTCAAAGGCGTAAAAACCGTCGCCATGGAATATTCTCCAAGCAATGCAATCCCGTACATCTCGAAAGTCGATGCTGGCACGATTGAGACGGTGAAGCGAACGGGCATGAATGTTGTTTCATCGATGAACTTAACTCAGTACTTTGAGTCCCGCTGGACGGAAGAAGCTTATCGTGATAATCTTGAGACTGCCCGCATTATGCGCAGTATCGTCGATAAAACGTTTGACTTCATGAGACAAAGAACAAAGAACAAAGAACGAATTACAGAATACGACGTCCAGCAATTCATGCTCAAGCAGTTCGAAGCAAATGGTCTGATTACACTTGAAGCTCCCAACTGTTCCGTGAACGCCAACAGCGGCAATCCGCATTATGAGCCAACGAAAGAAGTGCACTCGGAATTGCATGAAGGCGATTTTGTCCTCCTCGATCTCTGGGCAAAGAAAAACAAGCCCGGTGCAACGTATAATGACATCACGTGGGTCGGGTACTTGGGAAACTCTGTACCTGAGAAGTACACGAAGATTTTCAGTATCGTGAAAGGAGCACGAGATGCGGCTATGGATTTTCTTAAGAAATCGTTTACAGAGAAGAAGCAGGTACGTGGCTGTGATGTGGATGATGTCGCCCGCAACCATATCGTACAGGCAGGATATGGTGAGTATTTCATCCATCGCACAGGTCACTCGATCACCGAGGACCTTCACGGCAGCGGCGCGAACATGGATAACCTTGAAACGAAAGACGAGCGTACGATCATTCCCGAGACATCGTTTTCTATAGAGCCGGGGATTTACTTCATGGGCGATTTCGGCATCCGCAGCGAGATTAACGTCTATATCTCCAAAAACTATGAAGTCATTGTCCCTGGTGAGCCGAGACAGCAGGAAGTAGTGGCGGTATTGAAATGAACATAAGAAATCCGAAGCACGAAGCACGAAATCCTAAACAAATTCAACATGACAAACCCCAAATCTCTAAACCTAAATCTCCGATCTTTAATTCCAAGGGGCAAATTCATCTGCCTTATCGCTGTCGCCCTTCTTTTCAGTTGTTCCCACTCCAATGAAAAAGAAATCTCAGCCTCAGGTACGATTGAGTCGACTGAAGTAACAGTCAGTGCCAAAGTTTCCGGTGAAATAGAAAAGCTCCTGGTTGATGAAGGAACATCAGTAAAAAAAGGTGACACACTTCTCCTTATCGATCATACCGATTTAGACATTCAATTGAAGCAGGCTGAAGCAAATGCAGCCGCTACCGAGGCTCAGTTTAAGCTGATACTCCGTGGTGCTCGGAGCGAAGATCTCATTCAGGCAGAGGCGAACTATACGAATGCCAGGGAAGATTTAGCCCGCATGGAGGAGTTGTTCAAATCGAACACGATTACTCAAAAACAGCTTGATGATGCACGCACACGATTCATCAACGCCCAACAAACCTATGAAAAACTGAAGCGTGGGTCTCGCTCCGAAGAAATCGATGCCGCACGTGCCCGTCGTGATCAGGCAGTCGCTCAGGTCGAAGCTATCAGAAAAAAAATCAGCGACTCGTATGTGCTTTCACCAATTGATGGGATTGTTACACAAAAATCCATTGAAGAAGGTGAGATTGTCATGCAGCATGCAGCGCTGTATCGGATTGCAAAGCTTGACAAGGTTCATCTCATGATCTACGTTCCCGAGGCAGAGCTTGCGAAGATTACACTTGGACAAGAGACAAAGGTTTTCATCGATGCATATCCCGATCGACCATTCCCTGGAAAAGTGACATTCATTTCCCCTGTTGCTGAATTTACTCTGAAAAATATTCAGACAAAGGAAGATCGAACGAAGCTTGTCTTTGGTGTGAAGATCGAAGTCGGCAACCCAGAGCTTATCCTGAAGCCCGGCATGCCCGCCGATGCGGTCATTCATCAATGAAAAATTAAAAATGAAAAAGTAAAAAAGATTTTGAATCTAACGGTTAAGATAGAAAATCTTACAAAATCGTTTGGGGATGTAATAGCCATAGACCATCTGAGTTTGACTATTCATCAAGGCGAAATGTTCGGCATCGTCGGACCTGATGGCGCTGGAAAAACGACAACCTTCCGAATGTTGACAGGGATCCTTCCCCCATCCTCCGGTAGTGCAGAGATTCTTGGATATGATCTCGTCAAGGATGCAAAAAAAATAAAGAGGATGATCGGCTACTTATCCCAGCGCTTCAGCCTCTACGGCGATTTGAGTATCGATGAAAACATCGAATTCTTTGCCGAGATTAATGAAGTCTACGATTACCGAAAGAGACGAGAAGAGTTACTGGAGTTCACCCGACTTACACCCTTCCGTAAACGCTTAGCTGAACAACTGTCCGGAGGAATGAAGCAGAAGTTAGCACTTGCCTGCACGCTCATTCACCGACCGCATATTCTCTTTCTCGATGAGCCGACAACAGGCGTCGATCCCGTTTCTCGGAGAGATTTCTGGAAAATATTATCCAGCCTCCTGGAATCCGGCATCACGATCGTGATGAGCACGCCCTATCTTGACGAAGCTGAGCGCTGTACTCGTGTGGCACTCATGAATGAAGGGAAACTGATGGTTGTAGACACACCGCAGAACGTCAAACGCTTACTACGTGGCGAGGTCATCGAAATCATCTGCGATCCCATACGAAGTGCTGTCATTGTCTTACGAAGTAGTCCTCACGTTCGAGATGTGCAGGCGTTTGGCGATCGACTCAATGTGATTGTTGATGAGAGCAAGCGCGATGTTCCATTGATTGAACGTGTGTTACGTGAAGCTGGGATTGAGATTTCAGAATGGAGAGTGATTCATGCATCACTGGAGAATGTTTTTATTTCACTAATGGCAAAGGAAACTGTTCCATCGTAAATGACCTCACCCGTAGTGGCTGTCCGAAAAAGACGTTGTAGAGTCTCCCGACAAGTCGCTCGGGCGTCAACTTAGCTTATGTGGCAAACTGATAATTTCAGAATGCTTTCAAACTCCGATAGGAGTGAGATATTTATAGCCCTGGTTACAAGAACCAGAAAAACTCCGTCAGGAGTGACATGTCACCCCGCTGGGGTTCAACAATGCTCAATATATTCAAACTATAAACATTTGACCCCTGGGGGGTCACAAAATAACGAACATTAAGTTGACGTTAATGCGACAAGTCGGGACAAATGGACACTTTAAAAACAGAGCAGAACCTATAAAATATTTGTCCGATTGCAAATCGGACTCTACATCAACTGACTTTTTGGACACCCTCATTTTTGCTGCGCCACTGGCGGGATCAAGCTTCGGATGAGGTCGTAAAGGGAAAGAGCATGAAAGACTATGCAATTGAAGTAGACAATCTTACAAAACAATTCGGGAAGTTCACTGCCGTTGACCATATCAATTTTACCGTGAATCGGGGTGAGATTTTCGGATTCCTCGGAGCGAATGGTGCCGGAAAGTCAACGACCATTCGTATGCTCTGCGGCTTGCTCGAGCCAACTTCAGGGACAGCAATGGTCGGAGGTTACGATGTTACTTCACAGACTGAGTTACTTAAAAAAACTATCGGCTACATGTCACAGCGCTTTTCGCTCTACGAAGATCTCACAGTCAAAGAGAATATTCGATTCTTTGGCGGAGTCTATGGGCTTACCAATGGGAAGATCAAGGAGAGAATGCAATGGGTTATTGAGATGGCTGGTCTGAAAGGACGAGAGAGAAGTTTGACGAAGACTCTTTCAGGCGGATGGAAACAGCGGTTAGCGCTTGGTTGTGCAATTCTCCAGGAGCCTCAGATTGTCTTCCTTGACGAGCCAACGGGCGGCGTCGATCCGATCTCTCGAAGAAATTTCTGGGAATTGATCAACAGCCTTTCTGAGCAAGGCGTGACAGTTCTTGTCACCACACATTATCTCGATGAAGCGGAATATTGCAATACGATCATCCTTATCAATGCCGGTAGACTCATTGCACGTGGAAGTCCGAAAGAATTAAAGAACGAACACATTATCTTTCCAATCTTTGAGGTAGAAATCAAGAGTGAAGAAACTCCCGCAAGCAATGTTGTTGCCGCAATGAGTATCCTGCAGGAACAGCCATGGGTGCTGAAGACCTCTATCTTCGGAACATATCTTCATGTTGGAGTTGAAAATGAAGCAGAAGGTCAAGAGCGCATTGTTTCTCTACTCGCATCTCACGGGATACACATTCAGCACATCGAACGAATAACGCCATCCCTCGAGGATGTGTTCCTCCATCTTCTCGAACGAGACACACTACAACAAGCAGCATAATATGGTAAAACGATTACACCCACTGATCATCAAAGAGTTTCGTCAGATACGACGGGATAAGCGATCACTTGGTGTTCTCCTTGTGCTGCCGGCTTTTCTCGTCTTCTTGATCGGCTATGCACTGAGTTTTGATGTCAAGCATATTTCGCTTGTTGTCTTCGATCAGGACAAAAGTCAGATGAGTCGGGACTTTACTCGAACCTTCTCCAATACGGAATATTTCGATTTCAAGTATTCGGTTGAGAGTTATAAAGAGGTTGATCGGCTCTTGGATGAAGGGAAAGCGCTCGTTGCAATTGTTATTCCAACAGATTTTACTCGTCAGATTCTTTCTGGGAATGATGCACCTGTGCAGGTGCTTGTCGATGGCTCCAATGCAAACACTGCAACAACTGCAATTGGCTATATCAACGGTATTGTCCAAAATTATTCTACCAAGCTTGCAACTGAGACACTGGAGCGCGTCGGGAGGGAATTCTACGTCCCAATTGATTTCCGTCCAAACGTCTGGTATAACCCTGAGCTTGTAACAGCAAAGTTTCTTGTTCCGGGCATGATTGGATTTATCCTGATGATCACCGGTGTTGTCTCAACATCGCTTTCGGTCGTAAGAGAAAAAGAACGAGGAACGATGGAGCAGCTCATGATTTCACCGCTGCACACGTTTGAAATCATTTTTGGAAAAGTCATCCCGTACTTGATCATCGGTTTGATCGCAGCGACATTTGTTGTATCCTTGGGCTTTCTGCTATTCGATATTTCTGTTAAAGGCAGCTTCTTCTGGCTGTTCGTTGGCATCATGATATTCTTAGTATGTGCACTGGGACAGGGATTGTTGATTTCAACGATCACGAGAACACAGCAGGTTGCTTTCATGATTTCTGTCTTTTCATCGCTGCTGCCGACGTTTTTACTATCAGGATTCGTTTTTCCGATACGTAGTATGCCCCTATTCTTGCAAATTCTTTCGAATCTTGCTCCAGCTAAGTATTTTTTGATTGTCATACGAAGCATTGTCCTTAAAGGAGCCGGACTGGCAGCCTTCTGGGATCAGCTTGTGTTCATGGGCATCTTTGCAACCGTCGTTATCAGTATCAGTTCATTGCGCTTGATAGGGAAAGCAGAGTGAGAACGATTTATCACATCATCATCAAGGAGTTTTTACAGCTTCGACGCGATAGGCGGATGCTGGTTCTTTCGTTCCTTGGGCCAGTGATTCAGCTGGTTCTCTTAGGTTATGCAGCGACGACCGACATTAAATCGATTCCAATGGTTGTGTGCGACTTAGATAAATCCAGCGCAAGTCGAGAATTCATTGCACAATTTACAAATTCAGGATATTTCGTCGTAGAAGATCAGGTCCATTCGATTGGTCAGATCGACGCCCATATCGAGCATGGCGATGCGTGGCTGGCGTTGGTTATTCCACCAAGGTTTGGCGCACATCTTCTTGCCTACCAACCTGCAATGGTGCAACTTATCGCCGATGGCAGTGATGCGAACTCTGCGAATATCAGCCTTGGATATGCAACGCAAATCATAGGGACATATTCTCGCTCGATCGTTACAGAAGTCAGGGAGCGAATACCTTTTGGAATGAAGCCAGCACGGGTGATGCCAGAAATACGAGTCTGGTACAACGCAGAATTAGAAAGCCGCAACTTCATGGTGCCCGGTGTTGTTGCATTAGTGCTGATGATTGTCACCATGACACTGACGTCGTTGGGTGTTGTAAAGGAGAAAGAGATTGGGACGTTAGAGCAATTGCTCGTTACACCGATTAAGCCCTACCAGCTTATCATTGGAAAGCTATTACCATTTGTCATCATTGGAGCTATTGATGTAACGTTTGTGCTCGCCGTTGCTCGATTCTGGTTTGATGTACCTCTGCAAGGAAGCGTGTTGCTGCTCTACGGTTTGAGCGGGTTATTTGTCTTGACTACACTAGGACTCGGCTTGTTCGTTTCTACAATCTCAAGAACTCAGCAGCAGGCAATGATGACGGCACAGTTTTTCTTCTTCATGCCTTTTATTTTCTTATCAGGCTTTGCGTTCCCGATCGAGAATATGCCAGCTATTATTCAGTACATTACGTATGTTATTCCCCTACGGTATTTCATTGTGATCATCCGGGGAATTTTCTTGAAGGGGGTCGGCATCGGTGAGCTTTGGACACAGGCACTTCCGTTGGTTATTTTTGGTGTGATAATTTTGACGCTGAGTGTCTTGAGGTTCAGAAGGAAGTTGGGATAGGACTGCGAAAATCAAAAAGCCGATCCTTTTTTCGAAGATCGGCTTTTCACAAATTCTGGATTGATTGATTACTCAGTTAATTCTCATGTTATCGGACAAAAAAGTTTGGCAACTCTCTCAGATTTTTCCTATCTTAATGAAAACGTAGTATTAGATGCCTAAGCGTACAGACCTGCATTCTATTCTTGTCATTGGTGCTGGTCCGATCATCATCGGACAGGCATGTGAGTTTGATTATTCCGGCACACAGGCATGCAAAGTCCTTCGAGAAGAAGGCTACCGTGTTATCCTCGTCAACAGCAACCCTGCCACAATCATGACCGATCCCGAATTTGCGGATCGGACGTACATCGAGCCAATTACTCCCTACTTTGTCGAGCGTATCATTGAGCGGGAACGCCCGGATGCTCTCTTGCCAACAATGGGTGGACAGACTGCGCTGAATGTTACTGTTGCACTCGCAGAGAGTGGCGTCCTGGAAAAATACGGTGTTGAGCTTATCGGTGCAAAGCTGGATGCGATCAAAAAAGCCGAAGATCGTGAGTTGTTCCAAAAAGTCATGCGAGATGCTGGACTTGACACCCCTCGCGGGGGATTCGTCCGCACTGTCGATGAGGCTGTAGCTTGTGTCAAGGAGATAGGTTTTCCAATCATTATCCGTCCGTCGTTTACGCTTGGTGGTACAGGCGGGGGAACCATATATAATAGAGAGGAATTTATTGGAAAGGTTGAACATTCCCTTGGCGCAAGCCCAATCCGTGAAGCTCTCATCGAAGAATCGGTCATCGGCTGGAAAGAGTATGAGCTTGAAGTGATGCGTGACCTTAAGGATAACGTCGTCATCATCTGTTCGATTGAGAATTTTGACCCAATGGGCGTCCATACCGGTGACTCGATTACTGTAGCACCTGCACAAACGCTTACCGACAAAGAGTACCAACATATGCGTGATGCAGCTAAAAAAATTATTAGGGCGATTGGTGTTGAAACCGGAGGCTCGAACATCCAGTTTGCTGTCCATCCTGAGAATGGGCGTATGCTGGTCATCGAGATGAACCCCCGCGTCTCGCGCTCATCTGCGCTTGCTTCAAAGGCAACGGGTTTTCCAATTGCCAAGATTGCTGCAAAGTTGGCTGTAGGATACACGCTCGATGAAATTCCTAATGATATCACGAAAAAAACCCCTGCTTCCTTCGAACCAACGATCGATTATTGTGTTGTGAAAATTCCTCGCTGGGACTTCGAGAAATTCAAGGGCGTTGATGATACACTTGGTGTGCAGATGAAATCTGTTGGTGAGGCAATGGCGTTCGGCAGGACATTCAAGGAAGCGCTGCAGAAAGCTTTGCGCTCACTCGAAGCAGGGCACTACGGTCTGGGTGCTGATGGAAAAGATGAGTTCGCACTGGATGGTCTTGAAGAACAGGAAAAAACTGCATGGCGAGAACGAATTGCAAAGAAGCTTCAAACGCCGAAAGCGGACAACATCTTCTACCTCCGATACGCCTTCCAACTTGGAATGAGCATAGACGAGGTATATAATATCACGAAGATAGATCGATGGTTTCTCTATAATATCAAGCAGATTGTTGAGACGGAAGAAGAGCTTAACGAATATGTTGTGAGTGGTTAGTGATGAGTTGTAAT